>NZ_CP083539.1:2024265-2330393 GCF_025144335.1 Jannaschia sp. W003
GACATCCTCAACCGCGTGCCCCGCCGCGAAGCCCCCTTCGTCGGTGCCTCGGCCTTCGCCCACAAGGCCGGCCTCCACGCCAGCGCCGTCGCCAAAGACCCGACCCTCTACGAGCACGTCCCCCCCGAGGCGGTCGGCAACGCCCGCATCGTGCCGATGTCCAACCAGGCCGGCTTGTCGAACCTGCGCGAGCGCTTGGCCTCCGCCGGCCTCCAGGGCACCGACGCCCAGCTCCGCCGCATCCTCGAGGAGGTGAAGGCGCGCGAGGACCGCGGCTACACCTACGACGGCGCACAGGCCTCGTTCGAGATGCTGGCCCGCCGCCTGCTCGGTCAGCTTCCCGACTTCTTCGAGGTCAAGCGCTACCGCGTCACCGTGGAGCGGCGGAAGAACAAGCGCGACGAGACGATCTCGCTGTCCGAGGCCGTGGTGGTGGTCAAGGTCGACGGCGAGAAGCGCATGAGCGTGTCCGACAGCATGGAAGCGGGCGCGGACGCCGGCCCCGTCAACGCGCTGTCGAAGGCGCTGCTGAAGGATCTCGGGCGGTTCCAGGACCGGATCGCCGACATGGCGCTGGTCGATTTCCGGGTCCGCATCATGCAAGGCGGCACCGAGGCCGTGACCCGCGTCATCATCGACCACGAGGACGCCGCAGGCCGCCGCTGGAGCACCGTCGGCGTGTCGGCCAACATCGTGGACGCCTCGTTCGAGGCGCTGCTCGACGCGATCCGATGGAAGCTCTGCGCGGAGACGGCGGCATGACCGGGGGCTTCTGGGCGATCCACGCTGGCCTTCACCGCGAGGGGCCGGGCACCGAGGCGGACGTGGCCTGGGTCTGCGCCGCCGCAGGTGTGCAACGGAACGCCGCCCTCTGCGACGCGGCCTGCGGGCCGGGCGCGGACATCGCCGCGCTGCGGGCCGCGGCGCCGGACGGCACCGTGACGGCCTTCGACCGGCATCTGCCCTTCGTGGGCGAGGCCGCCCGCCGCCATCGCCGCGACGAGCGCGTCACGGTCACGCAAGGCACGCTGGTGGGGCCGGACGAGGCGCTGCCCGACCCCGTGGACCTCGGCCCGTTCGACCTCGTCTGGTGCGCGGGCGCGGCCTACTTCGTAGGCGTTCCCGCCATTCTGGGCCGCTGGAGCGCCGCCCTGCGGCCCGTCGGTGCGGTGGCCTTCTCGGAGCCCGTCACCTTCGGCACCCCGGACCGGGAGACCCGCGCGTTCTGGCAGTCCGACGTCCACGACGAGGCGTCGCTGGATGCGGCGATCCACGCCGCCGGCTGGGGCGTGGTCGCGCGCAGCCGCGTCTCGGATGCCGGCTGGGAAGCCTACTACGGCGGGATCGAGGAGCGGTGCGACGCGCTCGCCCGCTGCGCCGCGCCCGCGATCCGGCAGGCCGTGGAGGCGGAGCGGCGCGAGATCGCCGCATGGCGCCGGCTGCGGGACCGGGTGGGCTATGCCCTGCGCGTGGTGCGCCCGCTGTGAGCCTCGACGCCGACATCGCCGCCTGCGCCGCACTGGTGGCGCGGGGCGACCCGCCGCGCTTCCGCGCCGCGATGGCCGCCCCCGTGGCGCTGCGGCGGATGCTGCTGCCGCTCTACGCGTTCAACCTCGAGGTCGCCCGGGCACCTTGGGTCACGAAGGAGCAGCTGATAGCGCTCATGCGCCTCCAGTGGTGGCGCGACGCGCTTGGCGAGATCGCCGAGGGCAAGCCTGTGCGGCGGCACGAGGTCGTCACGCCGCTCGCCGCCGTGCTAGACCCGAAGGGCGCGCGCGCCCTCGACGACGCGGTGGCGGCGCGCGAGCGCGACCTCGACGCCGAGCCGCCTGCGGACGTGGCCGAACTGCTCGCCCACGTGGACCGCACCGCCGGCACGCTGCTCTGGACCGCCGCCCGCCTCGCCGGCGCGGAGGACGAGGCCGCCGCGCGCGACGCAGGCCGGGCGCAGGGGGCGGCGAACCTGCTGCTCGCCGTGCCTGAGCTGGTGAAGCGCGGCCGTCATCCGCTGCCACACGGAGACCCGGCCGAGCACGCCGCCGCGCTGGCGGAGGAGGGGCTGGCAGCCCTCGGCCGGTTCCGCGCAGCCCGCGTGCCGAAGGAGGCGCGCCCGGTCTTCCTCGTGCTGCCCGAAGCGGAGGCTGCCCTCCGCCGCATCGCTCGCGATCCGGCAAGCGTGGTCGATCCGGCGCCGGCGGACCTACCACTTGGAACGCGCCTGTCCATCGGATGGCGCGCCGCCCTTAATCGCCCTTGAGTCTTCGTTTCGGAAATACCTCGGGGGGACGCGCGTAGCGCGGGGGGCAGAGCCCCCTTACGCCCGCTCCGCCCGCAGATACCCCCGCATCCCGTAGATCAGCGGCGTCCCGTCCTCGGTGACGCGAACCGCTCGCACCGCCCCGATCATCACATGATGCGTCCCCACGAGGTCCGCCGACTGGAGCGTGCAGTCGAAGCCCGCCAGCCCCCGCAGCACCGGCGCGCCGGTCTCCAGCGCGTCCCACGCCACGCCCTCGAAGCGGTCCGCCGCCTCCGTGCGCCCCGCGAAGCGGTCCGCGACGTCCTGCTGGTGCGCCTCCAGCACGTTGATCGCGAAGCAACCGTTGCCGAGGATCGGGGTCGCCACGGACGCGCCCTTGTTGATGCACACCAGCATGGTCGGCGTGCCGCCGTCGGCGCTGACGCTGGTCATGGCGGACACGGTGATCCCGGCGCGCCCCGCCGGCCCGTCGGTGGTGACCACGCTGACGCTGGCGGCGCAGCGGCTCATGGCGTGGACGAAGCGGTCGCGGAGCGTATCCATGGACCCCAAGTAACCCACCCCCGAGGGGTGTCGACCCCTCGCGCGCTCGCCGCTAGAGGGGAAGCGGGGAGGGCGGCACATGGCACTGCTTCAGGATGCGCGCGACCAGGTGGACCGGGCGTTCACGGGCGCGGCGCGGGGCCTCGACTTCGAGAACGCCTTCGGTGGCGCGACCTCGATGTTCCGGCGGCGCTACGCGAAGGACCTCGCGGGCTACGACGTGGCGATCACCGGGGTGCCCTTCGACGGCGCCGTGACGCACCGCCCCGGCGCGCGCTTCGGCCCGCGCGCGATCCGCGAGGCCTCCGCGCTTCAGCCCTTCGATCCGCCCTGGGGCTGGGACGGCTACTCGCCGCTGGAGCAGCTCGCCATCGCCGACTACGGTGACTGCGGGTTCGACTACGCGCGGGTGGCGGAGTTCCCCGGAGCCTTGCGTGCCCACGTGCGCGGTATCCTCGCGCAAGGCGCCGCCTGCATCGCGCTCGGGGGCGACCACTACTGCTCGTTCCCCATCCTGCAGGCCCACGCCGAGGTGCACGGCCCCCTGAGCCTCGTGCAGTTCGACGCGCACAGCGACACCTGGCCCGACGACGACATGGAGCGCATCGACCACGGCACGATGTTCTACAAGGCGGTGAAGTCCGGTGTGATCGACCCCGCGACCAGCATCCAGGTCGGCATCCGCACGGTGAACGAGGACACGCTGGGCGTGGAGACGGTGAGCGCCCGCGAGGTGCACGAGGCCGCGCCCGGCGCGGTGGCGCGGCGCATCCGCGAGCGGGTGGGCGAACGGCCCGTGTACCTGACCTTCGACATCGACTGCCTCGACCCGGCCTTCGCGCCGGGCACCGGCACGCCCGTCTGGGGCGGGCTGTCGAGCGGGCAGGCGGCGGCGATCCTGCGCGACGTCGCGGGCATCAACCTCGTGGGCGGCGACGTGGTCGAGGTCTCGCCGCCCTACGACACGACGGGCGCTACCGCGATCGCGGGCGCCCACGTAGCGATGGAGCTGCTGTGCCTCTGGGGCTGGACCCGCCGGTGAAGACGCTGCTCGCCTTCGTGCTCGCGCTGGTCGTCGGCGTCTGGCTGGGTCTGCGGGTCTCGCAGGGGCCGTCCGGCGCGCCAGTGCCCGTCTCGGACGCGCAGGCCGAGGCGGCGCGGGCCTATCTCGACGCGCACCTCGCGCCGATGCCCGAGGGCTGGACGTGGGCGACCTTCGAGCCCGAACCCGGCGTCGCGCTGGAGGTCGGGCGCGCCCCGGCCGCGGGCGAGGCCAAGGGCACGATCGCGTTCGTGCCGGGCTACTCGGCGCCGGTGGACATGTACGGCGCGGAGCTGTCACGCCTGCAGGCGGCGGGCTGGAACGTGGCCGCGATCACGCCGCGGGGGCAGGGGCGCTCGCCGCGCTTCGGACCCGACCCCGAGATGGGGTGGGTCGACGACTTCGCCACCCACGCCGCCGACCTCGCCGCCTTCCTCGCCACGCTCGACGGCCCCGTAGGGGTGTTGGCCAACTCGATGGGCGGCCACGTCGCCCTGCGCGCGGCGCTCGATCACCAGCCCGGGGTGCTGGGCTACGCGCTGGTCGCGCCGATGGTGGAGGTCGAGACCGCGCCGTTTCCCGCGCCGGTCGCGCGCGGCATCGGGCGGACGTTCACGGCGCTCGGGCTCGGCGACACCTACGCGCCGGGGCGCGGGCAGTGGAACGACGCGGCGATGTTCGACGACGCAGCCGTGCTGGCCGAGGGCACCGACTGCGCCCGCGACGCCGGGCGTGCGCATCTGCGCGAGGCGCTGTTCGCGTTGGAGCCGGCGCTCCGCGTGGGCGGACCTTCGGCGCGCTGGGTGGCGGCCACCTACCGGGGGCAGGCCGTGCTCGAGACGCGAGCGGACGAGATCGGCGCGCCGATCCTGATGGCCACCGCCGGCGCGGACCGGGTCGTGCGCACCGAGGCCGCCTCGGCGCTCTGCACGGCGATGCCCGCCTGCGAGGAGGTCCGCTACGCGGAGGCGCGGCACTGCATGTTCGAGGACACTGAGGCGACGCGGACCCGGTTGGTCGACGACGCGCTCGCCTTCTTCGGATCGCTGGCCGGACGCTGACGCGCCAATTGCCGCCGGCGATTCGCCGGCCACGAAATGGCGATCAAACCGTCGCAGGTCCGCCCCATTCCATTAACTATTTGTTAACTACTTGAGTGGCCCCGGCGGGAAATTTAGCCAATCCGCATTTGGAAAGGGCTTCTGCCGCAAATCATCAGGCGCTGTTGCGGAATCGCGGTTGCTGCGACCGCGAGCGAGTAAGGCAATTCGCATTCGGGAGTGGACGTTCGATCGGCGTCGTCCGTATCGCGTTCATAACATGGGCGTTCCGACTGTCCCGCGGACGTCGAAACGTAGTCTCGCTCATTAAGTGCGAATTACGGAGTAATGAGTTCCTGCGTCAGCGAAGCTCGGTGGACAATAGCGCGAACTGTTTCCGCGATACGGCGCATCGTTCGGGGCGTAGCGTTCAATCGACGACGGTCAAAACGGCCATCGCATTGGAAGGAGACCTCGACATGAAACTGTCCATTCGCTCCATCACCGCTTCCCCCCTGGCCCTCGCGCTCGCCGCGTCCTGCGGTCTGGCCGCAGCCACGCCGGCCTCGGCCCAGAGGATCACCCGAATGACGTGCCACCAGGCGCTGCAACTCGGACCGGGCTTCATCCGCGTCGAGGCGCATGCCCGCTGCGTGGGGCTGCTGTCCAACATCGGCGACCGCGAGGCGGCGCAGCGCATGGCGACCTACCTTCAACTTGCCCCGGCGCGGGGCAACCGTCGCGGAACCGGTCAGGGCGGCGGGTCCGTGACGCAGGCCGCGCGCGGCTCCAACGACGCGGCGCGCGACCGGCAGCGCACCTTCGCCGCGGATCGGTCCGACGATCGGTCCGGCGGGGGCTTTTCCGCGGGCGGTCGGAGCACTGCGAGCGCTTCCGCGGGCGGCCAGACGAACGCAAGCGGTCGGACGAACGCGAGCGTCCAAGCGAGCGCGGGCGGCGGTACCCGCGATACCGGTGGAACCGCGTCGTCGCGGCAGGGTACCCGCGTCTCGGTCGGTGCGGCCCGGACCGGGAGCGGCGTGTCCGCGGGCATCCGGGCAGACACCGGCGGCGGAACCCGGAGCACCGGGGTGAGCGCGTCGGCCACGCGCGGTACCGGCACCTCGGCCGATGTGCAGGCGACGGCGAAGGGCACATCGGTCGCCCGGGTCGGTGCGGGACGCGGCAGCGACGGGCGCAGCAGCGACCCGGTCGTGGACGTGCAGGCGGGCCGGCAGGCGTCGGGCCGCATGGTCGACGTGAGCCTCGCCCAGCAGGACAAGCCCGCCGAGGTCAACGTCGACGCGGGCGTGGCCAAGGCCTCCGTCGGCGTCGGGCTGAACTGACGCTCCGGCCGCCCTGCGATGGACCACCCCGCGTCAAGGCGCGGGGTGGAACCGCGCGTGCGGATCGCCTAGATGCTGCGCAACCACCCGGAGGTCCCATGCGCGATCTGAAGATCCCGGCCCAGCGCCACCCCGAGAAGGCGCGCCGTCCCGACAACGCCCAGCCGAAGAAGCCGTCGTGGATCCGCGTGAAGGCCCCGGTGGGCGAGGGCTACAAGCGCACCGCGAAGATCATGCGCGAGAACCGCCTGGTCACCGTATGCGAGGAGGCCGGCTGCCCCAACGTTGGCGAGTGCTGGAGCCAGGGCCACGCCACCATGATGATCATGGGCGAGGTCTGCACCCGCGCCTGCACCTTCTGCAACATCGCCACCGGCAAGCCGCCCGAGCCGCTCGACGCCTTCGAGCCGGGGCGCGTGGCGGACGCGGTGGCGAAGCTCGGATTGAACCACGTCGTCATCACAAGCGTCGACCGCGACGACGTGACCGACGGCGGGGCCGAGCACTTCGCCCAGACCATCCGCGCCGTGCGCCACCGCGCGCCGGGCACCACCATCGAGATCCTGACGCCTGACTTCATCCGTTGCGATCGGTCCGCACTGGAAACGGTCGTCGCCGCCCGCCCGGATGTCTTCAACCACAACCTCGAGACCGTGCCCGGCCTCTACCCCGAGGTGCGCCCCGGCGCGCGCTACTTCCACTCCCTGCGCCTCCTGCAGCGCGTGAAGGAACTGGACCCCTCGATGTTCACGAAGTCGGGCATCATGGTGGGGCTCGGCGAGGACCGCCAGGCCGTGCTCCAGGTCATGGACGACATGCGCGCCGCCGACATCGACTTCCTGACGATCGGCCAGTACCTCCAGCCCACCCCGAAGCACCACGCGGTGGACCGCTTCGTGACGCCCGAGGAGTTCGCCGCTTACGAGAAGGCCGCCTGGGGCAAGGGCTTCCTGATGGTTTCGGCCACGCCGCTGACGCGCTCGTCCTACCACGCGGGCGACGACTTCGCGCGCCTGCGCGCGGCGCGCGAGAAGGCGCTGGCCAAGGCCTGAGGTGCGCGCCCTCTCCATCGTCCTCCTCGCCGCGCTGGGCGGGATCCTCGGATCGCTCGCCGTGCCGCGGATCGAGCGCGCCCTGCGCCCGGCGCCCGAGCCGGTGGTCGTGGCGCCCCGCGGCGACCTGGCCGCCGACGAGCGATCGACCGTCGCGCTGTTCCAGGCGGCCTCGCCTTCGGTGGTCTCGATCTCCACCACGGCGCGCGGCATGTTCGGGCGCGGGGTCGAGGTGCCGCGCGGCTCGGGCTCCGGGCTGATCTGGGACGCGGTGGGCCACGTGGTCACCAACGCCCACGTGATCGAGGGCGCGACCTCGGCCTCGGTGCAGCTCGCCGACGGGCGTGCGTTCCGGGCGCGGCTGGTGGGGCAGGACCGGCGCCACGACCTCGCCGTCCTGAAGATCGACGGGCTGGACCTGCGGCCCCTGCCGGTGGGGACCAGCGCCGACCTCGCCGTTGGGCAGAAGGTGTTCGCCATCGGCAACCCGTTCGGGCTGGACCAGTCGCTGACCACGGGCGTCGTCTCGGCCCTTGGGCGCGACGTCCCGGGCGAGGCGGGCATCACGATCCGCGGCGCGATCCAGACCGATGCCGCGATCAACCCCGGCAACTCGGGCGGCCCGCTGCTCGACAGCGCGGGACGGCTGATCGGAGTGAACACGGCGATCTACTCGCCCTCGGGGGCCAGCGCCGGGATCGGGTTCGCCGTGCCCGTGGACGCGGTCGCGCGGGTGGTGCCGCAGCTCGTGGCACGGGGGCGCTACCGCCCGCCGGCCATCGGCATCTCGGGCGATCCGCGCGCCGACGCGATGTTGCGGGCGAGCGGGCAGGCGCCCGGCGTTATGGTGCTCGACGTGGTGCCGGGCGGGCCGGCCGACCGCGCGGGCATCGAGCCCGCGCAGGTCACCGCGCGCGGCGTGATTCCCGGCGACGTGATCGAGGCGGTGGACGGCGTGCCCGTGGCGGGGCTGGACGGGCTGCTCGCGCAGCTCGACCGCCGCGCGGTGGGCGACGCGGTCACGCTGCGGGTGCGGTCGGGGCGCCGCACGCGCGATGTCGAGGTGGCATTGGTGGAGGCGGAGTAGCGCTCTACGCCCCGGCCCTGCGCCGAGGCCTCGGTATGGGGTCAGCGCGTTGCTCTGGGGATTGGCGGATAGGTACGTCCTTCGCCTGTTGCGCCAACCACGAAGGCCTCCGCGCAGTTTCGTCCAGAGGCCCCGGCGCAAGGCCGGGGCGGGGTCACTCGACGGCCGCCGGCACCGCCTTGACGTAGCGCGCGATGGCGAGGCGGTCCTCGTCCGGAAGATGCGAGAGGTTCTTCACCACCGAGGCCATCGACCCCGCCGCCACGTCGAACTCCGGCGTGAAGCCGTCGGCGAGGTAACTCGCGATCTCCGCCTCGGACCAGTCCAGCCCGGCGATGGCGGGCACGCGCCCCTCGCCGTCGGGATTCGGCGCGCCCTGCAGCCAGGCCGAGCGCCGCAGCCCGCCGATCGGATCGCGGGACGTGTGGCACTCGCCGCAGTGGCCCATGGCCTCCACGAGGTGGCGGCCCCGGCTCTCCTCCTCCACCACGTAGCCGCGGCCCGCGTAGAGCATCTTCCAGGCCCCCACGCCGCGGCGGATCGAGAACGGGAAGCCGACCTCGTGGGGCTGCGACGCCGCATCCGAGGCGGGCAGGGTCTGCCAGAACGCCCAGAGCGCCGCGACCTCGGGAGGCTCCATCAGCGCGTAGGCGGTGTAGGGGAAGGCGGGGTAGTAGTGTGCGCCCTCGGGCGAGACGCCGCGCTGCACGGCGTCGGCGAACTGCTCGGGGGTCCACGCCCCGATGCCGTGGACCGGATCGGTCGAGACGTTGGGCGCGACGAAGGTGCCGAAGTCCGAGGCGAAGCGCTGACCGCCTTCCAGCACCAGCCGCGCCTCCCCTTCGGCGTCCTCGGCCGCGTGACACGAGGCGCAGCCCGCGGCCCAGAACACCTGCTCGCCGAGCGCGGCGTCGGCGGGCGCGGCGGCGATGGCCGCCTTCGCGGACCCCCCCAGCCCCTCGGCGCGGGTGATCCAGAGGCCCGCCGCGCCCGCGAGGAGCGCGAGCGCGCCCAGCCCGAGCGCGGCGCGGCGCATCACTCGCGCTTCAGGCGGTAGTCGTCATGGCAGCCGCCGCAGGTCCGGCCGAGCATGCCCACCGCCTCGCCGAGCGCCTCGGGCCCGTCGCCCGCCACCTCGGCGAGGTTCGCCGCGGCCTGCTGGAGCTGGCCATAGGCGGTCTCGAAGCCCTCCCAGTCGGTCCAAATCGCCGGCAGCGCGTCGCTGGACGGTACTTCCTCGTTCGACGTGCCCTCGGGCCAGAGCGACTGGATCGTGAGGTTGCTCACGGCGAGCAGGTCGTCGGCCGCCGCCTGCGCCGCCGCGGCGTCGTAGGGCGCGTTGCCGCGCGCCATGTTGCCCACCACGCCGAGGCTCATGCCCTGCACCTGCATCACGCCCTGCCGCGCCTCGACCGCCTGGGGCACCTTCTCCTCGTGGCTCTCGGCGAAGGCGGGGGCGGCGAAGCCGAGGGCGAGCGTGGCGGCGATGATCGTCTTCATGGCGTCTCTCCGGTTGGACGCCGCGAGGGTCGGGCAACGGAGCGGATCGGTCAAGCCGCCGATCGCGCACAGGCGCCGTGCACCGGCGCCCGTGCGAAGGCCGTCAGCTCGGCGAGGGGTAGGCCTGCTCGCCGTGGACGGCGAGGTCGAGGCCCTCCTGCTCGATCTCCTTGGAGACCCGCAGCGGGAAGACCAGCTTCACCGCGTAGATCAGCACCAGCGTCACCACGACCGTCCAGAGGCCCACCACCAGCATGCCGCCGAGCTGCGAGGCCCAGGAGCCCAGCCCGAAGGCGGCGATCATCGCCGTGCCGAACAGCCCGCCCACGCCGTGCACCGCAAACACGTCGAGCGTGTCGTCGATCTTCAGGCGGTTGCGGATCAGGCCCACGGCCTCCTGGCACAGCACGCCCGCGACGCCGCCGATGATCAGGGCCTGCACGGGGCCGACGAAGCCCGAGGCGGGGGTGATCGAGGCGAGGCCCGCGATGGTGCCCGTCACGATGCCCACGAGGGACGCCTTGCCGAAGCGGATGCGCTCCCACGCGGCCCAGCTCAGCGAGGCGGCGGCGGCCGACAGGTGCGTGACCGTCAGCGCCATCGCGGCGCCCCCGTCGGCGGCGAGCTGCGAGCCGCCGTTGAAGCCGAACCAGCCGACCCAGAGCATCGAGGCTCCCAGCATCACGAAGCCAGGGTTGTGCGGCGGCTTCGTGCGATCCGACCGCGGGCCCAGCACCACGGCGATCAGGAGGGCGGCAATGCCCGCCGTCTCGTGCACCACGAGGCCGCCCGCGAAGTCGAGCACGGGCGCCTCGAACAGGGCGCCTTCCCCCCCGGCCAGCATGCCACCCCCCCAGATCCAGTGGACCACGGGCGCGTAGCAGATCAGCATCCAGAGCGACGAGAAGGCGAGCACGAAGCCGAAACCCACCCGCTCGACGTAGGCGCCCACGATCAGCGCGGGCGTGATGATTGCGAAGGTCATCTGGAACGCGAAGAACAGGATCTCGGGGATCGTGCCGGCCACCGCGTCGGCGTCGACGCCGGCGAGGAACGACTTCGACAGACCGCCCCAGAACGGCCCCTCGCCGCCGAAGGCGATGGAGTAGCCCAGTGCCAGCCACAGCACGCTCATCAGGGCGGCGATGCTGTAGCAGTGCATGAACACACTGAGCACGTTCCGCGAGCGCACGAGCCCGCCGTAGAACAGGGCGAGCCCCGGCAATGTCATGAACAGGACCAGCGCCGTGGCGACGATGATCCAGGCGGTGTCGGCTCCGACCATGGCGTTCTCCCTTCGGTTGCGGGGGCAGGTGCCAGCCGGGGACGGGGGTCGGAAGGCGCCGTTGCAGCGGAGCGGGGTCGATCCGCCGGATGCCCGCACGGGAGGCGCTGGGGAACGGGTTTCGCCTAAGGCTTGGGCGCCCCGCGAACCGTGGCGCGCCAGCGCGCCCAATCCTCGGGCGTGTCGAGGTCCGTGAGCGCCGCGCGACCGGGCAGCGGATGGACGGCGCAGGGGTGCGTCTCGACCACCGCCCGCGCGCCCCGGTCGCCGCGCAAGGCGAGCAACTCGGGGAAGAGGCTTCGGGCGAAGACCGCCGGGTGGCCGGGCGTGCCGTCCTCGGCCCCGGCGCGCAGGATCGGCGCGTCCGAGGCGCGCCACGCCTCCGACAGTTGCCACAGCTCCCCGGCCCCGATCTCGGGCATGTCGGCGAGGTGGATCATCAGCGCGTCGCTCCGGCAGGCGGCCACGCCCGCGCGGATCGAGGCGCTCATGCTGCGCTCCGCCACCGCGAGGCGCCGGACGGCGAGGTCGCCCAGCCACGCCGAGCGGTCCCGGTCGCCCTCGGGCAGCGCGACCATCACCTCCGCGGCAACGCCTAGCGCGGCCCGCGCGGCCCGCAGCACCAAGGGCGCGCCGTCCACCGTCTCCAGGAGCTTGTCGCCACCCCGCATCCGCCGGGAGGCGCCGGCGGCGAGCACGAGGATGGCGGGGGGCGGGCGCATGGCCCCTCCATAGCCGCGCGGTGTCGCGAAGCGCCAGCGGGGTGGCGCGGGGGCACGGTTGGCCCTCGCCGGAGCGGGCATGCTAGGGTGCAGGGAATCCGCGGTCCCCGGCGGACCGCATCCACGACACGGAGGGGACGACCATGTCGACGACATCCGACGAACCGGACGCCCACGGGATCCCCGATCCCGAGGGCCGCGCCGCGCCGATCCAGACGGACTACGAGGTCGGTCAGGACAACATCGAGCCCCGGCTGGGGCCCATCGCGCTCGACATCCACAACCCGGTCTTTGTGGTCTCGGCCGCGATGGTGCTGGTGTTCGTGGTGGTGGCGCTGGTCGCGCCGGAATGGTCGCAGCTCACGTTCACGGCGATGCGCAACTTCGCCAAGAGCTCGTTCGACTGGTTCTTCCTGTCGGCGGCCAACCTGTTCGTCGTCTTCTCGCTGCTTCTGATCGTGACCCCATGGGGCTCGGTCCGGCTGGGCGGCAGCGAGGCGCGGCCCGACTTCACCTACGCGGCGTGGTTCTCGATGCTGTTCGCGGCCGGCATGGGAATCGGGCTGATGTTCTTCGGGGTGCTCGAGCCGGTCTACTACTTCGGCACACCCTGGGACGACCAGCCGCTGAACGGGGCCATCGGCATCGTCGACGGCACGGTGGCCGACGCCGCCACCGTGGAGGCGGCGCGCAGCCGCGCCATGGCGGCCACGATCTTCCACTGGGGCCTGCACCCCTGGGCGATCTATGCGGTGGTGGCGCTGGCGCTGGCGCTCTTCAGCTACAACAAGGGCTTGCCGCTGACACTGCGCTCCGCCTTCTACCCGCTCCTGGGCGAGCGCATCTGGGGCTTCTGGGGCAACGCCATCGACACCATCGCCGCCTTCGCCACGCTGTTCGGCCTCGCCACTTCGCTCGGCATCGGCGCGACGCAGGTCGCCTCGGGCCTGACGGAGGTGTTCGGCTCCGGAGTGGCCGAGGAGGGCACGCGCAACTTCGCGGGCTTCCTGTGGGGCAACATCGAGACCGCGAACGACAGCTCGGTGCTGCTCGCGCTGATCATCGCGGCGATCACGGCCATCGCCCTCGTGTCGGTGGTGCGCGGTCTCGACGGCGGCGTGAAGGTGCTGTCCGAGATCAACATGGTGCTCGCGGCGCTCCTCCTCCTGTTCGTGTTCCTCGTGGGCCCCACGGGCGACATCGTCGCGGACGTGTTCGGCGGGCTGGGGGCCTATGCGGCCAACATCGTGCCGCTCTCGAACCCGATCGGGCGCGAGGACACCGGGTTCCTCCACGGCTGGACCACCTTCTACTGGGCGTGGTGGATCTCCTGGTCGCCCTTCGTGGGCATGTTCATCGCCCGCGTCAGCCGCGGCCGCACGGTGCGCGAGTTCGTGACCTGCGTGCTGCTGATCCCCTCGCTGGTCTGCGTGCTGTGGATGGCCACCTTCGGGGGCACCGCCATCAGCCAGGTGATCGCGGGCGGGGCGGAGTCGGGCGTGTTCCAGTACGTGATCGCGTCCTACAAGCCCGAGATCGCCCTCTACGCGATGCTGGCGGACCTGCCGCTCGCGGCGATCACCTCGACGCTGGCGATCGTGCTCGTGGTGGTGTTCTTCGTGACCTCGTCGGACTCCGGTTCGCTGGTCATCGACACGATCACTGCCGGCGGCAAGGTCGATGCGCCCGTCATCCAGCGTATCTTCTGGTGCATCTTCGAGGGCGCGGTGGCCGCGGTGCTGCTGCTTGGAGCGACCGGCACGCAGGGCCTGCAGAGCCTCCAGGCGATGGTCATCTCCACGGGCCTCCTGTTCTGCGTGGTGCTCGTGGTGATGTGCGTGTCGATCTTCCTCGGGCTGCGGACCGAGCGGAAGGTGATGCTGGGCGAGGGCCGCGCGGCGCCCGCCGAATGACCCCGGGGGCGGGGGCGCCGGCGCGCCCCCGCCCGAATCGTTGCCGCGGGCGGGGGTGCCGCTAGGTCCGCCCCCATGACACCGATCCTGCTCTGGCACCGCCGCGACCTGCGGCTCACCGACAATCCCGCGATGCACTGGGCGGCCGGGCAGGGGCGTCCCGTGATCCCCGTGTTCCTGCTCGACGAGGTTGTCGCGGACTGGGGCGCGGCTTCGAAGTGGCGCATCGGGCGGTCGCTGGAGGCCCACGCGGAGCGGCTGGAGGGCATCGGAAGCCGGCTCATTCTGCGCCGCGGCCCCGCCGCCGAGGCGCTCTCCACGCTCCTCGACGAGACCGGCGCGGGCGACGTGGTCTGGAGCCGCCTCTACGTCCACGACGAGCGCGCGCGTGACGAGGCCGTGCTGGCGATGCTGGAGCGGCGCGGCGCGGACGCCCACGTCTTCGACGGCCACATCGTGTTCCGCCCCGAGGACGTCGCCACCGGTTCGGGCGGCTTCTACAAGGTCTACACGCCGTTCTACCGCAACGTGGCCGCGCGCGACCCCGAGCCGCCGCTGCCGCCCGTGGAGCAGCTGCCCGCGCCCGACACGTGGCCCCCGTCGGACGCCCTCGCGGACTGGAACCTCGGGGGCGCCATGAACCGGGGCGGCGCGGTGTTGGAGCGCCACGCCCGCGTGGGCGAGCTGGCCGCGCGCGCGCGGCTGGTCGAGTTCGTCGAGGGGCGCATCCGCGCCTACGCCGAGGCGCGCGACAAACTGCCCGAGGACGGCACCTCGAAGCTGGGCGAGAACCTCACCTACGGCGAGATCTCCGCGCGCGAGTGCCTCGCCGCCGTGCGCGCCGAGGCGCCTGCCGGCGCCGGGCGGGACACCTTCGCGAAGGAGCTGCTCTGGCGCGACTTCGCGCACCACCTCGCCTGGCACACGCCGAAGCTCACGAAGGGCAACTGGAAGCCCGAGTGGGACGCCTTTCCGTGGCGGGGCGACAACGACGCCGCCGAGGTGTGGCGCCGCGGGATCACCGGCGTGCCGGTCGTGGATGCGGCCATGCGCGAGATGTACGTCACGGGCACCATGCACAACCGCGGGCGCCTGCTGACCGCGAGCTACCTGACCAAGCACATGCTGACCCACTGGCGCGTGGGCTGCGACTGGTTCGCGGACGCCCTGACCGACTGGGACCCGGCCAATAACGCGCTGAACTGGCAGTGGGTGGGCGGCTGCGGCCCCGACGCCTCGCCGTTCTTCCGCATCTTCAATCCCGAGACCCAGGCCGAGCGCTTCGACCGGGGCGGACGCTACCGCGGGCACTGGCTGGCGGAGCGCGCGGACGCGCCGTCCGAGGAGGCGCTGGCGTGGTTCGAGGCGATCCCCCGGCGCTGGGGCCAGTCCCCCGACCAACCCTATCCGGAGGCCCCCGTGGTGGGCATGGCCGAGGGCCGCGCCCGCGCGCTGGAGGCCATGCAGGAATTCCGCGACCGCTGATTCCGGTCGCCCCGGTCGCGCCCCATTCGCCCGATAGCACCGGGGGCGCGATTCGACCGGAGGACGTCATGCCCACCCCCGCCAAGCTCGTCGCCGCCGTGGCGATGGCCATCATCGCCTGGCTCACCGCCGAGGCCGTGCACCGCTATGCCCTGCCCGAGGGCGTCTCGATCGGCAGGGGCCGCGAGATCCTGGCCGCGATGGGCCTCGTGATGGGCTGGCGCATGATCGGCCGGCAGGCCACCGGCATCCGCGGCCGCGGGGACCGCCTCGTGAACGGGTTGACCATGGGTCTCGCCTGCGCGTTGTCGCTGGCGGTGCTGGCCGTGTTCCTCCATGCCTTCTACGTGATGATCCTCGAATCCATGGACCTCGCCTACAACTCCCCGGGCAAGGCGTTCAGCGGCTGGATGGGCTTCGTGATGAGGGATGCGGCAATCGCCTGGAACCCGTACGTGCTCGTGATGCTCTTCGGCGGCGGCGCCGTGGCGGGGCTGCTGTCGGGCGTCGCGGGACGGGTCTGGCGCTAGATGCGCCTCGCGCTCTTCGGGACGCTGCTCTGGCCCGAACTTCTCGACTTCGTCGCCGGCCGCCCCGTGCGGACGGTGCCGGCCACGCTGGAGGGCCGCCGCGTGGCGCGCGCGCCGGACGGCGACTGGCCGGTGCTCCTGCGCGACCCGGCGGCCCGTGCGGCCTGCGCCGTGACGGAGCCGCTGGATGCCGGAGCGCTGGCCCGCATCGACTGGTACGAGGGCGGCTTCGGCTACGACCGGGAGCGGGTGACGGCGCAGGCCGCCGATGGCCCCGTGGAGGCCGAGGTCTACCGCGGGGCGGACGGCGGCGGCGGCCCGTGGTCGCTGGACCGCTGGCGGCGCGAGCACGGCGCGCGGACCCGCCTCGCCGCCGCCGAGGTGATGCGCGCGATGGGCCGCGAGGATGCGGCGAGCCTCGCCGCGCGGCGAGGCGTCCTGCAGGCCCGCGCTTCCGCGCAGGTCGCCGCCGCGGCGCGCGCCCGTCCCGCCACCGCCGGGGGCGAGCTGCGCCGCGCGGACCTCGCCGACCTTCGCGCCGAGCCGGTCCACGACGGCTTCATCTCCATGGAGACGATGCGCTTCCGCTTCCCGCGCTTCGGGGGAGGGCTGTCGGACACGGTGGAGCGCGACGTGGTGATCTCGCCCGACGCGGCCACGCTGCTGCCCTACGACCCCCGCCGCGACCGCGTGCTGCTGGTGGAGCAGGTCCGCGCCGGCGCCGTCGCCTTGGGCGATCCGCAACCTTGGCTGCTGGAGCCGGTGGCCGGCATCGTGGACGCGGGCGAGACCGCCGAGGCGGCGGCGATCCGCGAGACGTGGGAGGAGGCGGGGCTGCGCGTCGCGCCGGACGCGCTGCATCTCGTGGCGCGCTACTACCCGACGCCGGGCTTCCTCGCCCAGGTGATCTGGAGCTACGTGGCCCGTTGCGACCTGCCCAACGACGCCGGCGGGCTCGGCGGGCTGGCGTCGGAATCCGAGGACATCCGCGTCCACGTCCTGAGCTTCGACGCCCTGATGGAGATGGTGCGGAGCGGGGAGGCGGCCGCCGCACCGCTGATCCTCTCGGCCCAGTGGCTCGCGCGACACAGGGCCTCCTTGCGCGCCTGACGCCCCGACATCGCCCCGGCATCGCCAGAATCGCGGGGCAGGGGAGGCGGCACGTCACTCGGAGGCCGCCCATGGGACCGATCCGCGCTACCATCCTGTGCCTTTCGCGCCCCCACCGCTGGACCACGCGGGCCCCGCGCTCCGAGTTCTGGGGCTTCGTGCTGGTCGGCACCGTGGCGCTCGCCTACGGCGGCCATCTGATGCGCGGCCAGCTGATCGCGTACGCGAGGCGCTCGGAGGCCGCGATTGGCGAGGCGGTCGCCACCGCCGACCCCTTCGCGCTGCTTCCGCTCCTCGACGTCCCGCTGCCCGCCCCGGCCCCCTACGTCGCGGCCGCGGCGGTGCTGCCCCTGCTGGCATTCCTCGCCGCGGCGGCGCGGCGCCTCCACGACACGGGCCGCGGCACGACGTCGCTGCTGCTGATGCTCGTGCCGGTGATCGGTCCGCTCTGGCTTGCCCTGCTGCTCGCGAAGGGCCCCGAGCCCGTTCCGAACCGCTGGGGCGGCGTGGCGCGGGGCAAGCCCGCCGTTCCGCGGGGGCTGGAGCGGTACATGACGCCGAAGCAGCCCATCGACGTCCACGACACCCCCGAGGCGGTGCGCGCCCTGCGTCAGGGCCGGATGCCCAAGCCGGTCACCTGACCGCGCGGGCCATCGCGGACCGATATCGTCACGACTGGGGGCGGGGGGTGGTGGGTGATGAGGGATTTGAACCCCCGACATCTTCGATGTGAACGAAGCGCTCTACCACTGAGCTAATCACCCGTGGGGCGCGGAATAGCGAGGGCGGGTGAGGGGATCAACCCCCGAATGGGGCGGAATCGGAAGGCCCGCCGCGGGGGTGCGACGGGCCTTCGGAAGCGTTAGGGAAAGGGGGCGAAGCCGGCCCTCAGAGCAGCTTCACCTGTGTGCCGATCGGCGTGATCGCGAACAGCTCCGCGATCTTCTCGTTGTAGAGGCCGATGCAGCCCGACGAGGAGCGGCGGCCGATCTTACGCGTGTCGTGGGTGCCGTGGATCAGGTAGGCCGGCCAGTCGAGGTACATGGCGTGGGTGCCGAGCGGGTTGCCGGCACCGGCGGGCATGAACTCAGGGAGGCTCGGATCCTCGGCGCGCATCGAGGCGGTGGGCGTCCAGGTCGGGCCGACCTTCTTGCGCACGATCTGGGTGTAGCCGCGGCGGGTCAGCTCGTCGGTGCGCGGCACCGAGGTGGGGTAGAGGCGGTAGTCCGCGCCGTCGCCGCTCCAGTAGTGGAGGGCGCGGCTGTTGGTGTCGGCAATGATCGTGGCCACGCCGAGCGAGTCGAAGTGGTCGCGCCACTCGATGCGCTCGAACGACGAAATGTTGCGGCGGGTCGCGCCGCTGCCGCGGATGTCGGCCTGCGCGAGGGCCAGCGAGGGGGTCGCGAGCGCGGCGGCGGCGCCCAGGAGGAGGGTGCGGCGGGACTGCGGGATCATGCGGGCGGAACTCCGGTGGCTGCTTCGGGGACGCTTGGCGCGCTCTGCCCCCAGATTCCACCGCTCCGGCGCCGATTCCAGTCACCAGCGCGTGAGGTCCCCCTCCGGTCGGCGGGGGTGTGCCGACGCGGTCACGCATCCGCGCGCCGCGCCGGACATGCGTGTCACTCCATCACGGGGATCGAGAACTCGCCGCCTTCCTTGATGCCCGAGGGCCAGCGCGCGGTCACGGTCTTGGTGCGGGTGTAGAAGCGGAAGCTATCCGGCCCGTGCTGGTTCAGGTCGCCGAACATGGATTTCTTCCAGCCACCGAAGGTGTGGTAGGCCAGCGGCACGGGGATCGGCACGTTCACGCCGACCATGCCCACGTCGACGCGCTTGGCGAAGTCGCGCGCGGCGTCCCCGTCGCGGGTGAAGATGGCGGTGCCGTTGCCGTATTCGTGGTCGGTGGCGAGCGCCAGCGCCTCCTCGTAGCTCTGGGCGCGCACCGTCGAGAGCACGGGGCCGAAGATCTCCTTCGTGTAGATCTCCATGTCCGGGGTCACGCGGTCGAACAGGTGCGCCCCCACGAAGAACCCGTCCTCGTAGCCCTGCACGCGCAGGCCGCGCCCGTCGACCACCAGCTCGGCGCCGGCGTCGATGCCGGACTGCACCAGCCGCTCGATGTTGGCCTTGGCGGCGGCCGTCACCACGGGGCCGAAGTCCACGTCGCCCCCGGAGGTGTAGGGCCCGACCTTCAGCGCCTCGACGCGCGGGGCGAGCTTGGCGATCAGGCGGTCGGCGGTCTCGTCGCCCACGGGGACCGCGACCGAGATGGCCATGCAGCGCTCGCCGGCGGCGCCGAAGCCCGCGCCCACCAGCGCGTCGGCGGCCTGGTCCATGTCGGCGTCGGGCATGACGATCATGTGGTTCTTGGCGCCGCCGAAGCACTGGGCGCGCTTGCCGTTCGCGGCGGCCCGCTCGTAGATGTAGGCGGCGATCGGGGTGGAGCCGACGAAGCCCACCGACTGGATCACGGGGTGGTCGAGGATCGCGTCCACGGCCTCCTTGTCGCCGTTCACCACCTGCAGGATGCCCTTGGGCAGTCCCGCCTCCTCCATGAGGGCGGCCAGCATCATCGGCACCGAAGGGTCGCGCTCCGAGGGCTTGAGGATGAAGGCGTTGCCGCAGGCGATCGCGGGCGCGAACATCCACATCGGGATCATGGCGGGGAAGTTGAACGGCGTGATGCCCGCGCAGACGCCGAGCGGCTGGCGCATGGAGTACATGTCGATGCCCGGGCCGGCGGAGTCGGTGAACTCGCCCTTCAGGTGATGCGGGGCGCCGATGCAGAACTCGACCACCTCCAGCCCCCGCTGCACGTCGCCGGCGGCATCGGGCAGGGTCTTGCCGTGCTCGCGGCTCAGGGCCTCGGCCAGCTTGTCCATGTCGCGGTTCAGGAGGTCCACGAAGCGCATCAGCACGCGGGCGCGGCGCTGCGGGTTGGTGGCAGCCCAGGCGGGCTGCGCGGCGGCGGCGATCTCGACCGCGCGGTCCAGCTCCGCCGCGGAGGCGAGCGCCACGCGCGCCTGCACCTCGCCCGTCGCCGGGTTGAAGACGTCTGCCGTGCGCCCCGATGCGCCGTCCGCGCGCGCGCCGTCCACGTAGTGACCGATGCTGTTCATGATGACCTCCCTGGTTCCTCGGGCGTGTCTTAACGTCGCGAGGAAGCGGGGGCGAGGCCCGCGCGCCCGCGATCCCATTGCCCTCGTGCAATCGCGGAGCGAGGATGGGTGCCAGCCCAACCGGAGACGTTCCCCATGCGCTTCCTCCTCCTCGCCGCCGCCCTCGCGGCGCTCGGCGCCTGCGCGCCCGCGCCCCGGGCCGGGCTGCCCGATCCCGCGCCGACCTTCGCCGGAGGGCCCGAGACCTGCCGCGGCCTCGCCGCCTTCGCGGCCGTGGTCGCCGACGGCCGCCGGCGGGGCATCGTGCGCGGCGAGGCGCTGGAGAGCGCCCAGGCCGGGCCGCTTACGGACCTGTTCCGCGCCATCGTCAACGGGGTCTACGACGCGCCCCGCCCGCGCAGCGCGGCGGAGTGGCAGGGCATGACGCGCCTCTACGCGGCGCTCACCGCCGACGGCTGCCTGCGCGCGATGGCCGTGAGCGAACCCGGCGCCACCGCGATTCCTTGACACGTGCCCCCCGCGCGCGGAGCATCACCGGACCACGACGCCATGGAGGCACCGATGCTCGTCACCAAGATCCTGCAATCCAAGGGCACGAAGGGCGTGCTGACCATCGCGCCCGACGTCTCGATCGCCGACGCCGTGTCCGAGCTGGCGCAGCGCCGGATCGGCGCGCTTGTGGTGTCCGCCGACGGCAGCACCGCCGACGGCATCCTGTCGGAGCGCGACGTGGTGCGCGAGCTGGCGCGCCGGGGCGGCGAAGTGCTCGCCGGCAAGGTGTCCACACTCATGACCCGCGACGTGCAGACCGCGCGCCCCGGCGACAGCGCCGAGAGCGTGCTCGAGCGCATGACCGAAGGCCGCTTCCGCCACATGCCTGTGATGGAGGACGGCACGCTCGTGGGGCTGATCTCGCTGGGCGACGTGGTCAAGGCGCGGCTGTCCGAGGTCTCCATGGAGAAGGACGCGCTCGAGGCGATGGTGACGGGGCACTGAACGGGGGCGGGGACCGCGCCGCGCTCGAGGCGCGCTGGCTCGACCTGACGCGCCGCGCGCTGCCCGGGGTCGCCGCCGCGCGCGGGTGGCCGGTGCGCTTCGACCACTGCTTCCAGCGCATCCTGCTCGACGGGGCCGCGGGCGGCGTCTGGTACGACGCGATCCCGAAGCGGCCCGCCTACCGCCACGCCGACGAGCCGCTCCTGCGCCGCGCGGTCGAGATGGGCGAGGCGGCGCTGCGGGGCGAGGGCGACCTCGGCCTGTGGAACCGCCGCAGCCTCGCGTGGCGGGCCGGGCGGCGCGCTTGAACCGCCGCGCGCCGCGTGCGAGCCGTTGAGCCACGCGGCGAGGAGTCCCGATGCGCACAGCCCTCTATCCCGGCACCTTCGATCCGATCACGAAGGGGCACATCGACATCATCAAGCGCGCCTGCGGCCTCGTGGACCGGCTGGTGATCGGCGTCGCGATCAACCGCGACAAGGGCCCGCTCTTCTCGCTGGAGCGGCGCGTGGCGATGGTCGAGGCCGAGGCCGCGCGCTGGTCCGAGCAGACCGGCACCCGGATCGTGGTGCATCCCTTCGAGAACCTCCTGATCGACTGCGCCCGCGAGGTGGGGGCGCAAATGATCGTGCGGGGCCTGCGCGCCGTGGCGGACTTCGAGTACGAGTACCAGATGGTCGGCATGAACCGCGTGCTCGACGACCGCATCGAGACGGTGTTCCTCATGGCCGAGGCCCAGCACCAGGCGATCGCTTCGAAGCTGGTCAAGGAGATCGCCCGCCTCGGCGGCGACGTGTCGGCCTTCGTGACGCCGCCCGTGAACGACGCCCTGCGCGAGAAGTTCGGCGCCTGCGCCGGCAAGCGCTGACGCGACGCGCGGCCCGCGCCCTTCCGCTCCGCCGCGATCCGTGAGAGAGCGACGCGCCAACCGACACCGCTCCCGGAGACGCGCCCCATGGAGATTCGCGAGGCCCTCACCTTCGACGACGTGCTGCTGGTCCCGGCCGAGAGCCGCGTCCTGCCCGCCGGCGCCGACACGCGCACCCGCGTCACGGGCCGGATCGCGCTGAACATCCCGCTGCTGTCCTCGGCCATGGACACCGTCACCGAAAGCCGCATGGCGATCGCCATGGCGCAGGCCGGCGGCATGGGCGTGATCCATCGCAACCTCGACGTCGACGCCCAGCAGCGCGAGGTGCGCCGCGTGAAGCGCTTCGAGAGCGGTATCGTCTACAACCCCGTGACCCTGCGCCCCGACGAGACGCTCGCCGACGCCAAGGCCCTGCAGGAGCGTTACCGCGTCACTGGCTTCCCGGTGGTGGACGGGGGCCGCGTGGTCGGCATCCTCACCAACCGCGACATGCGCTTCGCCACCGACGACGCGACGCCGGTGCGTGCGATGATGACCTCCGACGACCTCGCCATCCTGCGCGAGCCCGTGGACACCGCCGAGGCCCGCAGCCTTATGCATGCCCGCCGCATCGAGAAGCTGCTGGTAGTGAACGCCGAAGGTCGCCTCACCGGCCTCCTGACCATCAAGGACCTCGAGCAGGCGGTGCTGAACCCGCAGGCCTGCAAGGACGGGCTGGGGCGCCTTCGCTGCGCCGCCGCCACCACCGTGGGCGATGCCGGATACGAGCGCTCCGAGGCGCTGATCGCCGCCGGCGTGGACCTGATCGTGGTGGACACCGCCCACGGCCACTCCGAGGGCGTCGGCATCGCCGTGGAGCGCATCAAGCGCCTGTCGAACGACGTGCAGGTGGTGGCGGGCAACGTCGCCACCGCCGAGGCCACGCGTGCCCTGATCGCCGCGGGCGCGGACGCGGTGAAGGTCGGCATCGGTCCGGGCTCGATCTGCACCACCCGCATCGTCGCGGGCGTGGGCGTGCCGCAGCTCACGGCCATCATGGACGCGGCCGGGGCGGCGGGCGACGTGCCGGTGATCGCCGACGGCGGCATCAAGTTCTCGGGCGACTTCGCCAAGGCCATCGCCGCGGGCGCCTCCTGCGCCATGGTCGGCTCCATGATCGCCGGCACCGACGAGAGCCCGGGCGAGGTGATCCTCTACCAGGGCCGCTCCTACAAGTCGTACCGCGGCATGGGCTCGCTCGCCGCCATGGCCGGGGGCTCGGCCGACCGCTACTTCCAGAAGGACGCGGCCTCCGACAAGCTGGTGCCCGAGGGCATCGAGGGGCAGGTGCCCTACAAGGGCCCGGCCGGCACCGTGATCCACCAGCTCGTGGGCGGCCTGCGCGCGGCCATGGGCTACACCGGCTGCGCCACCGTCGAGGAGATGCGCCGGAACTGCAGCTTCGTGCGGATCTCGAACGCGGGGCTGTCCGAGAGCCACGTGCACGACGTGCAGATCACCCGCGAAGCCCCGAACTACCGCGGCGCATGACCCCCGCGGCGCGCCTCCAGGCGGCGATCGAGGTGCTGGACGCCGTGCTCCCCGGCGGCCCCGCCGAGCGCGAGCTGACCGCATGGGGCCGCCGCTCGCGCTTCGCCGGGTCCAAGGACCGCGCCGCCGTGCGCGACCACGTGTTCGACGCCCTGCGGCGCCTGCGCTCCTCGGCCTGGCTCGGCGGGCTGGGCGACGTGCCCCCGGAGGCCATGACCGGTCGCGCGGTCATCGCCGGCCTCCTGCGCGGGCAGGGCACCGACCCCGCGCCGCTCTTCGACGGCAGCCGCTACGGCCCGGCCCCGCTGGAGGACGCGCCCCTGCCGCCGCCGCTGGAGGATGCGCCCGAGGGCGTGCGCTTCGACGTGCCCGACTGGCTGCTGCCCGACCTCCACGCCTCGCTGGGGGACCGCATCGAACCCGTCTGCGAGGCCCTGCGCCACCGCGCCCCGATCCACCTGCGGGCCAACCTCGCGCGCACCTCGCGCGACGACCTCGTCGCCGCGCTGGCCGAGACCGGCTTCGACGTCCGCCCGCACCCCCTGTCGCCCTCCGCCGTGGAGGTCGCCGCGCCCGCCCGCGGCCTCGCGGCCTCGGACGCCTTCGCCGCCGGCCTGTTCGAGATGCAGGACGCTGCGAGCCAGGCCGTGGTCGACCGTCTGCCGCTGGAGCCGGGGATGCGCGTCCTCGACCTCTGCGCGGGCGGCGGGGGCAAGGCGCTCGCCATGGCGGCCCGAATGCCGCTGTCCCTCACCGCCCACGACGCCGCCCCGGAACGTATGCGGGACCTCCCCGCGCGGGCCGGGAGGGCAGGGGCCGAGGTGACGATCACCGAACGCCCCGAAGACGACTCCCCCTTCGACCTCGTGCTCTGCGACGTGCCGTGCAGCGGCTCGGGGGCGTGGCGCCGTCAGCCCGAGGCGCGCTGGCGACTCACTTCCGACCGTCTCGCCGAGCTGAAAGCGACTCAAACCGCAATCCTCGCCCGCGCCGCGGCGCTGGTCCGACCGGGCGGCCACGTCGCGCTCGTGACCTGCTCCGTGCTTGACGGCGAGCGGTGGGGCGCCGCCGAAGGGCTGCGCGAGCGCTCGCGCTGGGCCAGCCTTCCCGACGACGGGGCTGACGGCCTGTCGCTGCAGCTCCTCGCGCGATCCTGACCGCCGGGGCCGCAAGGCGATGGGCATGCGCTTAAGCCTCGGTTAACGATTCGCCGTGTAGGGCGGTGGGAACCGGCGTCGGAGGTGAGCTTGCTCGACTTGCAGCTAGACACGCGGGATGCCGTGCCCGGGGCCGGCGGGGCGCGCACGTCCGGCCTGCGCGGGCGTCACCTGCTCGCCGTGGCGGCCCTCGCCGCGGTGGCCGCCATGCTCGCCCCCGACATGGCCGTCCGTGTCGCGGCCGGTGCCGTCGCCGCGGCGCTGATCCTCCTCGCCGGCGGCCTGCGCATCGCCGCCCTGCTGCGCGCCCGGCGCGAGCGGCGGCGCCTCGACGACATCATGGTCTTCGTGGAGCACGACGCCGCGCCCGCCTTCTGCACCGATGCCTTCGGCGCCGTGGTGCTGCAGAACCGCGCCGCCGCCGACCGGTTCGGCGCCGCGCGGGGCGACGCCCTCAGCCGCGTGTTCGAGCCGCTGTTCGCCAACCCCGACGCCGTGGTCCACCGCGTGCGCGAGGGGCTGCGCCGCGACGGGCGCGCCCGCGAGGACGTGGTCACGCGGCGCGGCCACGTGCGCGTCTCGGCCGGGGCGATCCCGGGCGGCGAGCTTTGGCGCGTCGAGGACATGGCCGACCGCCCCGCGCGCACGGGCGACGGCATCGGCCTGCCCATGCTCACCGCCAGCGCCAGCGGCACCATCCTCTACATGAACGAGACCCTGCGCCGGGCCATCGGCCGCCGCGCCAAGCGCCTAGAGGACGTGTTCGAGGATCTGCCCCTGCGCGACGGCGGCATCCACGCGATGCGCGCCGAGGGCGGCGCCCGCCCGGTCCGGATCGCCGCATCGCGGCCCGTGGCGGACCGCCGCGAAATCTTCGTTCTTCCCGTCGAGGAGGGCGTCGCGCAGCGCGAGAAGGCGGGCGTGGAGACGGTGCTCGACCAGCTTCCCATCGCTCTCGTGCACATCGACGAGAAGGGGCACGTCGTTTCTGCGAACCGCCTCGCGCTGCGGCTCCTGCCGCGCTCCACCGAGGGCAATCCGCCGCTGGCCGCCCTGGTCGAGGGGTTGGGGCGGTCGGTCAGCGAATGGGTCGCCGACGGCGCCGAGGGCCGCGGCCTCTACCGCCCGGAGGTGGTGCGCGTGACCGGCGCGGGCGAGGCGTACCTGCAGATCACCCTCGGCCGGCCGCTCCAGTCCGGCGACCGGGGCCTCATCGCGTTCCTCAACGACGCGACCGAGCTGAAGTCCATCGAGGCGCAGTTCGTTCAGAGTCAGAAGATGCAGGCCATCGGCCAGCTCGCCGGCGGCGTGGCGCACGACTTCAACAACCTGCTGACCGCGATCTCGGGCCATTGCGACCTCCTGCTTCTGCGCCGGGGCGACGACGATCCGGACTTTGCGGACCTCAGCCAGATCAACCAGAACGCCAACCGCGCCGCGGCGCTGGTGGGGCAGCTGCTAGCCTTCTCGCGCAAGCAGACGCTCAAGATGCAGCAGCTCGACCTGCGCGACACGCTCGGCGACATGACCCACCTCCTGAACCGCCTCCTCGGCGAGCGGGTGCGCCTTGTGGTCAGCCACGACCCGGCCCTGATCCCGATCCGAGGCGACCGCCGGCAGCTCGAGCAGGTGGTGATGAACCTCGTGGTGAACGCGCGCGACGCCATGCCCGAGGGCGGCGAGGTGCGCATCGCCACCGAATGCCGCTACCTCGAATCCGGCATGACCCGCGACCGTGTGACCATCCCACCGGGCCAGTACGTGGTGGTCTCGGTCTCGGACGGCGGCGCCGGCATCGAGCCCGAGAAGATCGGCCGCATCTTCGAGCCCTTCTTCACCACGAAGCGCCCCGGCGAGGGCACGGGCCTCGGCCTCTCCATGGCCTACGGCATCATGAAGCAGTCGGGCGGCTACATCTTCGCCGACAGCACCCCGGGCGAAGGGGCGACGTTCAGCCTCTACTTCCCGGCGGGCCGCGACGCGGTGGCGCCGTTCCCCGCGGAGGTCGCGATCCCGGAGGACGAGCCCGCCGCGGACTTCGCCGCCCCCGCGCCGCGCCCGGTCGCAGGCCTGCCCTCAGCCCCCGACCTCCCGC
This sequence comes from Jannaschia sp. W003, assembly GCF_025144335.1. Classification (NCBI taxonomy): domain Bacteria; kingdom Pseudomonadati; phylum Pseudomonadota; class Alphaproteobacteria; order Rhodobacterales; family Roseobacteraceae; genus Jannaschia; species Jannaschia sp. W003. Next base: position 2,050,949 of record NZ_CP083539.1, read on the forward strand.
CGGAGGAGGGCCGCGACGGCGCAGCAACCGATGACCGCGAGGAAACCGGCCGGCCCGTTGCCGAGGATGGCGACACGCCCGTCGACCTGGATCGGGTGATCGCCGCCACCGTCGATCTGGGCGAGGCATCCGTTGCGGACCCGACCAGCGACGGCGACGAGATGCCGTGCCGCCTCGACGTGGGCGACGACGGTGACGCGCCCGTCCGGGAGATACCCGCGCCCGCGTCACATCCCTCGGATCACTCGCCCGCCGCGCCCTCCGGCTGCACCGTACTGCTCGTGGAGGACGAGGCGCCCGTCCGGGCCTTCGCGTCGCGCGCGCTGCGGCTCAAGGGCTACCGGGTGCTCGAGGCGTCCTGCGCCGAGGACGCGCTCGCGCGGCTCGACGACGAGACGCTCGACGTGGACCTCTTCGTCACCGACGTGATGATGCCGGGCCTCGACGGGCCGACCTGGGTGCGCCGCGCGCGCGAGCGGCGGCCCGACGTCTGGACCATCTTCGTGTCCGGCTACACCCAGGACACCATGTCCGAGACGGCGGCGCCGGTGCCGAACTCCTACTTCCTGCCCAAGCCCTTCTCGCTCGCAGAGCTGACCCGCACGGTGCAGAAGGCGGTGGGCGAGGGGACGCGCCGGGCGGGTTGAGCCGTGATCCTCAGCCCGCCCCGTCCCACAGCGCGAACTCCTCGGCGCGCTCGCGCCGCAGCCGCGCATTCAGGGCGGGGGACAGCGCGGCCTCTGCCTCGGGCGAGACGTTCAGCCGGTCCGGCGCGACCTCCAGCCCGAGCCGCGCGTTCAGGAAGGCGAGGGCCGCGTCGAAGCGCTCGTAGCGGAACAGGTGATCCACGCCGCCCCGCAGGAACCGCGACTGTTGGCCCACGTCAGCGTGCGGGGGCGGCGCGTCCGAAAGCCAGCCCTCCACGAACGGGTCGAACCCAACCCCCTCGGTCGAGTTCGGCTGCCCCCGCAGCCCCTCTCGGGCACGATAACGCCACCAGCTGCCCAGCCAGTCCACCGGCTCGCGCACCAGCGCCATCGTCTCCAGGGGCCGTTTGCCCCGGCGCTCGAACACCGGCGCGAGGCTCTGGCGCCACTTCGCCGGTCCCATGTGCTTGAGCCCGGGCGGGTTGTGGATCGCGGCGTCGGCATGCGGGCCGAAGGCCGCCTCCAGCGCCGTGGTGCCCGTCTTGGGCATCGACAGCAGCACCAGCCGCGCCTTCCAGAAGATGAGCAAGATGCCGCCCCGCTAACCGAAAATTAACGCCCCTTCGGCCACCCTCGGGGGGCCGGGAACCTTGCAAATGTTCTCCATTCGTACCATATCTGAAGAACAGAACGGGACAAGAACGAAACCGACGTTGCCGCCCTTGCGGCAGCATGCAACAAGGGCCGAAACCATGGCAACGGCGAACCTACTCGACATGGGCGACAAGCGCGCAGACGACAAGAAGGCTGCGGCGAAGTCCGCGGAGAAGCAGAAGGCGCTCGACAGCGCCCTCGCTCAGATCGAACGCCAGTTCGGCAAGGGCTCGATCATGAAGCTGGGGGTCGACAACCCTCTGCAGGACATCGAGTCGACCTCGACCGGCTCGCTCGGCCTCGACATCGCGCTCGGGATCGGCGGCCTGCCCAAGGGCCGCATCATCGAGATCTACGGCCCCGAAAGCTCGGGCAAGACCACGCTCACGCTCCACGCCATCGCCGAGGAGCAGAAGAAGGGCGGCGTCTGCGCCTTCGTTGACGCCGAGCACGCGCTCGATCCGCAGTACGCGCGCAAGCTGGGCGTCGACCTCGACGAGCTGCTGATCTCGCAGCCCGACACCGGCGAGCAGGCGCTCGAGATCACCGACACGCTGGTGCGCTCCGGCGCGGTCAGCATGGTGGTGGTCGACTCGGTCGCGGCCCTGACCCCGAAGTCCGAGCTGGAAGGCGACATGGGCGACAGCTCGGTCGGCGTCCACGCCCGCCTCATGAGCCAGGCGATGCGCAAGCTGACCGGCTCGATCAGCCGCTCGAAGTGCATGGTCATCTTCATCAACCAGATCCGGATGAAGATCGGCGTGATGTTCGGCTCGCCCGAGACGACCACGGGCGGCAACGCGCTGAAGTTCTACTCCTCGGTGCGTCTCGACATCCGCCGCATCGGCGCCATCAAGGACCGCGACGAGGTGGTGGGCAACCAGACCCGCGTGAAGGTGGTCAAGAACAAGGTCGCGCCCCCGTTCAAGCAGGTCGAGTTCGACATCATGTACGGCGAGGGCATCTCCAAGACCGGCGAGCTGCTGGACCTCGGCGTCAAGGCCGGCGTGGTCGAGAAGTCGGGGGCCTGGTTCTCCTACGGCGACGAGCGCATCGGCCAGGGCCGCGAGAACGCCAAGACGTTCCTCAAGGAGAACCGGCACATCGCCGACGACATCGAGGACAAGATCCGGGCCGCCCACGGCCTCGACTTCCAGATGACGAAGTCCGAGAAGGACGAGATCCTCGACGAGTGATCGCGTCCCATGGGACGACCAAAGGGGGCTGCCTTCGGGCGGCCCCCTTCGCGTTCGGGGGCCTTCCGCCCGCGGTGGACAGCCCCCACGCCCCCCGCTAGACCCGCGCGCGCACCTCCGGAGACGCGCCCCATGCCCAGCCTGAACGACATCCGCTCGACCTTCCTCGGATACTTCGAGCGGCAGGGCCACGCCGTGGTGGACAGCTCGCCCCTGGTGCCCCGCAACGACCCCACGCTGATGTTCACGAACTCCGGCATGGTGCAGTTCAAGAACGTCTTCACCGGCGTCGAGAGCCGGCCCTACGACCGCGCGACCACCTCCCAGAAGTGCGTGCGTGCGGGCGGCAAGCACAACGACCTCGACAACGTCGGCTACACCGCGCGCCACCACACCTTCTTCGAGATGCTCGGCAACTTCAGCTTCGGCGACTACTTCAAATCCGACGCGATCCCCTTCGCCTGGGAGCTGATCACCAAGGAGTTCGGCATCGACCCGAGCCGCCTGCTCGTCACGGTCTACCACACCGACGACGAGGCCGCCGCGATCTGGAAGAAGGCTGCCGGCCTGCCCGACGAGCGCATCATCCGCATCGCGTCCGACGACAACTTCTGGCGCATGGGGCCCACGGGGCCCTGCGGCCCCTGCACCGAGATCTTCTACGATCACGGCGACCACATCCCCGGCGGCCCCCCGGGCTCCCCGGACGAGGACGGCGACCGGTTCATCGAGATCTGGAACCTCGTGTTCATGCAGAACGAGCAGTTCGCGGACGGCACCATGCGCCCGCTCGACATGCAGTCCATCGACACCGGCATGGGGCTGGAGCGGATCGGCGCGCTGCTGCAGGGCAAGCACGACAACTACGACACCGACCTGATGCGCGCGCTGATCGAGGCGTCGGCCCACGCCACCTCGACCGACCCCGACGGGCCGGACCGGATGCACCACCGGGTGATCGCCGACCACCTGCGCTCCACGTCGTTCCTGATCGCCGACGGGGTGATGCCGTCGAACGAGGGCCGCGGCTACGTGCTGCGCCGGATCATCCGCCGCGCCGTGCGCCACGCCCACCAGGCCGGCGCGCAGGACCCGCTGATGCACCGGCTGGTACCGGCGCTCGTGCGCGAGATGGGGCAGGCCTACCCCGAGCTGCGCCGCGCCGAGGCGCTGGTCGAGGAGACCCTGCGCGGCGAGGAAGAGCGGTTCCGCCGCACCCTCGACCGCGGCCTGCGGCTCCTGGACGACGAGCTGGCCAAGCTCCCCGGCGGTGCGGCGCTGCCGGGCGACGCGGCGTTCCGGCTCTACGACACCCACGGCTTCCCCCTGGACCTGACCGCCGACGCGCTGCGCGAGCAGGGCCGGACGGTCGACACCGCCGGCTTCGATGCGGCGATGGAGGAGCAGCGCGCGCGGGCGCGGGCGGCGTGGTCCGGCTCGGGCGAGACGGCGGATGCGGCCGTGTGGTTCGAGATCGCCGACGCGCTGGGGACCACCGAGTTCCTCGGCTACGACGACGAGACCGCCGAGGGGCAGGTGCAGGCCCTCGTGCGCGACGGCGCGCGCGTGGACGCGGCGAAGGCGGGCGAAAGCGTCGGGCTGGTCGCGAACCAGACGCCGTTCTACGCCGAGGCGGGCGGGCAGGTGGGCGACACCGGCACGGTGCGCACCGACACCGGCCGCGCCCGCGTCACCGACACTCGCAAGGTGGCCGGCGTGTTCGTCCACATGTGCGAGGTCGAGGAGGGCGAGGTCCGCACCGGGCAGGCCGCCGAGCTGGCAGTCGACCGCGCGCGCCGGCAGGCGATCCGCGCCAACCACTCCGCCACGCACCTCCTGAACGAGGCGCTGCGCTCCGCCCTGGGCGCGCACGTGGTGCAGCGCGGCTCGCTCAACGCACCCGACCGCTTGCGCTTCGACTTCAGCCACGGCGAGGCGGTGCCCGCCGAGACGCTCGCCGCGGTGGAGGCGGAGGTGAACGCGATGATCCGCCAGAACGGCGGCATCTCCACCCGCATCATGACCCCCGACGACGCCCGCGCCCTGGGCGCGCAGGCGCTGTTCGGCGAGAAGTACGGCGACGAGGTGCGCGTGGTGTCGATGGGCCGGCAGGAGGGCTCGGGCAAGGGCGCGGACGGCGCGACCTACTCGATCGAGCTGTGCGGCGGTACCCACGTGCGGCGCCTCGGCGAGATCGGGGCGTTCGTGACCCTCGGGGACAGCGCCATCGCCTCGGGCGTGCGCCGCGTCGAGGCGCTGACCGGAGACGCGGCAATGCGCCACCTGCGCGCGCAGGCCGACCGGATGGGCCAGCTCGCCGGGCTGTTCCGCGCCGCGCCCGAGGAGGTGGGCGACCGGGTCCGCGCGCTGATGGACGAGCGCAAGGCGCTCCAGGCCGAGGTCGCGCGCCTGCGCCGCGAGGCGGCCATGGGCGGCGGCGCGGACGCCCGCGAGATCAACGGGATGCAGGCCGTCCTTCAGGTGGTCGAGGGCGTGTCCGGCAAGGACCTCGCCGCGATGATCGACGCGCAGAAGCAGGCGCTCGGCTCGGGCATCGTGGCGCTGATCGCGGACACGGGCGGCAAGCCGGCGGTGGCCGTGGGCGTGACCAAGGACCTGACGGGCCGCATCACCGCCCCCGACCTCGTGAAGGTCGCCGTGGAAGCCTTGGGCGGGCGCGGCGGCGGCGGGCGGCCCGAGATGGCGCAGGGCGGCGGCGCGGACATCGCGCAGGCGCAGGCGGCGCTGAAGGCGGTGGAGCGCGCGATCGCGGCGGCCTGACTTGTGACCGCCCCGCCGCGCCTTTAGGTGCCGTTCGACCCCTTCGGAGGAACCCCATGCGCGCGGAAGTCCAAGCCAACGTCGAGAAGATCGCCCGGTCGGTGGACCTGCTCAAGCGCCGTCTCGACTGGGAGACGGCGCCGCACCGGCTGGAGGAGTTCAACGCGATGATCGAGGATCCCACCCTGTGGGACGATCCGGCCCGCGCGCAGACCCTCATGCGCGACCGCCAGCAGCTCATGGACTCCATCGAGGGCATCGAGGCGCTGGAGCGCGACACCTCCGACAACGTCGAGATGATCGAGCTCGGCGACATGGAAGGCGACAAGGAGGTGGTGGCCGAGGCCGAGGCGGCCATCGCCAAGCTGGTCGCCGTGGCGGCCGAGAAGGAGCTGGAGGCGCTGCTCGACGGCGAGGCTGACGGCAACGACACCTTCCTCGAGATCAACTCCGGCGCCGGCGGCACCGAGTCCTGCGACTGGGCCGCGATGCTCGCGCGCATGTACACCCGCTGGGCCGAGAAGCGCGGCTACGACGTGGAGCTGCAGTCCATGAGCCCCGGCGAGGAGGCGGGCATCAAGTCCGCCGCCTACAAGATCAGCGGCAAGAACGCCTACGGATGGCTCAAGAGCGAGTCGGGCGTCCACCGCCTCGTGCGCATCTCGCCCTACGACTCGTCGGCCCGGCGCCACACCAGCTTCTGCTCGGTCTGGGTCTACCCGGTGGTCGACGACAACATCGAGATCGACGTCCAGCCGAACGACATCCGCATCGACACCTACCGCTCCTCGGGCGCGGGCGGGCAGCACGTGAACACCACCGACTCGGCGGTGCGGATCACGCACCTGCCCACCAACATCGTGGTGACGAGCTCCGAGAAGTCCCAGCACCAGAACCGCGACATCGCCATGAAGGCGCTGAAGTCGCGCCTCTACCAGCTGGAACTCGACCGCCGGAACGCCGAGATCAACGCCGCCCACGAGGCCAAGGGCGAGGCGGGCTGGGGCAACCAGATCCGCTCCTACGTGCTGCAGCCCTACCAGATGGTGAAGGATCTGCGGACCGGCTTCGAGACCTCGGACACGGGCGGCGTGCTCGACGGCGCCCTCGACGGCCTCATGGCCAGCGTGCTGGCCCACGACGTCGCCGGCAAGAGCCGCGCCGAGGCGGGCGCGGGCGACTAGGCCTTCGCCGCCCGCAGCCCCTCGCGCAGCACGGCTGCCAGCTCGCGCCGCTCGGAGGGGGTCAGGAACGCGCCGATCTCCACGGCCCTCGGGCCGCCTTCCAGCGTGACGTAATCCTCCACGGGGCCGCCCTCGTGGCGCAGCTCCACGCGGACCCAGTAGGGGTTCGCCTCCCACTCGCGCGCTGCCTCGTTCGCGGCCTCGCGGCGCAGGCTCGCCCGCTCGCGGGTCAGCGCGAAGGTCTCCAGGATCCGGCGGTCGCGCCACGAGCGCTTGAGCGCCAGCCACAGGATGCCCACGGCGCCCAGCGCGAAGGGCAGGATGCCCCAGAGCGCCGCCGTGCCCACCAGCGCCAGCAGCGGCAGGGAGATCACCGCCAGCGCCACGCCGATGGCCCAGACGAAGCCCACGGGCGGCAGCGACTGGTGCGGCCACAGCGAGAGCCGCAGCACGCAAGAGGAGGCCCCGGACGATGCCGGGGCCTCCAGACTTCTGTGCTCGACGCGGAACGGCATCAGTGGTGCGCGTGCCGCTCCCAGACCTCGCGGGTGGGAAGCTGCTCGAAGGTGTGCTCCGGCGGCGGGTTCGGCAGGATCCACTCCAGCGTGTCGGCGTGCTCGCCCCAGTAGGCCGGCTCTTCCACGGTGCGGCCGCGCAGGAGCGTGTAGGCCACGATGCCGATGAAGAAGAGGAACGAGGCGAAGCTCAGGAACGCGCCCCAGGACGAGACCTCGTGCCACAGCGCGAAGGCGTCCGGGTAGTCGATGTAGCGCCGGGGCATGCCCTGGCGGCCCAGGAAGTGCTGCGGGAAGAAGGTGAGGTTGGCACCGATGAAGAAGATCCAGAAGTGCACCTTGCCCGCCCACTCGGGGTACTGCCGGCCCGACATCTTGCCGATCCAGTAGTAGACCCCCGCGAAGATCCCGAACACGGCGCCCAGGGACATCACGTAGTGGAAGTGCGCGACCACGTAGTAGGTGTCGTGGTAGGCGCGGTCGATGCCGGCCTGGCTCAGCACGATGCCGGTCACGCCGCCGAGGGTGAACAGGAAGATGAAGCCGATCGCGAACAGCATCGGCGTCTTGAACTCCACCGAGCCGCCCCACATCGTCGCGATCCACGAGAAGATCTTCACGCCCGTCGGCACCGCGATCACCATGGTGGCGACCATGAAGTAGCTCTGCTGCGTCAGCGACATGCCCACGGTGTACATGTGGTGCGCCCACACGACGAAGCCCAGCGCGCCGATGGCGACCATGGCGTAGACCATCGGCAGGTAGCCGAAGATCGGCTTCTTCGAGAAGGTCGACACGATGTGCGAGATGATGCCGAAGGCCGGCAGGATCACGATGTAGACCTCGGGGTGCCCGAAGAACCACAGGATGTGCTGGTAGAGCAGGGGATCGCCGCCGCCCGAGGGGTCGAAGAACGTGGTCCCGAAGTTGCGGTCCGTCAGCAGCATGGTGATGGCGCCGGCCAGCACGGGCAGGGCCAGAAGGATCAGCCACGCGGTCACGAAGATCGACCAGGCGAACAGCGGCACCTTGTGCAGCGTCATGCCCGGCGCGCGCATGTTCAGGAACGTGGTGATGATGTTGATCGCGCCCAGGATCGACGAGGCGCCCGAGACGTGCACCGCGAAGATGGCGATGTCCGTGGACATGCCCGCCTCGGAGGTCGACAGCGGCGGGTAGAGCACCCAGCCGATGCCCGAGCCGGTCTGCCCGTTGCCGCCCGGCACGAACAGCGACAGCACGGCCAGCGAGGTGCCCGCGAAGAACAGCCAGAAGCTCAGGTTGTTGAGGCGGGGGAAGGCCATGTCCGGCGCGCCGATGTGCAGCGGCATAAAGTAGTTGCCGAAGCCGCCGAACAGCGCGGGGATGACCACGAAGAACATCATGGTGATGCCGTGGCCCGTGATCAGCACGTTCCACAGGTGGCCGTTGGGGGTGCAGGTGCCCGGCTCGGCGGCCCACAGGCGCGCGCCCTCGAGGCACATGAACTGGACGCCGGGCTCCATGAGCTCGAGGCGCATGTACACCGTCATCGCCACCGAGATGAATCCGGCGATGCCGGAGACGATCAGGTAGAGGATGCCGATGTCCTTGTGGTTCGTGGACATGAACCACCGCGTGAAGAAGCCTGGCTTCTCGTGGTGGTCGTGGCCCGAGATGGCGGCGTCTGCCATTCGCGTGCTCCGATGCTGGTGGGCGGGCACGGATCGGCCCTGGGTGTTCCCGCGAGGTTCTATCGCCCGGGGCGGGGCGGGGCAACGGACGGGCCGCGGGAAAATCGTCGCAGGCCGCGCGGGCGCGGGGCGCCCGGCCTCAGTCCCGCCGGCGCAGCGGCGCCAGCGCCTTCGCCTCGGCCGGGATGCGGATCAGCGCCAGCACGAGGATGTTCATCACCCCGAAGAACAGCGCCACCGAGCCGAGTCCGAGCACCATCGGCGCCACGAACATCTCGGTGATCACCACCGCGTAGTTCGGATGGGGAATCAGCCGGAACGGACCCCGCGCCACCAAGGGCTCGTCCAGCACCACGATGCGCGTGGTCCAGCGCGGCCCCAGGGTCGCCAGCACCCAGGCCCGCAGCACCTGCAGCACCGCGAAGGCCGCCAGCCATCCCAGGTGCACCGGCTGGTCCCACCCCAGCACCACCATCGCCACCAGCCACGCCGCGTGCATCGCCACGATCAGCGGGTAGTGCGCCGCGCCGTGCTCCACGGCGCCGCGCTCCAGGAGGCGCGCGGTGTTGCGGCGGGCGATCATCAGCTCCGCCAGCCGCTGTACGGCGAGGAACACGAGGAACAGGATCGCCGTGGTCATGCAGCCACGTCCACCGGCGCGAAGCTCGCCGTGAAGCCCGGGCCCAGCGCGGCCGTCATCATCCGGCCCGTGCGCCCGGCGCGGATCGCCGCGTCGAGCACGAACAGCACCGTGGGTGCGCTCATGTTGCCGTGGGCGCGCAGCACCTCGCGCTCGATGTCGAGCGCGCCCTGTCCCAGCTCCAGCGACGATTCGAGCGCCTGGATCACCTTGGCCCCGCCGGGATGGCAGATCAGCCGGTCGACGCTGGCGCGGCTGCGGCCCATGCGCGCGAAGGACGCCGCCACGGCGCCCGCCATGTGGCGCGTGGCGAAGTCGGGGATCGAGCGGTCGAAGACCACGCCCAGCCCTTCGTCGTCCACGTCCCAGCCCATGATGCCCAGCGTGTCGGGCCAGCGGTGCTGGGCGCCGGGCGCGCAGGTCACCGCGCCCTCGCCGCACTCGAGGCAGGCCGCCGCGGCGCCGTCGCCGAAGAGCACGGTGGCGATGATGTCGGCCTTCTCCAGCCGGTCGGTGCGGAACGAGACGGTGCAGGCCTCGACCACGACCAGCAGCACCTTCGTGCCCGGCGCGCCCTGCGCCAGCTGCGCGGCGACCGACAGCCCCGAGGCCCCGCCCGCGCAGCCCAGCCCGAACACCGGCACCCGCAGCACGTCGGCGCGAAAGCCCATCTCCGAGGCCACGAGCGCCTCCAACGTCGGCGTGGCGACGCCGGTGGAGGAGACGGTGACGATCGTGTCCACCGCGTCCGCCTCCCACCCGGCCTCGGCCAGGGCCGCGCGGGCCGCGTCGCGGAACAGCGCGGAGCAGCCCGAGAGGTAGGCGTCGTTGCGCTCCTTCCAGCCGATGCTCCGGTCGTCGAACCACTCGAACGGCACCACCGAGCGGCGCGCGTCGATCCCGGCGCTGGCGAAGGTGGTCATCAGGCGCTTGAGCTGCGGGTAGCGCGGCCCGAGCACCTCCTCGGCGCGGCGGCCCACCACGTCCTGGGGCAGCGCGTGGGGGGCGAGCGCCGTGGCGAGGCCGCGCATCGCGACCGGCAGCGGCGGGGAGGAATCGAACATGGGGGCCTCGGGGAATGGGGTCCGCGGGCCACATGGCGCACGCGCGCCCCCTATCAAGGCGCGAGCGCGTGATCGGGCGCGGCGCTACTCGGCGGGCGCGGCGGCCACCGGCGACACCGCGGTCGCCGCGTTGGCCGAGGCCCCGCGCTCCAGCGCGCCGTCGGCGAGGCCGAGGAGGGCGAGCGTCAGCGCCACGACGGCGCCGGTCATGCTGAGGAAGTCGAGGTCGACCCGGCCCGAGGGGTCGCGAAGGAAGCGGGCGATGATGCGAGTGTCCATGGGAGGAGAGGGCCGGTGAACCGCGGCGCGAGGCGCGCCGATCCGTGGCGGAAACCGGGCGAGCCCCGGCAGGCGGCGTTGCGCCCGCGCAAACGCCTACCAGGGCGCGGTGCGCCGCAGGGCCGCGTCCAGATCCGCCATGCCCACCGGCAGGCCGAGGTCCACCAGCGAAGTCACGCCGTGCCCGCGGATGCCGCAGGGCACGATCCCGTCGAAATGGCCGAGGTCCGGCTCCACGTTGATGCTGATCCCGTGGAAGCTGACCCAGCGCCGAAGCCGGATGCCGATGGCGGCGATCTTGTCCTCGCGCGGCGTGCCGTCGGGCAGGGGGGCGAGGTCGGGCCGCTCGATCCACACGCCCACGCGCCCAGCGCGGATGTGCCCCCGCAGCCCGAACTCCGCGAGCGCGGCGATCACCCAGCCCTCCAGCGTCTCCACGAAGCGGCGCACGTCGCGGCCGCGATTCCCGACGTCCAGCATCGCGTAGACCACGCGCTGCCCCGGCCCGTGATAGGTGTACTGCCCGCCGCGCCGCGCCTCAAAGACCGGGAAGCGGTCCGGCGCATGGAGGTCCTCGGGGCGCGCCGACGTGCCGGCGGTGTAGAGCGGCGGATGCTCCAGCAGCCACAGGCATTCGGGCGCCGTGCCCTCGAGGATGCGCTCCACCCGCCGCTCCATGAACGCAAGCGCCTCGGGGTAGGGCACGGGGGCGGGGGCGGTGATCCATTCGGGGGCGCGGGACATGGGGCCCGATAGCGCCCGAACGGCCCCGGAATGCAAGCGATCCGCGCGCGCAGATTCCCGCTTGAGGCCGAAACCCCCCTTCGCTAAGAGGCCCGCACCAACCCGTGCGGTCGTGGCGGAATTGGTAGACGCGCAGCGTTGAGGTCGCTGTGGGGTAACTCCCGTGGAAGTTCGAGTCTTCTCGACCGCACCATTCGAAAGCGCCGTCCCCCGACGAGGGGGGCGGCGCTTTCGCGTTCCGGGGCCGCGCGTCGCCGATACCTAAACATTATCTAAAACAGTATCTTGCGGGCCGACCTTCACCGGCCTCGTGCCGCAATCCCGCCGCCCCGCGCGCGGCATCCTTCCCGGGTCAACCGCGCCGCCCGGCGCCCGAACCCGGAAGGTCCGCCCATGTTCTCGATCGAGATGCACCGCGTCACCGCCGCCCTCGCCGTCGCCGCCTCGTCCGACGACGCCACGCCACCCGTGCCGCCGATGCCCGCCCACGCGGGCGCGCGCCCCGTCGCGCCGGCGGCGGCGCCCCGGCCGATCTGCGATCACTTCGTGTTCTAGGCTCCGGCGGGCAGGGGCCGCGAGCCGGGGCGGTGGCGCCGCAGGTCGATCGCGCCGCCGCGCCCGTCGCCGAGCCGCAGGGTGGCCTCGCGAAGCACCGCGATCCCCTCCTCTGCGCCCTTCGGCAGGCTCGCCCCGTCGATGGGCCGCCCGAACGAGATCTCGAAGGGCTGCACGTCCTTGTTCAGCGTCTCGTGGAACAGGGTGATGTCGCGCAACGTGGGGTGGATCGCGTCGAAGGCGTAGAACATCGCCGAGTTGCGCGCCCGGATGTGGCAGGGAATCACCGGCAGGGCGTTCTTGCGCGCGATCATCGCCGCCGAGGCCATCCAGGGCCGCTCGTGCAGCCGCAGCCCCCGCCGCTTGGCCAGGCGCCCCGCCGGGAAGATCACGCCGAGGCGCCCCGCGTCGAGGAAGGCCCGCGTCTGGGCCATGGTCTCGCGCGTCTTGGCCATGGTGCGCAGGCTCTCGCGCCACTCGACGGGCACGATGATGTCGCGGAACTGGGGCAGCACCCGCAGGATGTCGCTGTTGGCGTAGTAGAAGGCGTCGGAGCGCCGGCGCAGCAGCAGGTCGTGCATGACGATGCCGTCGGCGATGCCGGTGGGGTGGTTCGAGACCACGAGGGCCGGGCCGCTCGCCGGCACGTTCTCCAGCCCCGTGACGTGGACGCGGCGCGCGATCCGGCGGGCGAGGTCGGCCATGATCTCGGGCACGGCGCGGTCCACGTAGTGCGTGCCGATCTCGACCGAGCGCTCGTAGGCCAGCAGCCGGCCGAGAACCACCCAGGCGGAGCGGGCGGCCAGTCCGCCGCGGAACAACCAGGGGGCGCGCTCGGCGATCAGCGGGTCGAGACGGTCGCGCATGGCGCTTCCTTTCGCATGGCCGTCGCAGGGAAACCCCCTGCCGTGCGGGTGAGGTATGTCGCAAGACCCCCCGAGGCTAGCACAAATTACGCGGGGGCGCCCCCCGCGCCCCCGTCCGGGCACCGCACCGGCGGGCGCGCGGCGCAGCCCGTGCCCGCCGCCCGGCCGCCGTTTCCGCGGCCCGCGACCTACTCCCCGGCCGCGCGCCGTTCCAGCCGCAGGCCCACCGCCGTCCGGTCCGGGAATCCCGGCCAGTAGGTGTGGCCGGCGTTCTCGGATCCGTCCTCGGCCCGGTCCACGACGCCCTCCGCGGCCTCCTCCACGGCCACGTCGAGGAACGCGGCCTTGTCCGCCTCGCCCTTCACGTGGGTGTCCATGAACGCCGTCACGAAGTGGGCCAGCACGTTGTTCATCCGCACCGTGTCCCAGACCGCGTCGCCGTAGTGGTCGAACGTCTTGCGCCCCAAGGCCTCGGACACCTCGTAGCTCTCGGCGGGCGCGGGCATCGGCGCGGCGGCGTTGTGGTTGGCGTTCTCGAAGGTCAGCAGTAGGCGGTCCGTGCCCGTGGTCTCCTCGAAGATCGAACGCATCGCCGGGTACTCCGACACGTCGTCCACCGAGCCGGCCACGATCATCAGCGGCTTCGAGACCCCCGCCAGCCCCTCGGCGTCCCAGAAGTCGCGGTTGCGCCCCCATGGCCCGATGGCGACCACGGCCCGGACGGCCTCGTCCGCCAGCGCGGCGTGGCTCTCGCTGCCCGCGAGGTTGCGCGCCAAGAGGTCGCCCGGCGCGTTGAACGCCGCCGGCTCGCGCCGGTCCACGGCAGCTTGCGACAGCCCGCCGCCCGCGTAGATCAGCGCCCCGTAGCCGCCCATCGAGTAGCCCACCACGCCCACCCGGTCGTCGTCGATGATCGCGCCCACCGGCCCCTCCAGTGCCTGCAGCGCGTCCACCGCGAAGGCCTGGTCCACGGGCCGGTTCGCCAGCGTCGAGGGAAAGGCGGTCTGGTCGTCGTAGGTCGAATCCGGATGGTCGAGCGAGGCCACCACGTAGCCCTTGGATGCCAGGTTCTCGCCGAGGTGGCTCAGCAGGAACCGGTTGCCCGGGTAGCCGTGCGAGATCAGGACGAGGGGATACGAGCCTTCCGCCGGCGCGGCGTCCCGCGCCGCGATCCCCTCCAGCGAGACCTCCGTCACCCCGTCGCGCAGCAGCGCGGTGTAGGTGCCGCCCGCCTCGGTGCCCTCGGCGGCCGGGTACCAGACCTCGGCGACCAGCGTGCGGTCGTAGGTCGGGGCCTCGGCCTCGGTGGCGTTCACCACGTCGATGCGTCCCGGGTCGGTGAACTCCATCGTCTGCACGCCGACGGGCAGGCTTCCGTGCGGCGCGAGCTCCGGCGCGTCGGGGCGGATCTCGTCGATGCGGTTCTGGGCGGCCAGCGGCGTGGCGGCGACGCACAGGGCGAAGGTGGCGAGTTTCATGGGCATCCTCCCTTGGATGCCCACACCCTGCCGCACTTCGCCCACCGTGCAACCGCGAGGCGCCGTTGCACGCCCCCGACGCCGCGTCAATCGGCCAGCATCCGCCCGACCATCTCGCGCAGGTCGCGGCTTCCGGCCTCGCGGGCCAGCTGCTCCAGCGCGTCGCGCATCATCGCCTGCCGGTCCGCGTCCCACAGCGCCCGGGTCGAGAAGGCGCTGCTCAGGCGCGCGGCCATCTGCGGGTTCGTCGCGTCCATCTCGACCAGCCGCTCCGCCACGAAGCGGTAGCCCGACCCGTCCGCGCGGTGGAACCCGGCCATGTTGCCCGCCAGCGCCCCGATCACGGCGCGGAAGCGGTTCGGGTTCGACGGGTCGAAGTCCGGTCGCCGGATCAGCGTCTCGGCAACCGCGACGGCCACGTCGGGCGCGGCGTGGCTGACCTGCGCCGAGAACCACTTGTCCATCACCAGCCGGTCGTGGCGCCAGTCCGCCTCGAACGCCGCCGCCACGGACGGGTCGCCCGCCTCCAGGAGGCAGGCGAAGGCCGCCATCCGGTCGGTCATGTTGTCGGCCTCGGCATAGGCCACGCGCGCGGCCTCCCCGCCGTCGAGCCGCGTGCGGAGGCGCAGGAGCACCCCCGCGAGGCTCCGCCGCCCCGCGTCCGCCGCATCCGGCGAGTAGGGCACCTTCACGCGGCACGCCGCCCGCAACGCGTCGAGGTCGTCCCCGAGCCGCTCCGCCAGCGCGCGCTGCGCCGCCTCGCGGGTGGCGCGGATGCGGTCCGGGTCGGGCACCACGCCCGCCTCGTGCACCGCCTGCGCCAGATCGTCCTCGCTCGGCAGCGACAGGGCGAGCGCGCGGAAGGCCGGGTCCGCCTCCGCGTCGGTCGCGACCCGGTGCATAGCGTCCAGCCAGCCCGCGTCGAAGGCGCGTCCCTCGGCGGCGTGGCGCACCAGACGGTCCTTGGACAGCGCGCGCCCCGCCTCCCAGCGGGCGAAGGGATCGGTGTCATGGGCCAGCAGCACCAGCCGGTCGGCGTCGGACTGCCCGGCATCCAGGATCACGGGCGCCGAGAACCCCCGCAGCATCGACGGCACGGGGCGCTCGGCCACGGCGATCTCCAACGAACCCGTCGCTTCGGTCAGCTCGAAGACCTGGGTCGGGGCGATCTCCCGCCCGTCCTCGGACAGGAGGCCGAAGGCGAGGGGGATCACCATCGGACGCTTCTCGGTCTGGCCCGGCGTCGGCGGCACGGCCTGTCCGAACTCGAGGCGATACGTGCCGTCCGCGAAGCTCTCGCGCACCGTGACGCGCGGCGTGCCGGCCTGGCTGTACCACAGCGCGAACTGCGCGAGGTCCCGCCCCGACGCCTCCTCGAAGCAGGCGAGCCAGTCCTCGATCGTGCAGGCCTCGCCGTCGTGGCGCTCGAAGTAGAGCTGCGCGCCGCGCTCGAACGCAGCGTCGCCCACCAGCACGCGCAGCATGCGGATCACCTCGGCGCCCTTCTCGTAGACGGTGGCGGTGTAGAAGTTGTTGATCTCCACGAAGCTCTCGGGCCGCACCGGATGGGCCAGCGGGCCGGCATCCTCGCGGAACTGGCGCGCGCGCAACGTCAGCACCTCGCCGATCCGCTGCACCGGGGCGGAGCGCGTGTCGGCCATGAACTGCTGGTCGCGATAGACCGTCAGCCCCTCCTTCAGGCACAGCTGGAACCAGTCGCGACAGGTGATGCGATTGCCGGTCCAGTTGTGGAAGTACTCGTGCGCGACGATGCGCTCCACGAAGGCGTAGTCGGTATCCGTGGCGGTCTCGGGCGAGGCCAGCACGTAGGAGGCGTTGAAGACGTTGAGCCCCTTGTTCTCCATCGCTCCCATGTTGAAGTCGTCCACGGCCACGACGTTGAACACCGACAGGTCGTAGGCCCGGCCCCAGACCCGCTCGTCCCAGAGCATCGAGCGCTTGAGGGCGTCCATCGCGAAGCCCGTGCGCCCCTCGTCGCCCGGGCGCACCCAGACGTTCAGCGCCACGTCGCGCCCCTCCATGGTGGTGAACCGGTCCGAGGTGGCGACCAGGTTCCCGGCGACCAGCGCGAACAGGTAGGTCGGCTTCGGCCACGGGTCGTGCCACCGGCCCGGCCCCGCCTCGTCGCCGTTCGAGAGACGGACCGGCAGGTCCGCCTCGATCTCCACGTCGTAGGTCGCCATGACGTCGGGGCGATCCAGCATCCAGGTGATGCGGCGGAAGCCCTCGGCCTCGCACTGGGTGCAGTACATGCCGTTCGACATGTAGAGCCCCGACAGCGCCTTGTTGCGGACCGGCGCGATCTCGACCTCGGTCTCCAGCACGAAGCGGTCAGGGGTCTCCGGGATCGTCATGCGGTGGCCGTCGATGAGGTCCGCGAAGGGCAGGGCGGCGCCGTCGATCTCCACCCGCAGCGTCTTCAGCCCCTCGCCGTCGAGCACCATCGGGCCGTCCCCGGTCCGCTCGCAGTCCAGCCGCGCGACCACCCGCGTCGCCTCGGGGTCGAGGCGGAAGCGCAGGGCGACGTGGCGCACCGCGACGGGGGGCGGGGCGTAGTCCTTCAAGTAGACGGTCTCGGACGGGGAGGCGGGGGCGGCGTCGCGCATGGAGAGGCTCCTTTGGGCGGCATGGGTAGGCCCGCCGCCGGGGGCGCGCAACGGGGGGCGCCTGCGGGGCCGCGCTTGCGGCACCCGCCGCAGCGGATCGCTCCCTCGGCCGGCGCACGCTCGTGTGCACGGGGGGTGCACGGGGGGTGTACGGGGGGTGTACGGGGGGCGCCCCCCGCACCACGGCACCAAATCGCCCCGTTGCGCGTTCCGCCTCCGCACCGATGCACGGACCCGCCCATGCCCCCCATGCGCCGAAAGGCCGACCTCCCCGCCAAGACCTGCGCCACCTGCGGCCGCCCCTTCGCCTGGCGCCGCAAGTGGGCCGCGGTGTGGGACGAGGTGCGCTACTGCTCGGACCGCTGCCGCCGGGAGCGTGGTAAGAAAACCTGACCAATCCCGATTGCCCCGCTCCGCGCCCCGCGCTACGCCGGGGCGATCCAACCCCGAGGGAGACCCCGATGCGCCATGTGGACAAGGCCGGCCTGCAGGTCGCCGAGGAACTCGCCCGCTTCGTCGAGGACCGGGCCCTGCCGGGCACCGGCGTCGAGGCGGACCGCTTCTGGGAGGGCTTCGCCGCGCTGGTCCGCGACCTCGCGCCGCGCAACGCGGAGTTGCTGGCCAAGCGCGCGGACCTGCAGGCGCAGATCGACGCCTGGCACCGCGCGAACCCCGGCCCCGTGCGCGACGGCGCCGCCTACCGCGCGTTCCTCGAGCGCATCGGATACCTGGTTTCGGAAGCCCCCGCCTTCACCATAGAGACCACCAACGTCGACCCCGAGATCGCCTCCACTTCCGGCCCCCAGCTCGTGGTGCCGATCACCAACGCCCGCTACGCGCTGAACGCGGCCAACGCCCGCTGGGGCAACCTCTACGACGCGCTCTACGGCACCGACGCGCTGGGCGACCTGCCCGAGGGGCGGGGCTACGACGCCGCCCGCGGCGCGCGCGTGATCGACCGCGCCAAGGGCTTCCTCGACCGCGCCGTGCCGCTGGACGGGGCGGCGTGGCGCGACCTCACCGCCATCGCGGAGGAAGGCGGCGCCCTCCGTCTGCGCACCGCCTCGGGCGACGTCGCCCTGCGCGACCCGGCGGCCTACGAGGGTTGGGTCCGCGACGGCGACACGCTCCGCATCCTCCTGCGCCACAACGGCCTCGGCATCGTGCTCGTGGTCGCCCCCGATGGGGCCATCGGCAAGGACGACCCCGCGGGGCTGGACGCCGTGCATCTGGAATCCGCCGTGTCGGCCATCATGGACTGCGAGGACTCGGTCGCCTGCGTCGACGCCGAGGACAAGGTTCTGGCCTACGGCAACTGGCTCGGCCTGATGCGCGGCGACCTGACCGAGGAGGTGGCCAAGGGCGGCGGCACCTTCACCCGCGCGCTCAACCCCGACATGGAGTTCAACGCTCCGGGGGGCGGCGTCCTCGTCGTGAAGGGCCGCGCCCTCATGCTGGTGCGCAACGTCGGCCACCTGATGACCAACCCCGCCGTGACCTTCGACGGCGCCGAGGTGCCCGAGGGCCTGATGGACGCCGCCGTCACCACGCTCTGCGCGATGCACGACATCGCCAAGACGGACGGCCCCCGCAACTCCCACCACGGCAGCGTCTACGTGGTGAAGCCCAAGATGCACGGCCCCGAGGAGGTCGCCTTCGCGGTCGAGATCTTCGACCGCGTGGAGGCCATGCTCGGCCTGCCGCGCAACACCGTGAAGCTGGGCATCATGGACGAGGAGCGCCGCACCTCCGCCAACCTCGCCGCCTGCATCCACGCCGCGCGCGAGCGGGTGGCGTTCATCAACACCGGTTTTCTCGACCGGACGGGCGACGAGATCCACACCTCCATGGAGGCGGGGCCGATGCTGCCCAAGGGCGAGATGAAGTCGACCCCCTGGATCGAGGCCTACGAGGACCGCAACGTGGACATCGGTCTCGCGTGCGGGCTGAAGGGCCGGGCGCAGATCGGCAAGGGCATGTGGGCCATGCCCGACCGCATGGAGGCTATGCTGCGCGAGAAGGTCGGCCACCCGCAATCGGGTGCCACCTGCGCCTGGGTCCCGTCGCCCACCGCGGCCACGCTCCACGCCACGCACTACCACGAGGTCGACGTGATGGCCCGGCAGGACGAGCTGGCCGCCGGCGGCGCGCGGGGCACGCTGGACGACCTCCTGACCATCCCCGTGATGGAGGGCCGCAACCTGTCGGACGAGGAGGTGCGCGCCGAGGTCGAGAACAACGCCCAGGGCATCCTCGGCTACGTGGTGCGCTGGGTCGACGCGGGCGTGGGCTGTTCCAAGGTGCCCGACATCCACGACGTCGGCCTGATGGAGGACCGCGCCACCTGCCGCATCTCCAGCCAGGCGCTGGCCAACTGGCTGCACCACGGCGTGATCGACCGGGACACGACGATGGAGGCCATGAAGCGCATGGCGGCCAAGGTGGACGCCCAGAACGCGGACGACCCGACCTACCGGGCCATGGCGCCGGACTTCGACGGCGTCGCCTTCAAGGCCGCTTGCGATCTGGTGTTCGAGGGCCGTGCGCAACCCTCGGGCTACACCGAGCCGGTACTCCACCGCCGCCGGCAGGAGGCCAAGGCCGCCCGGTGAGCCATCTGCACGGCTTCCCCGACCTGCCGCCCGTCTGGGCGGCGGGCACGGCGCTCGCCCAGTGGGCGGCCTCGGCCGTCGTGCCGCTGGTGCGCGTCGACGCCGCGTGGCTCGACGCGCTGGGCGGGGCGCTGGCGCTCGCGGGCCTCGCCCTCGCCGCGTGGTCGGCGTGGTGGTTCCGGCACAAGCGCACGCCGATCATGCCCCGCGAGCGGCCCACCGCGCTGATCGTCGAAGGCCCGTACCGCGTGAACCGCAACCCGATCTACTCGGCGATGGCCCTCGTGCTGCTGGGCCTCGCTGCGATGTTCGGCACGCTCGCCGCGCTCCTGCTGGCGGGTGCCTTCGTCGCGGTGATCACGCAACGCTTCGTGCGCGGCGAGGAGGCGGCGCTGCGGGCCGCCTTCGGCCCCGAGGCCGAGCGGTATTTCGCCCGCACCCGCCGCTGGTGACGCTGGCCGCGCCCGCGCGCCACTCGTAACACGCCCCCAAGCCCCTCGGAGGACCCCATGACCGACATCCCGCTGCGCCGCGCGCGCGCCATCATCAAGAACGCCTTCGCCAAGGCGCGCGAGATGGATCTGAAGCCCCTCTCGGTCGTGGTGCTCGACGCCGGTGGCCACCCCCGCGCCTTCGAGCGCGAGGACGGCGCCAGCCCCGGGCGCTACGCGATCGCCCACGGCAAGGCCTACGGCGCCGTGATGCTGGGCATGGCGGGGCAGGCGCAGATGGCCCGCGCCGAGGCGCAAGCCTACTTCATGACCGCCGCCAACGGCGCCTTCGGCGGCGCGGTGATCCCCGTGCCCGGCGGCATCCTCGTGCGGGACGCGAAGGGCAACGTCATCGGCGCCGTGGGCGTCACGGGCGACAGCTCCGACAACGACCAGGCGGCGGGCATGGCCGGGATCGAGGCGGCGGGCCTGACCGGCGAGCCATAGGCCCCCCGGCCACACGGCGGCCCGCCTGTGCGCCCGCGCACCCCCGGCGGGCTTCCCGCGAGGGCCGGGTGCCGTTATTCCTCGGGGCCATGACACGCAGACCCATCGTCGGCATCATCTCGAATGCCTACCTCCTGAACGACCAGTACCCGGCCCACGCCAACGGCGCGTCGAACACCGAGGCGGTGGCGCAGGTCTCGGACTGCATGGCGCTGTGCTTCCCGGCCGATCCCGCCGTCTCGCCGCTGGACGAGCTGCTGGACACGTTCGACGGCTTCCTGCTCACCGGCGGCCGGCCCAACGTCCACCCCGAGGAGTACGGCCACGAGGCCACGCCCGCCCACGGCGCCTTCGACCGGAACCGCGACCGCGTGGCGCTGCCCCTCGTGCGCGCCTGCGTCGAGCGGGGGCAGCCCGTGCTTGGCCTCTGCCGGGGCTTCCAGGAGGTCGCGGTGGCGATGGGCTCGACGCTCCACCCCGAGATCCGCGACCTGCCGGGGCGCAGCAACCACCGCATGCCGCCCGACGGCACGCTCGAGGAGAAGTTCGCGCTGCGTCACGAGGTGACGCTGACGCCCGGCGGCCCCTTCGCACGCATCTTCGGCAGCGACCGGGTGATGACGAACACGCTGCACGGGCAGGGCATCGACGAGGCCGGCGCCCGCGTCGTGATCGACGGCCGCGCGCCCGACGGGACGCCCGAGGCGATCTACGTCGACGGCGCCCCGGGCTTCGCGCTGGCCGTTCAGTGGCACCCCGAGTGGAACGCCGCCGCCGATCCGGTCTCGCGCCCCCTGTTCGAGGCCTTCGGGCAGGCCTGCCGCGACTGGCGCGCGGGGCGGCTGGCTCCGGCTCTGGCCGCCGAGTAGGCCCCGCCTTGCCCCCGCCGGGCCGCGCGCCTAGCAAGCGGGGGATGGAGGACCGGCGATGAGCGACACCGAAGACCTGCGCCGCGCCGCGCTCGCCGTGCGCGAGAACGCCCACGCACCCTACAGCGGCTTCCACGTCGGCGCCGCGATCCGCACCACCTCGGGCGCGGTCTTCCTGGGCTGCAACGTCGAGAACGTCGCCTACCCCGAGGGCACCTGCGCCGAGGCCGGCGCCATCGCCGCGATGGTCGCCGCTGGCGAGCGCCGGATCGCCGAGGCCTACGTTGTCGCCGGCTCGCCCGACCCCGTGCCCCCCTGCGGCGGCTGCCGCCAGAAGCTGGCGGAGTTCGCGGGCGGCGACGTGCCGGTGACGCTGGCCACCGTGGACGGCGCCGAGCGGCGCACCACCGTGGCGGCGCTGCTGCCGGGGGCCTTCGGCGCGGCGCACATGGAGGGCGCGTGAGCGTCCGCGACACGCTCGCTGCCCTGCGGCAGGGGCGCGCGCCGGGGCGCCGGGCGCTGGCCGAGTTCGCGGACGGCCTCGCCGACGGCTCGGTCTCCGACGCGCAGGCGGGCGCCTTCGCCATGGGCATCTGCCGCGCTCCTCTGACGGCGGACGCGCGCGCGGCCCTGACCCGCGCCATGCGCGACACCGGCCAGGTGCTGGAATGGGACGTGGACGGCCCCGTGGCCGACAAGCATTCCACGGGCGGGGTGGGCGATTGCGTAAGCCTCGTGCTCGCGCCCGCGCTGGCCGCCTGCGGGGTCTATGTCCCGATGATCTCGGGACGCGGGCTCGGGCACACCGGCGGCACGCTCGACAAGCTGTCGGCGATCCCCGGCTTCCGCGCCGACCTGCAGACCGACGTGCTCCAGCGCATCGTGGCCGAGGTGGGCTGCGTGATCTGCTCGGCCTCCGAGGACATCGCCCCCGCCGACCGCCGCCTCTACGCCGTGCGCGACGTGACCGGCACCGTGGAGAGCACCGACCTGATCGTCGCGTCGATCCTGTCGAAGAAGCTGGCCGAGGGGCTGGAGGCGCTCGTGCTCGACGTGAAGACCGGCTCCGGCGCGCTGATGCCCGACCCCGCCGCGGCCGCCGCGCTCGCCCGCGACCTCGCCGAGACGGCGCAGGCGGCGGGGGTGATGACCTCCGCGATCCTGACCGACATGAGCCAGCCCGCCGCCACCGCCGCCGGCAACGCGCTCGAGGTGATCGCCGCCATGGAGGCGCTGACCGATCCCGGCGGGCGCCCGTCCACGCGCCTCGTGGCGCTGACGAAGGCTCTCGGGGGCGAGTGCCTCGCGCTCTGCGGCCTCGTCGCCGACAGCGAGGAGGGCGCCGCGCGCATCGGCTCGGCCCTCGCCTCGGGCGCCGCCGCCGAGCGCTTCGGCCGCATGGTGCACGCCCAGGGCGGCCCCTCGGACTTCCCCGACCGCTGGCGCGACCGCCTGCCGGCCGCCCCCGTCGTGGCCGAGCTGCGGGCCGACGCGCCGGGCGTGATCGGCAGCATCGACACCCGGGCACTGGGCGAGATCGTGGTCGACCTCGGCGGCGGGCGCCGGCGCGAGGACGACCGCATCGACCCCACGGTCGGCATCAGTCACATCGCCCAGATCGGCGCCGTGGTGACCGAAGGCCAGCCCATCGCCCGCGTCCACGCCGCCGACCCCGACGAGGCCGAGGAGGCCGCGGGCCGCGTCGCCGACGCGATCGAGCTGGCGACCCGCGCCGTCACCGCCCCCGAGCTGATCCGCGAGGTGATCCGATGAGCCGCGTCTTCCTGGCCGTGCTCGACTCCGTGGGCTGCGGCGGCGCCCCCGACGCCGCCGAGTTCGGAGACGAGGGCGCCAACACGCTGGCCCACGTCGCCCAGTGGTGCGCCACCGAGCGCCCCGAGGGACCGCTGCGCCTGCCGAACATGGACCGGCTGGGCCTCGGGGCGGCCGTGCGCCTCGCCTCGGGGGCCGGGACGCCGGGGATGGACGCCGAGCCGGAGGCGCTCTGGGGCGCCGCCACCGAGGTGAGCCGGGGCAAGGACACGCCCTCGGGCCACTGGGAGCTGGCGGGCCTGCCGGTGCCGTGGGAATGGACCTACTTCCCGGACACCGAGCCGTGCTTCCCGCCCGAGCTGGTCGCGCTGGTCTGCCGCGAGGCCGGGACCGCCGGCATCCTCGGCAACCGTCACGCGTCCGGCACCCTGATCATCGAGGACGAGGCCGAGGCGCACATCCGCACCGGCTGGCCGATCTGCTACACCTCCGTGGACAGCGTGTTCCAGATCGCCGCTCACGAGGAGCACTTCGGCCTCCAACGCCTCCTCGACCTCTGCAAGGCCCTCGCGCCGACGCTGCACGAGATGCGCGTGGGCCGCGTCATCGCGCGCCCGTTCATCGGCGAGGGGCCGTGGGAACGCACGCCGAACCGCAAGGACTTCGCCATCATGCCGCCCGCGCCGACGCTCTGCGACGCGGTGCAGGGGGCCGGGCGCCGGGTCCACGCCATCGGCAAGATCGGCGACATCTTCTCCATGCGCGGCATCGAAACGGTGGCCAAAGGACCGGACGCCGCCCTTATGCGGCACCTGGAGGACGCGATCCGCGACATGCCCGACGGCTCGCTCACCTTCGCCAACTTCGTGCAGTTCGACAGCGACTTCGGCCACCGCCGCGACCCCGCCGGCTACGCCGGGCATCTGGAGTGGTTCGACGGCTGCCTGCCTGCGATACTTGGCGCCATGCGCGAGGGCGACCGGCTGATCCTCACCGCCGACCACGGCAACGACCCGACCTTCCGCGGCTCCGACCACACGCGCGAGCGTGTGCCCGTGCTCGTCGCCGGCGCGCCCGCGGGCGAGGCGGGGCTGGTCGCCTTCGCGGATGTGGCCGCCTCGGTCTGCGACCATCTCGGCGTGCCCGCCGTCGGCCCCGGACGGAGCTTCCTGTGATCCCCAAGACCGAGCTGCACCTCCACCTCGAGGGCGCCGCGCCGCCCGCCTTCATCCGCGGTCTGGCCTCCGAGCAGGGCACCCGGCTCGACGCCCTGTTCGACGAGCGCGGCGACTACCGCTTCGAGGACTTCCGGCAGTTCCTGCGCACCTACGAGGGCGCCACCTCGGTGCTGCGCGGGCCCGAGGAGTTCGCGCGCCTCACCCGCGCCGTGCTGGAGGAGAGCGCGAGCCACGGGGTGATCTACACCGAGGCGTTCCTGTCGCCCGACTTCTGCGGCGGGCGCGACCGGGGCGCCTGGGCCGAGTACCTCGCCGCCATCGAGGAGGCCGCCGCCGCCGTGCCGGAGATCGAGATGCGCGGCATCGTCACCTGCATCCGCCACTTCGGCCCCGACGCCGCCAGGGAGACCGCCCGCTGCGCCGCTGAGACCGCGGGCCGCTTCGTCACGGGATGGGGCATGGGCGGCGACGAGGGGATGGGGAAGGCCGCCGACTTCGCCTGGGCGTTCGACTGCGCGCGCGAGGCGGGCCTGGGCATCACCGTCCACGCCGGCGAGTTCGGCGGCCCCGAGAGCGTGCGCGACGCGCTGGCCTTGCGCCCCTCGCGCCTCGGCCACGGGGTGCGCAGCATCGAGGACCTGGCCCTCGTCGACCGCTTGGCCGAGGACGGCGTGGTGCTGGAGGTCTGCCCGCTGTCGAACGTGCGCCTCGGGCTCTACGAGGACGTGCGCCGCCACCCCATCGAGCGCCTGCGGGACAGGGGCGTGAAGGTGACCGTCTCCACCGACGACCCGCCGTTCTTCGGCACCACCATGACGCGCGAGTACGACGCGCTAGCCGAGGCCTTCGGCTGGACCGAGGACGACTTCCGCGCCCTGAACCGCATCTCGGCCGAGGCCGCCTTCTGCGACGACGCCACCCGCGCCAAGCTGCTGGAGACCTTCCCGTGAGCCACGTCACCCACGTCACCCACCCGCTGATCCAGCACAAGCTGACCATCATGCGCGAGCGGGACACCCCCACCGCCGTGTTCCGCCAGCTCCTGCGCGAGATCTCGCAGCTGCTCGCCTACGAGATCACCCGCGACCTCGCGATGGAGACCAAGCACATCGAGACGCCCGTCGCGCCGATGGAGGCGCCGACGCTGGCGGGCCGCAAGCTGGCGCTGGTGTCGATCCTGCGCGCGGGCAACGGGCTGCTCGACGGCATCCTGGAGCTGGTGCCGAGCGCCCGCGTCGGCTTCGTGGGCCTCTACCGCGACGAGACGACGCTGGAGCCGGTGGAGTACTACTTCAAGGTGCCCGACCACTTGGGCGAGCGGCTGGTGATCGCGGTCGACCCGATGCTGGCCACGGGCAACTCCTCGGTGGCGGCCATCACGAAGCTGAAGGAGGCCGGTGCGACCGACATCCGCTTCCTGTGCCTGCTCGCAGCGCCCGAGGGCATCGCGCGCATGGAGGAGGCCCATCCCGACGTGCCCATCGTCACAGCCGCGATCGACGAGCGCCTGAACGAGCACGGCTACATCGTGCCCGGACTGGGGGATGCGGGCGACAGGATGTTCGGCACGAAGTAGGCGCAGGTTGCCCTAGGGTTTACAGGCCCGGGACGGGGCGCCACAGTCCTCGCGACCGTCCGGGGGGACGGCCTGAGGAGAGCAGAACCAATGATGATCAGGGAAACCCTGACCGCCGCAGCCTGCGCGCTGCTGGCCCTGACCACCTGCGCCGCGGCGCAGGACCGGACCATCCGAAACACCGACGGCCCGGCCGAGCCGCCGCCCGCCGGCTTCGACGGACGCGAGTACGTCGACAGCGAGGGCTGCGTGTTCATCCGCGCCGGCGTGGGCGACGCGGTGCGCTACGTGCCGCGCGTGGCCCGCGACCGCTCCGTGGTCTGCGGACGGGAGCCGACCTTCGCCGGTGCGCGGCCGGAAGCGGCGCCCGACGCGGTCGTGGCGACCGAGCGTCCCGCGGCTCCTCCGGCGGCGGCTGTCGCCGAGGCGGAGCCGGTGATCCGCCGGGCGCCCGCGCCCGCCGCGCCGCGCCGCATCGCCTCCGCGGCGCCCTCGCGCCCCGGCGCGCCCGCGGCCGCGGTTGCGCCCGACGCGCCGCGGGCCACGCCGGTCGCCGCCGCAGCCGCACCGGCCCGCGCCGTTCGCCGCCAGGCGGCGGTCGCGCGGCGCCCCGCGGTGAAGGCGATGGCCGCCGGCCCCGCCGTGGACCCGAGCGGCCTGCCGCGGGCCTGCGGCGACGTCCGCGCGGACGATGGCGGAGCCGCGCGCGCTTCGCGCGCCTGCATCGTGGCGCTCCAGCGGCAGGGCTTCGTGGTGCGCCGCGCGCCGGACGGCGCCGTGGCGCGACGGCTGCCGCTGACCGAGCAGACCGTGGTGCGCGTCGCGCGCCCCGCCAACGCGCTGCGCGTCGATCCCACGACGCCCTCGCCGCGCGCCGCCGGCTGCGCGCTCGGGGCGGACCTCCAGTGCGCCGGCCTGCGCACCGACCGCTCGTCCCGCGGGGTCGCCGCACCCGTCGTGGTGCCCGCGGCCCGCACGACGTTCTCCACGGCGACGCCGCCGCGGGGCTACCGCATGGCATGGCGCGACGGGCGGCTGAACCCGCTGCGCGGCCCCCGCACGCTGCAGGGCGACCTGCAGTCCCAGGCGGTCTGGACCAACGGCGTGCCGCGCCGCCTGCGCCGCGTGATCGTGGTCGCCGACTGACCGCATCTTCGGGCCGCCCCGCGGGGCGGCCTGCAGCCTACTCGCAGATGCCGCGAAGGCTCTGCCAGTCCGTGTCGTCGAGCGCCGGCGGCATCGCCCCGGGCCCCGCGCCCGAGCCCGCATCCAGACCCACCGCCGCCGCCCAGGGCGCCCAGTCGAGCCGCGCCTGCGAGAAGGCCGGCCGTAGCACCGACGCGGGCGCGAGCGCGGGCGGGTCGAGCAGCAGCGACTCGATGTGCCGCGCATAGGCCACGGGCGGCACCTGTCCCGAGGTCAGCAACGAGGCGATGCCCCGCAGCCCGATCCCCTCCAGGAAGGCTGCCAGGGGCGGCGCGGCCGCGGCGCTGACGCGGGTGGCCAGCACGTGACCCGCGGCGATGGCCGGGTCGTCCTGCGCCAGCAGGGTTTCGTTGGACACCAGCAGGATGTCCCCCGGCAGCGCGAGCGCGGGGATCGGCAGGTCGCGCACCACCCGCAGGCGCACGGGCGTGGTGGGCAGGATGCGCTCGCGCAGGCGGTCGAGCGCCTCCTGGCCCAGCACGCCGGTGCAGGGGGGGCCGGTCAGGGCGGACAACTCCGTCAGCAGCCGGTCGCCGATCTCCTCGCGCTGCACGGGGGGCAGGAGGACCGCCGCCCGTTCGCGCAAGGCGGATGGCATCCAGAACGCCGCTACCAGCCCGCCGATCCCGAGAGCGGCGGCGACCAGCAGCCAACGCAGGCGGCCCGGATGGGGGCGCCCCCGCTCCACCGCCGCCAGCACCCGCTCCAGCGCGTCGATCATCGCGCTCTCGTCGATGCTCAGCTCCTCGTCGGCCGAGCCGCCCGGCGCGTAGCGCGCGGGAACGACGCCGGGGTTGAGCCGCCGGATGGCGGGCAGCGACCAGTGCGACAGCGCCGCCTCGTCGTCGCCGAACACCCGCAGCTCCGCCTCGCCGATGGACACGTAGACCGCGCGCGCCTCGGCATCCGGCGCGGGGCGCCAGAGCGCGGTGGTCTCGAGCCGCTCCAGCCCGTCGATCGCGGTCACCGGCGCAGGCCCGCCCTGAGCTCGAACTTCTGCACCTTGCCGGTGGAGGTCTTGGGCAGGGGGCCGAACACGACGCGCTTGGGTGTCTTGAAGCCCGCGAGGCGCGCGCGCGCGAAGGCGATCAGCTCGGCCTCGGAGGCCTCGGCCCCGTCGCGCAGCTCCACGAAGGCGCACGGCACCTCGCCCCATTTGTCGTCGGGCTGGGCCACCACGGCGCAGAGCGAGACCGCGTCGTGGTGCATCAGCGCGCCCTCGACCTCGACGCTGCTGACGTTCTCGCCACCCGAGATGATGATGTCCTTGGCCCGGTCGCGGATCTCGACGTAGCCGTCGGGGTGCTTCACGGCCAGGTCCCCCGAGCGGAACCAGCCGCCCCGGAACGCCTCGGCGGTGGCCTCGGGGTTGCGGAGGTAGCCCTTCATCACCGCGTTGCCGCGCATCGCCACCTCGCCCTGCGTCTCGCCGTCGGCGGGAACGGGCGCGCCGTCCTCGCCGAACACGTCCACGCCCTCCATCATCGGGTAGGCCACGCCCTGTCGGGCCTTGAGCGCCGCGCGCGCCTCGGGGGCCGCGCTGTCCCAGCGGTCCGCCTGCCAGACGTTCTCGACCACGTGGCCGTAGGTCTCGGTCAGGCCGTAGACGTGGGTGACGTTGAACCCGAGGGCTTCCGTGCGCGCGAGCGTGGCGGCGGGCGGGGGCGCGCCCGCCGTGTAGACCTCGACCGCATGATCGAAGGGGCGCCGCTCGGAGGCGGGCGCGTTGGCGAGGGCGTTGAGCACGATGGGCGCGCCGCCGAAGTGGGTCACGCCCTCGTCGGCCACGGCCGCGAACACGGCCCCGGCGGTGACGTCGCGCAGGCACACGACCGTGCCGCCGAGCACGGGCATCATCCAGGCGTGGCACCAGCCGTTGCAGTGGAACAGCGGCACCACGGTCAGGATGCGCGGGTGCAGCGTCAGGCGCCACGAGACCACGGTGCCCATGGTCATCAGGTAGGCGCCCCGGTGGTGGTACACGACGCCCTTGGGGCGGCCCGTGGTGCCCGATGTGTAGTTGAGCGCGAGGCTCTCCCACTCGTCCTCGGGCATGACCCAGGCGAAGTCTGCGTCGGCCCCGGCCAGCAGCGCCTCGTAGAGCGGATGGCGCCCGGTGGCCTCGATGCCGGCCACGTCGTCGGGCACCTCCACCAGCGTCGGGGGCGCCTCCATGTCCTCGATGGCCTCCTCGACCAACGCGACGAAGGCGCTGTCGACCAGCACCACCACCGCGCCGCCGTGGCCGAGGATGTAGCGCACCGTGTCCACGTCGAGGCGGACGTTCACGGTGTTCAGCACCGCGCCCGCGGCAGGCACGCCGAAGCTGGCCTCCACCTGGGCGGGCACGTTGGGCAGGAGCGTCGCCACCACGTCGCCTGGCCGCACCCCGAGGCGCTGGAGCATCGAGGCCTGGCGCGTCACGCGCTCGCGGTACTCGGCATAGGTCCGGCGGTGGGGGCCATGCACCAACGCCTCGCGGTCCGGCCAGACGCGGGCCGCGCGGTTCAGGTGCGACAGCGGCGTGAGGGGCACGAAGTTCGCCGCGCACCGGTCCAGCCCCGTCTCGTCCGCCAGCCACCCCATGCGCGCCTCCCGTTGCACTTTCCCGCAAGGCGGCGATAGTCGCCGCGGGGCGCAGGGAGGGCAAGGGCGCGCGATGCAGAACCGGACCCTCGCCTCGGCGGCCTCGATCCTCGCCGCCATGGCCATCATCGGGTTGATCGACCAGTTCGTGCAGGTGATCGCGCGCACCTCTTCGCTCTGGACCTTCCACCTGCTGCGCGCGGCGATGATGTTCGCCATGGCCGGCGCGTGGCTGTGGCTGCGCGGCGCGCGCCTGCGGGTGCATTCGTGGCGCGGGCTGGCGGGGCGCTCGCTGTTCATGTCCACCGCGATGGTGATTTACTTCGGCGCGCTCGGCTTCCTGCCCGTGGCGCAGGCGGCGGCGGGGCTGTTCTCGGCGCCGATCTGGATCCTCGTGCTGTCGGTCACGCTGTTCGGCCTCCGGATCGGCCCCGTGCGCGTCGTCGCCGCGCTGATCGGCTTCGCGGGCGTGCTCCTGGTGCTGTCGCCCGACCCGGCGACGATCGGGCCGCTGACCTTCGTTCCGATCGCGTCGGGGGCGTTCTACGCCGTGGCCGCCATCGCCACGCGCGAGTGGTGCGGCGCCGAGCAGCCCCTCGCCATCGCGCTGGGGGTGTTCGCGGGGCTGGCGCTCTGGGGCGCGGGGGGCATCGTCGTCGCCGGGGTGCTGGGGGAGGGGACGAGCTACCTCACCCGCGGCTGGGTCCCGCCCACGGGCGAGGTGTGGTTCTGGACCGCGGTGCAGGCGGCGGGCAGCCTCGTAGCGGTCACGCTGCTCGCGCGGGGCTACCAGCTCGCCGAGGCCTCGCTGGCGAGCGTGTTCGAGTTCTCGGTGCTCGGCTTCTCGGCGCTGTTCGGCTGGCTGGTGGCGGGGCAGGCGACAGGGCCGCTGGGACTGGCGGGGCTGGCGCTGATCGCCTTCGCCGGCAGCCTAATCGCGCTTCGCGGGGGCGACGCGGAAGCGCCGGCCGCGGCCCCGTGATCGTCTCGCCGGGCCGCGGCTACGTCTTCGTGCACGCGCCGAAGACGGGGGGCACCGCGCTGACGCTGGCGCTGGAGGCGCGGGCGCACGCGGACGACATCATCGTCTCGGACACGCCGAAGGGCCGCGCGCGCCGAGGCCGCGTCCGGAGCGTACGCACGGCGGGGCGGCTCTGGAAGCACTCCACGCTCGCCGACATCCGGGGGCTGCTGCCGGACGGGGTGCTGGATGCCCTGCGGCCCGTGACGCTGGTGCGCGACCCGTGGGACCGGATGGCGAGCTACTACCACTGGGCCCGCGCCCAGGACTTCTCCCATCCCGCGGTGGCGCTGGCGAAGCGCGCGACGTTCCGCGACTTCGTGCTGCACCCCCAGACCGCCGCCGCCTTCCGGGCGAACCCGCTCCGCTCCCACGTGGCCGGGGGGCGCGACCCGATCTTCGTGCGGCTGGAGCATCTGGCCGGCGATCTCGCGCCCTTCGAGGCGCTGCTCGGCTTCCGCCTCGACGTCCCCAGCGCTAACGTGTCGACCCGTCCGCGCGACCTGGCGGCGATCTACGATCCCGACACCGTCGCGCAGGTCGCCGCCATCTGCGCCGACGACTGCGAGCGCTTCGGCTACGCACCCCCTTCGGCATGATCCCGCTCGCCCGCCGCCGCGGCGCGGCGCGGCTTACGTCCGGCGGCGCGGCGCGGCATGAAGGACCGAACGACCGGGCCTGGAGCGGGACACTACATGAGCAAACGCATCTTCTCGGCGCCGCCTCCCGTCGCGCCCGACGCCGCCCCCCCGAAGGCCGCGGCCAAGCCCGCTCCGGCCGCGGCAGGCAAGCCCGACACGCGCCCGATGGTCCACGCCGCCACGCGCATCGACACGCCCGACGGTCCGCGCGCCGTGGAGACGTTGCAGGCCGGCGACCGGATCTGCTGCAGCGGCTCCGACGTGATGAGCCTGCGCGCCGTGGAACGGGTGGTGCTGGCCCGGGCGGACTGGGCCTACGCCCCCGCGCTCTGGCCGATCCGCGTTCCGGTGGGCACGCTGGGCAACCACACGCCGATGCGGGTCTCGCCGGGGATGCGGGTGCTCTTGCCGGGCGAGGACGGCGCGTTCGTGCGGGTGGCCGACCTCGTGGGCATCGGCGGCATCGCCCGCGACCGTCCCATGGCCGACATCCGCTACTTCGAGCTGCACCTGCCCGAGCACGCGCTGGTGCAGGCCGAGGGCGCGTTGATCGAGAGCTTTCCCGAAGGCCCCCGCGCCGTGCGGCCCGAGACCCCGCGCGATGAGGCGCGGGCCGCCTTCGCCACGGCCACGGGCCGGCCGGTTCGGTGACGCGCCGCTAGCGCAGGCGCCACGTCTCCTGGCTGGAGCGTCCTTCCTTCGCGCGCATCACCACCATGTCGCCGAGGATGTAGAGGTGCTTGCAATCCTGCTCGACCACGATGCCGTCGAGGCGCGTGGCGTGGCACAGCGCCTCGTTGGTCCAGCGCCAGCCGCCCGACACCCGGTGCCGGTCCTTGGTGCCGCCCACTCCGCCGTTCGCCGCGAAGACCAGCGTTCCGCCGAACTCGTCCACCAGCGTGCGGTCCGCCACGAAGTCGCGGAACGCGCGCTCCGAGCGGATGCGCGTGAAGTCGAGCGCCGCGGCCGCCGTGGCGGTGGCGGCGATGGCGAGCGCGACGAGGGCGAGGCGGGCAGGGGTCATGGCACGGGTCTCCGGAGGCGCGACTGTCCCCGGCATGGCCATCGAATCCGGCGGAACGGTGAAACGATCCGCGCCCCGAGGTGGTGATTTGCCGCCATCCGGGGACAATGGGCGCGCCCTCGCGGGGGCGCGCCCGGAAGGTCAGGCGGCCGCGGCCGCCGCCGCGCCGCCGTAGAAGGTGTCGCCCGACTCGGCCATCTCGCGGATGGTGCGCGGCGTCTCGAAGCGGGCGCCGAACTTCTCGGTCAGCTCCGCTGTCTTGTCCGCCGCCCAGGCCGCGCCCACGATGTCGAGCCAGCCGAACGGGCCGCCCGACCACGGCGCGAAGCCCCAGCCGAGGATCGCGCCCACGTCGCCCTCGCGGATGTCCATGAGCACGCCGTCCTCCAGCGCGCGCACCGCCTCCAGCGCCTGCGCGAACATCAGGCGGTTCTGCACCTCGTGGAGGTCTGGCTGCTCGTCCCGGACGGGATACTGCGCGCGCAGCCCCTCCCAGAGCGCCCCGCGCTTCCCCTTCTCGTCGTAGTCGTAGAAGCCCGAGGCGGTCTTGCGGCCCATGCGTCCCTGGTCGGCCATCCAGAACAGCACCTCGTCCACGGCGCCGTCGGGGTATTCGTTGCCCATCGCCGCCTTCGTCGCCTTCGCGATCTTCACGCCGAGGTCGATCGAGGTCTCGTCCACCAGCTGCAGCGGGCCGAGCGGCATGCCCAGCAACTTGGCGCCGTTCTCGATCAGCGCGGGCTCGACGCCCTCGGCGACCATGCGGATACCCTCGTTGATGTAGGGGATGATGCAGCGGTTGGCGTAGAAGAACCGCGCGTCGTTCACCACGATCGGCGTCTTGCGGATCTGGCGCACGAAATCGAGCGCCTTGGCCACCGCGCGGTCGCCCGTGGCCTTGCCGCGGATGATCTCCACCAGCAGCATCTTGTCGACGGGCGAGAAGAAGTGGATGCCGATGAACTGCTCGGGCCGCTCCGACGCCTTGGCCAACTCGGTGATCGGCAGCGTCGAGGTATTGGTGGCGAAGATGCAGTCCTCGCCCACCACGGCCTCGACCTTTCGCGTCATCTCGGCCTTGACGCCCACATCCTCGAACACCGCCTCGACCACGAGGTCGCAGCCCCGCAGCGCCTCGATGTCGGTCGTGGCATGGACGCGGCCAAGCACCTCGGCCTTCTTCTCCGCCGTCACCTTCTTGCGCGAGATGCCCTTGTCGAGGATGCCCTCGCCGTAGCTCTTGCCCTTGTCGGCCGCCTCCTGCTCGCGGTCGATCAGCACCACCTCGATGCCGGCGTTGGCTGCCACGTAGGCGATGCCCGCGCCCATCATGCCCGCGCCCAGCACGCCGAGCTTGGCGACCTTCTGGTCGGGCACGTCGGGCCGGTTGGCGCCCTTCTCCAGCGCCTCCTTGTTGATGAAGAGCGAGCGGATCATGGCCGCGGACGACGGGTTCATCAGCGTGTGCACGAACCAGCGCGCCTCGACCTTGAGGGCGGTGTCGAAGGGCACCAGCGCGCCCTCGTAGACCGCCGAGAGCAGGTTCTTGGCGGCCGGATAGACGCCCTTGGTCTTGCCGTTCACCATCGCGGAGGCGCCCACGAAGGTCATGAAGCCCGCGGGGTGGTAGGGCGCGCCGCCGGGCATCTTGTAGCCCTTCGCGTCCCACGGCTTCACGAGGTCCGCGTCCTTGGCCTCCAGCACCCAGGCGCGGGCGGCGGCGAGGGGGTCTTCCACCACCTCGTCGATCAGGCCCGCGGACTTGGCCTTGTCGGGTGCCAGCATCTTGCCCTCAAGGAGGAACGGGGAGGCGGTCATGGCGCCCATCTTGCGCACGAGGCGCGTAGTGCCGCCCAGGCCGGGGAAGATGCCGACCATGATCTCGGGCAGGCCGATCTTGGCCTTCGGGTTCGCGGCGCAGAAGATGCGGTGAGTCGAGAGCGGCAGCTCAAGCCCGATGCCGAGCGCGGTGCCGGGCAGGGCGGCGGCGATGGGTTTGCCGCCCTTCAGCGTCTTGGGGTCCATGCCCGCGCGCTCGATCTTTCGCAGGATCGCGTGGCAGTCCATGATGCCGTCGAACAGCCCCTTAGCGGGGTCGTCGCCGGCCTGCTCCTTCATGGTGGCGATCACGTTGAGGTCCATGCCGCCTGCGAAGCTGCCCGCCTTGCCGGAGGTGATGACGATGCCGCGCACGGCGCCGTCCGCCAGCGCGTCGTCGATCAGCCCGTCCAGCAGGGGCCAGGCCTCGAGCGACATGACGTTCATGCTCTTGCCCGGCACGTCCCAGGTAATCACGGCGACGCCGTCGTCGCCCTTCTCCATCGTGAAGTCACTCATGCGTTCGTCTCCCACGGGGGCTTCGCGCGCGCCGCGGCGCCGCGCTCGGTGTCAGTCTTGCTCGATCCGGGGATTGCCCGGACTGGAGCGGATGTCGGAAAGGTTGGCCTGGGTGATGATGCCCTTCACCTTCCAGAGCCCGTCGGGCTGGAGCAGGAGCGTCATCTCGCTGCCGAAGGGTTCGATCACGACCTCGGCGCCGCGCATGGCGAACACCGTGTGCGTGCCGACGATGCATCCGCCGTCGATGTAGTCGGCCCCGAGGCCGTAGCGGTAGTAGGCGGTCGCGCCCATCGTATCGAGGTTGTCGCGGAAGTCGGCGGCGAAGGCCTTGAGGTCCGCGGGCGTCTCGACCTCGATCACCTTGTCGTAGGCGCCGATCTCGGCCGGCAGCACCCATTGCGCGGCCATGGAGTCGAAGTCCCGCTCCCAAAGGAAGCGCGAGTTCTCGTCGAGGATCTGCTGGTAGATCGCCTTCGGGGCCTGCTGCATCGGTCAGTCTCTCCTGGAGGGGGCGTGCCGGCGGAGCGCCGCCGGCGGGGCATCGGCCCGGTATGGCCCGGGGGCCGCCCGCCCGCATCCCCGTTCTGAAGCGCCCGTCACGCCGCGCCCGTCTCGGTGCGCGCGACGTTGACGCGGATGTCGGCGTTGCGGGCCGCTGTCTCGATGTCGCCGCCGATCCACTGCCCGTCGACGCGCTCGAGGCGCAGGCGCGTACGGAACGGCTCGATCACCGGCGTCGCGCCGCGCAGGGCGTAGGTGGTGTGAACGCCCGCGAGCGTGTCCGGCGTCAGCATCGCGGCCTCCTCGCAGATGCGCAGGAAGGCGGTGACGCCGAGCGCGGCGAGGTTGTCGCGGAAGTCGCCGGCGAAGGCGCGCAGGGCGTCCGGCCCCGCGACCATCGCGGTCCGTTCCGGCGTGCGCACCGCGTGAGGGTAGCGCATGCACGCGACGAGGGCGTCGTAGTCCCGGTCCCAGAGCATCTGGGACGTGCGGTCGAGATGCGCCTGGTAGATGTCGCGTGCGTCCGCCACCCGCTCAGACCCGCTCGATCACGGTGGCCGCGCCCATGCCCGAGGCGACGCATAGCGTGGCGAGGCCGACCTCCTTGTCGGAGCGCTCCAGCTCGTCGAGCAGCGTGCCGATGATGATCGCGCCCGAGGCGCCCAGCGGGTGGCCCATGGCGATCGCGCCGCCGTTCACGTTCAGGCGGTCGTGGTCCACGTCGAAGGCCTGCATGAAGCGCAGCACCACGGACGAGAACGCCTCGTTGACCTCGAACAGGTCGATGTCGCCGATCGCCATGCCGCTGTCGGCGAGGATCTTCTCGGTCACGGGCACGGGACCGGTGAGCATGATGGTCGGGTCGGTGCCGATCTTCGCGGTGGCCCGGATGCGGGCGCGGGGCTTCAGGCCCCAGCGCTCGCCGAACGCCTTGGACCCGACCAGCACGCCGGCAGCGCCGTCCACGATGCCCGACGAGTTGCCGGCGGTGTGCACGTGGCGGATGCGCTCGAGATGGGGGTACTTCATCAGCGCCACGGCATCGAAGCCGGGCATGGTGGTGCCCATCGCCTCGAAGGCGGGGTTCAGCGCGCCGAGCGACTGCATGTCCGTGCCGGGGCGGATGTACTCGTCGCGGTCTAGGATCGCGAGGCCGTTCACGTCGCGCACGGTCATCACGGAGCCGTCGAAGCGTCCCTCCTCCCAAGCCTTCGCGGCGCGGCGCTGGGATTCCACCGCGAACTGGTCGGCGTCGTCGCGGCTGAACCCGTACTCGGTGGCGATGATGTCCGCGGAGATGCCCTGGGGCACGAAGTACTGGTTCATGGCGACCGACGGATCGACCGCGACCGCGGCGCCGTCGGATCCCATGGGCACGCGGCTCATGCACTCCACGCCGCCGGCGATGTAGCCGTCGCCCGCGCCGCCGCGCACCTGATTGGCGGCGAGGTTCACGGCCTCCATTCCGCTGGCGCAGAAGCGGTTGATCGACAGTCCTGGGATGCGCTCGTCGAGGTTCGAGGCGAGCACGGCGGTCCGCGCGAGGCAGCCGCCCTGCTCCATGACCTGCGTGGCGTTGCCCCAGATCACGTCTTCCACGGCGTGGCCCTCGAAGCCGGACCGCTCGGCCAGCGCGTCGAGCACCTGCGCCGACAGGCGCACCGCGGTGACCTCGTGGAGCGAGCCGTCCTTGCGGCCTTTGCCGCGCGGGGTGCGGACGGCGTCGTAGATGTAGGCTTCGGTCATGAGATGGCCTCTCAGCTCTCGCCGCCGGGCAGGGCCCGGGGCATCAGGTCGTAGGGGTGCTTCCAGCCGGGCAGGGCGGCGATGCGCT
Source organism: Jannaschia sp. W003 (assembly GCF_025144335.1). Lineage (NCBI taxonomy): Bacteria > Pseudomonadati > Pseudomonadota > Alphaproteobacteria > Rhodobacterales > Roseobacteraceae > Jannaschia > Jannaschia sp. W003. The sequence goes on from NZ_CP083539.1 coordinate 2,087,951, forward strand.
CCAGCCAAGCGTCGATGTGGGGCCAGTCGGCGCGGGTGAAGCCGAAGGGCTCGGGGTAGAAGAGGTAGCCGCAGCAGCTCAGGTCGGCATTGGTGACGCCGTTGCCGACGATCCACTCGCGGCCCTCGAGATGACGGTCCAGCGTCTCGTAGGCGGCCTTGAGGCGCCCCTGGCTGAAGGCGATCACCTCTTGGGGGCGCTTCTCCTCGGGCAGGAAGTTCATGAGGAAGCGGGTCATGCCGGCCTGCGACGAGAGCTTGTGGTTGTCCCACAAGACCCAGCGCAGCACCTCGTAGCGCTCGTCCTCGTCGCCGCCGAACCGGCCCGTGCGGTCGGTGATCCACTGCTGGATCGCGCCCGACTGGGTGAGGCGGGTCTCGCCCTCCACCAGCACCGGCGCCTCGCCCATGGGGTTGAGGGCGCGGAACTCGGGGTTCCGGGCGGCGCCCGCGAAGAAGTCGACCTTCACCGGCTCCCACGCGACGCCCGCCAACTCCAGCGCGAGCGCAGCCTTGTAGCTGTTTCCGGACTCGCCGAAGCAATGCAGCTGGATCATCGGATCTCCCCAGGGTGGCAGTGGCGGCGGCGGGGCAGGGCCCGCTGCGGCGTCATTCGTCGGGCGCCCCGCGCGCCGCGCGCCCGGCCAGCATCTGCTGGTGGAGGCGCAGCCGGTGGGGCAGGTTTTCGGCGTCGGTGACGCTGTCGAAGTTCTCGAACAGGAAGCTCAGTGCCTCGCCCTCGCTGATGCCCGCGCCGTCCGCGAAGCGGCGCAGGCGCCGGTAGGCGGCCTCGCTCATCTGCGCGGGAAAGCGGCGGGTCAGGCGCTGGGGTCTGGGCATCGGGCCTCCGGCTCAAGCGGCGGGCGCCCCTCCGGCGCCCGCCCGCGAGGTTAGAACGCGGTCGAGTCGAGCGCCATCACCGTCTCGGCGCCGGTCCGGATGCGCCCCAGGTGCATCTTCGTCGCCGGGAGCTGGCGCGCCATGTAGTAGCGCGCCGTGGCGACCTTGGCCTCGTGGAAGTCGCGGTCCGCGCCGTCCTGGGCCAGCGCATCGAGCGACGCCTTGGCCATGCGGCCCCACATCAGCCCGAGGCAGACGTGCCCGAACAGGTGCATGAAGTCGTAGGAGCCCGACAGCGCGGCGTTGGGGTTCTTCATGCCCTCCTGCATGAAGTACATGCCGGCAGCCTGGAGGTCCTTGGACGCGTCCTTGAGCGGCTCGACGATGCCGCGCATGGCCTCGTCCTCGCCGTGCTCCTTGCAGAACGCCTTCACCATCTCGAAGAACGCCATGACATGCTTGCCGCCGTCCTGCGCGAGCTTGCGGCCCACGAGATCCAGCGCCTGCACGCCGTTCGCGCCCTCGTAGATCATGGCGATGCGGGCGTCGCGCACGAACTGCGACATGCCCCATTCCTCGATGTAGCCGTGCCCGCCGTAGACCTGCTGGGCGTTGGTCGCGCTCTCGTAGCCCTTGTCGGTCAGGAAGCCCTTGATGATCGGGGTCAGCAGCGAGATCAGCCCGTCCGCCGCCTTGTCGTCGTTGCGGTGCGCGCGGTCGATCATGCTCGCGCCCCAGAAGGTGAACGCGCGGGCGCCCTCGACGAAGCTCTTCTGGTCCATGAGGTTGCGGCGGATGTCAGGGTGCACGATCAGCGGATCGGCCGGCCCGTCGGGGTTCTTGGTGCCGGTCACGTCGCGGCCCTGGAGACGGTCGAGCGCGTAGGCGAGGGCGTTCTGGTAGGCGACCTCGGCCTGCGCGTAGCCCTGCAGGCCCACGCCCAGCCGCGCCTCGTTCATCATGGTGAACATGGCGCGCATGCCCTTGTGCTCCTGCCCCAGCAGGTAGCCCTCGGCCTCGTCGTAGTTCATGACGCAGGTCGAGTTGCCGTGGATGCCCATCTTCTCCTCGATCTTGCCGACCGAGACGCCGTTGCGCTCGCCCACGTTGCCGTCCTCGTCCACCAGCCGCTTGGGCACGATGAACAGCGACACGCCCTTGATGCCCTCGGGGCCGCCCTGGATCTTGGCGAGCACGAGGTGGACGATGTTCTCGGCCATGTCGTGGTCGCCCGCCGAGATGAAGATCTTCTGGCCGGTGATGCGGTAGGTCCCGTCCTCCTGCGGCACGGCCTTGGTGCGCATCATGCCGAGGTCGGTGCCGGCATGGGGCTCGGTCAGGTTCATGGTGCCGGTCCACTCGCAGGACACCATCTTGGGAAGCCACTTCGCCTTCTGCGCCTCGGTGCCGTGCACGTGGATCGCCGAGTAGGCCCCGTGGGTCAGGCCCTGGTACATGTTGAAGGCCATGTTGGCCGACGACAGGATCTCGCCCACCGCGGTCTGCATCACGTAAGGCAGTCCCTGGCCGCCGTAGGCCTCGTCGGCGTCAAGGGCGGTCCAGCCGCCCTCGCGCACCTGGTCGAAGGCCTCGCGGAAGCCCGTGGGCGTGCGCACCACGCCGTTCTCGAGCCGGCATCCCTCGCGGTCGCCGACCGCGTTGAGGGGATGCAGCACGTCCGTCGCCAGTTGGCCGGCCGCGTCCAGGATCGCCCCAGTGAAGTCACGGTCGAGGTCCGCGTAGCCCGGCACGTCCTGCGCGGCGACGCCGAGCGTGTCGTGGAGCACGAACTGCATGTCCTTCGTGGGGGCGGTGTAGGTCGTCATCGGGAACCTCCGGGTCGGGATCGCGGGCGGGGTGTGGGGATCAGCCGGCCTTCCGGTCCGGCTGCATCCGTTGAAGCATCGTGTCGCCCCAGCGCAGCTGCTCCTGGAGGTCGGCGATCGCCTCGTTGAGCTCGTCGCGCTGGCGCACCATCGTGGCCAGCCGCGCGCGGCCGATCTCCAGGGTGCGGGCGAACTGGGTGAACTGGCCGTCGCCCAGGTCGTAGAGGTCCAGCAGCTGCCGGATCTCCTCGAGCGAGAAGCCGAAGCGCTTGCCGCGCAGGATCAGCTTGAGGCGGGCTCGGTCGCGGCGGGTGAACAGGCGGCGCTGTCCCTGGCGGATCGGGAACAGCAGCTCCTTCGCCTCGTAGAAGCGCAAGGTGCGCGGCGTGACGCCGTAGAGATCGCACATCTCGCGAATGGTCATGGTGTCCTTCGACATGTCGGGGCCTTCCGGTGTGAGTGGTCGTCCCGGGCCGCCGAGAAAAAGCCTCGCTGCGGTTTGTAGGACGGTGGGTGACGTTGACGTAAGCGAGACGCCGCGTCATCCAAGGGGCGACGTGGCGTCACGGGACGTAGGCCATCGGACAAGGCGCGGAAACCCGCCGGCGCCCTAGTCGGCTGCCGCGGTCACGAGCCCCTCGGCCACCCCGTCGCGCAGGGTCCGAAGCTCGGCGATTGCCTCCTCGAGATGACGGCGCCGCTCGGCGAGCTCGGCGAGCTGGGCGTCGGCGATCTCGATCCAGCGGCGCATCTGGACCCGCCCGTCGGGGTCGGCGTCGTAGAGCTCAAGCCACTGGCGGATCTCCTCGAGCCCGAAGCCGAACTTCCGCCCGCGCAGGATCAGCTTCATGCGCGCGACCTCGCGCGGGCCGTAGAAGCGCGCGCGCCCCTCGCGGTCGGGGGCGAGCAACTCGATGTACTCGTAGTGACGCAAGGTCCGCGGCGTCACGTCGAAACGCGCGCACATCGCCTTGAAGTCCAGTCGGTCCGTCATCGTGCTCTCCCGAAAGACACGTTGCCACGGCCGCGCGCCTCCTGTCCACGCCGGCGATGGGGCCTTGCCGGATGCCGCCGGTTCGGTCAGCAGGAGGCATGGATTCCGAAGAGCAGAAGGCCCACGTCGCCCGGTCGTTCGTCGCCGCCCTTCCGCACTGCGTGGCACTGGGGATGCGCATGGAGCGGGTGGCCGACGGCGAGGCGGTGATCTCCATGCCCTGGGCGCCCGAGCTGGTGGGCGACGCGCGCACGGGCGTGATCCACGGCGGCGCCGTCAGCGCGCTCATGGACACCTCGGGCGGCGCCGCCGTGATGTGCCACCCCGAGGCAACCCTCGCCACGGCCACGCTCGACCTGCGGATCGACTACATGCGCCCCGCGCGCCCGGGCGACCGCATCACCGCTACCGCCCGCTGCTTCCACATCACCCGCTCGGTCGCCTTCGTGCGCGCCGAGGCCGCCGACGCCGAGGGGCTGGTGGCCGTCGCCAACGGCGCCTTCACCGTGGAGCGCCGACGGTGAGGCCCCCGCCCGAGCCGGTGGGCGACATCAAGCGCCGCCGTGACGGCGCGCTCGCTGCGCTGGTGGACGGGGTGCCCTACATCCGCTTCCTCGGCATCACCTTCGACCGCCGCGGCGACGAGCTGACCGGCGTGCTGCACTACGCGCCCCAGCTCATCGGCAACCCCGCGCTGCCGGCGATCCACGGCGGGGTGACGGCGGCGTTCCTCGAGGTGACGGCGATCGTCACGCTGGGCTGGTCGATCATCTGGGACGACGTGGAGGCGGGGCGCCTCGACACCGCGGCGCTCGATCCCTCCAGCCCGCCGCGCCTGCCCAAGACCGTGGACTTCTCGGTGGACTACCTGCGCTCGGGGCTCCCGCGCGACGCCTACGCCCGCGCGCGCGTGAACCGCTCGGGGCGGCGCTACGCGTCCGTGCACGTGGAGGGCTGGCAGGACAACCGCGCGCGGCTGTTCGCGCAAGGCACCGGCCACTTCGTGATGCCGCCGCGCGGTGACTGACGCCGCCGCGGCGGGCGGGGGGGCGCTCACGCACCGCCGCATCCTGCGGGTCGCCCTGCCGATCGTGCTGTCCAACGCCACCGTGCCGATCCTGGGCGCCGTGGACACCGGCGTGGTGGGGCAGCTCGGCGAGGCGGCGCCGATCGCCGCCGTGGGGGTGGGGGCGATCGTGCTCACCTCCGTCTACTGGGTGTTCGGCTTCCTGCGCATGGGCACCACGGGCCTCGCCGCCCAGGCGCTCGGGCGGGGCGAGACCGCCGAGATGTCGGCGCTCCTCTCCCGCGCGCTGCTGATCGCCGCCGCCGCCGGCCTGCTGCTGATCGCGGGGCAGGCGGCGCTGTTCTGGGGCGCGTTCCGGGTCTCGCCCGCGACCGAGGAGGTCGAGGGCCTCGCACGGAGCTACATGCAGATCCGCATCTGGTCGGCGCCCGCCGCCATCGCGGTCTACGGGCTGACGGGCTGGCTCATCGCGCAGGAGCGGACCGTGGCCGTGCTGGCGATCCAGCTCGCCATGAACGGCGCCAACATCGTGCTGGACCTGTGGTTCGTGCTCGGCCTCGGCTGGGGCGTGGAGGGCGTGGCCGCGGCCACCTTCCTCGCCGAGTGGGGCGGGGCCGCGCTCGCCCTGTGGTTCTGCCGCGACGCCTTCCGCCACCCGGCCTGGCGCGACCCCGCGCGGGTGTTCGAGGGTCCGCGTCTGCGGCGGATGCTGGCCGTGAACACCGACATCATGATCCGCTCCGTGCTGCTGCAGGCCACCTTCACCTCGTTCCTCCTGCGCGGTGGTGCGTTCGGCGACGTGACGCTGGCCGCCAACCAGGTGCTGCTGCAGTTCCTCTACATCACCGCCTACGCCCTCGACGGCTTCGCCTTCGCGGTGGAGGCGCTGGTCGGGCGCTACTTCGGCGCAGGCGACCGGGCGCGGCTGCGGCGTGCCGTGGCGATGTGCTTCGGCTGGGGTGCGGGCACGGTGGCGGTTCTCGCGCTTGCCTTCGCGGCCGGTGGCGGGGGCATCGTGGACCTCATGGCGACCGACCCGGCGGTGCGGGCCGAGGCGCGGGCGTACCTGCCGTGGATGGTGGCGGCGCCCCTCGTCGGCGTGTGGTCGTGGATGTTCGACGGCGTGTTCATCGGCGCGACCCGCACCCGCGACATGCGCGACATGATGGTCGTGTCGGCAGCCGTCTACCTCGCCGCGCTGCTGGTGCTCGTGCCGCCCTTCGGCAACCACGGCCTCTGGGCCGCGCTGATGATCTCCTTCGCCGCGCGCGGCATCACCCTCGGGGCCCGCTACCCTGCGCTGGAGCGGGCGGCGGGCACCTAGCCCGCCTCGCGCACCGGCTCGGCGGGCGGCTCCTCGCCGGGCAGGGCGCGGCCCTCCTCGCACAGGCGCGCACGGGCATCCGCGAGGCGCCGGCGCGCGGGGGCGCTGTCGTGGCGGTCGGCCACGTAGCGCGCGAAGAGGCCTGTGAGCCAGGGCCGCCCGCGCCGGTCCAGCTTGCGCAGCATCCCCCCGAGCCAGGCCCGATCGCGTCGCCGCCCGCGCCAGAGCTGCGCGAAGCGCAGGGGCGTCAGCGCGCCAGACTCCGCGCCCGCCACGAGCCGGTCGAGGATGCCGATGGTCTCCAACCGCTGCCAGATCTCGGGGCCAGCATGGGTCGCGGGCAAGTGCATCACGTGAGGGCCGCGGAACAGGCTCGCGTGCATCGCGTCGAAGGTCTCGGTCGGGTCCGACACCACGTAGACGCGCTCGGCGCCGCCGACGAGATCGGGTGCGTAGGCATAGCGCGGGCCCCATGCCAGCGCCCAGGCCGAGCGGAAGCGCCGCTCCCAGGGGGTGAGCGCGCGGTCCAGAGTGGCGAGGGGCTGCACCGCGAACACCGTGGCTCCGGGCGCGGCCACCGAATAGGCCGACGCCGCATACCCCTCGGCGCCGCCGCCCGCGAAGATCACCGTGTCGAACTCGTCGAAGAACCCCTCGTCGGTCAGCTCGTCGAACAGCGCCTCCAGCGCCGGGTCGCGGTACCAGGTCCGCCCGTCGGCGAGGATGGTGAGTGTGGCGTAGCCCCGCTTCGCCGCGAGTCGCGCTGTCCAAGGAGCGGGCTCGTCGCGCTCGCGCGCGGTCTCGAGCTCCTCGAAGCCGACCAGCAGCGTCGCGCCCCCGGGCCGGTGATGCGCCATGTGCCGGTCGCCCACGTCGCGCAGCCATCCGCCGTCCCGCGCCGTCTCGACGAGCCGCCGCATCAGCGGGTCCGTCGTCGTCCCGCCGCCGTCCGCGCCCGCGCTGTCCTCCGCCATGCCAACCTCCGATCCGGGTCACGCTGGTGACGCAATCGCCCCCGAGACTACCGATGATGGATGCATGATTACACGCAATTCGGGCGGATTCCGGCGCCGATGCGTTGACGATCTGCCCCTGGCGCCGCGATACGCGCCACAATCGGAAGGGGCGGGCGCCATTGCCCGCGGAGGTGGAAACGGTGCGGATCCTGGCGCTCGGGTGCATGCGGGACGAATCGCCCTACGCGGTGGACTGGATCGCCCACCACCGCGCGCAGGGCGTAACCGACTTCCTCGTATACACCAATGACTGCTCAGACGGCACCGAGGCGCTGCTCGACGCGCTCGCCCCCGCCAGGGTGGTCCATGTGCCGCAGGGCGCCGTGCGCGGCACCGAGCCTGCGCCCCAGTGGCGCGCAATGGCCGCCGCCTGGGACCACCCCCTGCGCACCGCCTGCGACTGGGCGATCCACCTCGACGTGGACGAGTACGTCTGCCCTGTGGACGAGGGCGGCCTGCCCGCGCTGATCGCGGGGATGCCCGGCGCCGACGCGATCGCGTTGCCGTGGCGCCTTTTCGGATCGGCCGGGCGGATGACCGCAAGCGATGCGCCCGTCCCCGAGCGCTTCCGCCGCGCCGCGCCGCCGGCGGTCGCCTACCCGCTGCTCGCGAGCTTCTTCAAGACGCTGTTCCAACTCGACGGGCCGTTCGAGTGCTTCGGCATTCACCGCCCCCGCCAGAGCGCGCCGCCCCGCTTCCACGACGCCTGCGGCACCGAGCGTCCCGATCTGGCGGCCGCGCCGGGGCGCATCGTGGACTGGACCGGCGGCCGCCCCCCGCAGGGCCGTCGCGCGCAGCTCAACCACTACTCGCTGCGTTCGGTCGAGGAGTTCCTGGTGAAGCGCGAGCGGGGCCTGCCCAACCGCGCCGCGAAGGCCGTGGACCTCACCTATTGGGTGGAGCGCAACTTCAACACCGTGGAGGACCACGCGATGGACCCCCATCTGGCCGCCATGCACCGCGAGGCCGCGTCCTTGCGCGCGCTGCCCGGCGTGGCCGAGGCCGAGGCGCGAGGCCGCCGGTGGCACCGGGAGCGCGCCGCCGCGATCCTCGCCACCGAAGCGGGCGTGACGCTGGCCGGGCGCCTCCTGATGACGCGCACCAGCGCCGCGCCGCCCGCGCCGCAGACCCGGCGCCTACTCGAACTGCTGCGGGAGACCGCGCGATGACCGAGATCCTCCACCGCCGCATGGACGCGGCAATCGTGGGCGGCCAGCGCATCCTCGAGGCCGTGCGCCTAAGCGACGCCGGCGTACCGGGAGCGATCTGCATCGTGATGGCGCAGGGCGCCGACGCCCGCGCGCTGGGGCTGGAGGCGAGCGGCCTGCAGGGCGGCGTGGTGCGCACCGTCGGCGGCTGCCCGTTCGTCACCGGCATCGCCCCCGGCGGGGGACCGCTGCGCTGCGCAGCCGGCGACCTGGCCCTGGCCGATCCAGAACACGATCTCTTCGCAGGCACCGATGCGCTGATGGCCACGCGCAACGGCGAGGACGCCGAGGCCGTCGCGGATTGGCTGCGCTACCACGCCGAACGCTTCGGCGCCGAAACCGCACTGATCCTCGACCGCCGCCGCCCCAACGAGCCGCCGCTGCAGGGGGCGCTGACGGGCCTCGCGGTCCCCGGCCTCGCCCGCGTCGTGGTGCTGGAGGCGGGCGGCCCCCTCGGCGCGGACGCCCCCTCGGAGCGGCACCCGATCCAGGCGCCCGACGCCCCCGGCAAGGACCGGATGGAGCGGCCCGCCGACGATCCGTGGACCGCGCCGCTCGCGCAGATCGGCGTTTACGAGGCGATGCGCTGGCGCTTCCTCGCCCGCGCCACCGCGGTCTGCTCGCTCGACTGCCACGACCTGCTGGCCCCCGGCGCGGCGCCCTTCGCGGCGGCGCGCGCGGCGGCGTCCGGCGTGGTGCCGCTGCTGGGGCGGCGCATCTACCCCTGGCGCGTGCGCAAGGGTGAGCCCGCGCGCTTCGGCGACCACATCTGCGACCGCTTCGACGCCGAGGGCGGAAACCGCCGCTGGGCCTGCGTGCCTGCCCGCGTCGAGGCCACCGACGCCTGGCGCCTCGTGCGCGTTGGCGGGGCGGCGGCGGACCCGGCCGCTGCCCAGTTCTTCCTCCGCGCCATGGCCATGCGCGCTGAGACGCTGGACCTGCCGCTGGCCCCGAAGTCTTCGCTCACCCCCGACGACGGGCTGCTCGCCATGGCTGCCGAGGTCTGGGACCACAAGCCCGTCCTGCCCCCCGCCGCGCCCGAGACCCGCCCCGACGCTCTGCCCGCCGCCGCGCCGGGGCGCACCGCGATCGTCACCTGCATGAAGAACGAGGGGCCGTTCGTTCTGGAATGGCTCGCCCACCACCGCGCCATCGGGGTGGACGACTTCCTCGTCTACACCAACGACTGCACCGACGGCACCGACGCGCTGCTCGACCTCCTCCAGTCCCACGGCATCGTCCAGCACCGTGCCAACCCGTTCCGCGAACCGGAGTACGAGGGCTTCAAGCCCCAGCACGCCGCGCTCGCCGCCGCCGAGCGCGAGGGCATCATGGACCGTGCCGGCTGGGCGGTCTGCATGGACGTGGACGAGTTCATCGACGTGCGCGTCGGAGCGGGCCACCTGCGCGACCTCTACGCGGCCGTCGGCGACGCCAACATGATCTCGATGACCTGGCGCCTCTTCGGCAACGCCGACCTCGCCACCTACGATGAGGTCCCGACGCCCGCGCGCTTCACCCGCTGCGCGCCCGAGCTGATCCGCAAGCCGCACCAGGCGTGGGGCTTCAAGACGCTGTTCCGCAACATGGACATCTACCGCAAGATGGGCGTGCACCGCCCCAAGGGCCTGCGCCCCGAACTGTGGGAGGAGATCCGCTGGGTCAACGGGTCGGGCCAGCCCATGCCCAAGGAGATGCTGCGCAACGGCTGGCGCTCCACGGTGGACACCTACGGCTACGACCTCGTGGCGCTGAACCACTACGCGGTGCGCGACGCCGAGAGCTTCCTCGTGAAGCGCGACCGGGGCCGCGTGAACCACGTCGAGCGCGACCAGGGCCTCGGCTACTGGTTCCGCATGAACAACAACGCCGAGGAGAGTCGCTCTATGCTGCGCCACGTCCCCGCGCTGGAGCGCGAGATGGCGCGGCTGCTGGCCATGCCAGGCGTCGAGGCGCAGCACCGCGCCTGCGTCGAAGCGCACCGCGCGAAGATCGCTGCGCTGCGCGCCACGGAGGCCTTCGGGGCGTTCTACGGCGACATCACCGGCGCACGGATGCGGCGGCTCAGCCGGATACACGCGGCCTTCGGCGCCAACGTGTTCCTGGCCGGGCCGGAGGCGGTGCCCGACGACGTGGTGTTCGGCGAGCACGGCGAGGGGTTCTTCTTCACCTTAGAGGGGGTGGAGGAGACGGCGCACTAGGGAAGGACGGGGCAGGGGGGGCCTGCCCCCGGCGCTTCGCGCCTCCCCCGAGGTATTTCGGGCAGGATGAGGAGGGCGCGCCACGGGGCGGCGTCCCGGCGCATTGAGGCCCGCGGGCGGCGCCGGTAAGGGGGCGCGACCCTCGCCGGAGCCGCGCCATGCCCACCTTCCTCTCCACCGCCGACGCCGACTTCGAGCCCCGCTTCCAAGCGCTCCTTGGTGCCAAGCGCGAGGACGCGCCCGAGGTGGACGAGGCCGTCGCCGCCATCATCGCCGACGTGCGCGCGCGCGGCGACGCCGCCGTCTGCGCGATGACCGAGCGCTTCGACCGTCTCGCCCTCACGCCGGCCACCATGCGCGTCACCGAAGCCGAGATCGACGCCGCCGTCGCCGCCGTGCCCGCGCCCGAGCGCGAGGCCCTCGAACTCGCCGCCGCCCGCATCCGCGCCTACCACGCCCGCCAGTTGCCCGAGGATGCCTCCTGGACCGACGAGGCCGGCGCCCGCCTCGGCTGGCGCTGGACGCCCGTGGACGCCGCCGGCCTCTACGTGCCCGGCGGGCTGGCCAGCTACCCGTCGTCGGTACTGATGAATGCCGTCCCCGCTCGCGCGGCCGGGGTGGGGCGGCTGGTGATGTGCGTGCCCTGCCCGGACGGGGTGCTGAACCCGCTGGTGCTGCTCGCCGCGCGCCTCGCCGGGGTGGACGAGGTGTATCGCATCGGAGGCGCGCAGGCCGTCGCGGCCATGGCCTACGGCACCGAGACAATCGCCCCCGTGGACGTCGTCACCGGCCCCGGCAACGCCTACGTGGCCGCCGCCAAGCGCCGCGTCTTCGGGCGCGTGGGCATCGACATGATCGCGGGGCCCTCCGAGATCCTCGTGATTGCCGATGCCGACAACGACCCCGACTGGATCGCCGTGGACCTCCTGAGTCAGGCCGAGCACGACGCGAGCGCCCAGTCGATCCTCGTGACCCCCGGCGCCGCCTTCGGGCGTGCCGTGGCCGAGGCCGTGGAGCGCCGGCTGGAGACGCTCGACCGCCGCGCCATCGCCGGCCCCTCGTGGCGCGACCACGGCGCTGTGATCGCCGTGCGCGACCTCGAGGAGGCCGCCACCGTCTCGGACCGCATCGCCCCCGAGCACCTGGAACTGTGCGTCGCCGACCCCGACGCGCTCGCCGCCCGCATCCGCCACGCCGGTGCGATCTTCCTCGGCCGCTGGACGCCCGAGGCCATCGGCGACTACGTGGGCGGCCCGAACCACGTGCTGCCCACGGCCCGTTCGGCGCGGTTCTCGTCGGGCCTGTCGGTGATGGACTTCCTCAAGCGCACCACGCTGGCCGCCATGACCCCCGAATCCTTGCGCGCCATCGGCCCCGCCGCCGTGACCCTCGCCACCTCCGAGAGCCTGGAGGCCCATGCCCTGAGCGTACAGGCCCGCCTCGACCGCCTGAACCGCTGAGCGCGCCTTGGCCCCGCCGCGCCGCCGCCGTAAGCAGGCGTCATGGCGCGCGGGCGGTCCCTTGAACTTTACTTCGTCGACGGCCTGCCCGACGGCTTGACCACGGCCGAGCTGTTCGGCTGGACCGGCCACGTGCTGCGCATCCCGCGCCTGCGCCTCGTCGACGGGCTGGCCCGGCGCGAGGCGGCGCACACCGGCGTGTACCTGCTGTGCGGCGAGGGCGAGGACGGCCCCGTCGCCTACATGGGCGAGGCCGAGAACGTGGCAAAGCGGATCCGCCAGCACGATGCCGCACGCGACTGGTGGGACGAGGCGGTGATCCTGACGACCTCGGCCGACCATCTCCACAAGGCGCACGTGCGCTGGCTGGAGGCGGCCCTGCTGCAAAAGGCGCGCGAGGCGGGAAACGCGCGGTTGGAGAATGGCAACCAGCCGGGCACGCCGGGCCTGAGCGAGGCGGCGGTGGCGAACATGGAGGAGTACCTCGACAACGTCGGGGTGGTGCTTCCGGCACTCGGGATCGACCTGCTGCGGACGGGGCGGCGGGTGCACGAGAGGCAGCGCGAGATGCCGGAGCTCGGGGCCGTATTTCATCTCCGCACGCCGGCCCACGACGTAGAGGGACAGGCGCGCATGGAAGGGTCCGATTTCGTCGTGCTTGCGGGGTCGAAGCCGCGCGGGGCCTGGGCATCGAAGGCGGTGAAGAAGCATAATTATCAGGCCCTCTACGAGAAGCTCGTGTCCGAGGGCATCATCGCGCAGAAGGAGGGCGCGGCGATCTTCGTCTCCGACTACGCCTTCTCCAGTCCATCCGCAGCCGCCGCGATCCTGAATGGCCGAGCCGCCAACGGCCGCATCGACTGGCGCACCCCCGATGGCCGCACCTTCGCCGAGTGGGAAGCCGTACAACTCCAGGAGGCGCCATGACCGCGCGCATCGCCCACATCGAGATCGACGACGGCAACCTGCCGCCGCCCACGCCCGAGATCGAGCAGGAGCGCGCCGTCGCCGTGTTCGACCTGCTGGAGGACAACAGCTTCGCGCTCGCCCGCGATGGCGCGCCCGAGGGGCCCTACGACCTGCACCTCGGCATCCGCGACCGCCGCCTCGTGATGGGCATCTCAGCACGCGCCGGCGAGGCGGGCGAGATCATCCTCTCGCTCGGGCCGTTCCGGCAGGTGGTCAAGGACTACTGGCAGATCTGCGCGGCCTACTTCGACGCCGTGAAGAAGCTGCCGCCGAGCCAGATCGAGGCGATCGACATGGCCCGGCGCGGCATCCACAACGAGGGAGCGCGCCTCCTGCAGGAGCGGCTCGAGGGCAAGGCCGAGGTCGACATCGACACCGCGCGGCGCCTCTTCACGCTTGTCTGCGTGCTCCACCACGGTGGCTGAGATCCCGCTTCCCACGTCGGTGCTGTTCTGCTGCGACCACAACGCGGTGCGCTCGCCTATGGCCGAAGGGCTGATGAAGCAGCTGCACGGGCACGACATCTACGTGCAGTCGGCCGGCGTGCGGAACGACCTCGAGATCGACGGCTTCGCCATCGCCGTGTGCGAGGAGGTGGGCGTGGAGCTGTCGCGCCACCGCGCGCGCTCCTTCGAGGAGATGCGCGCCTGGGGCGACGACCTGGAGCAGTTCGACCTGATCGTGGCGCTGAGCCCCGCCTCGCAGCGCATGGCGCAGGAGCTGGCGCGCCACGCCCACACGCCCGTCGAGTACTGGCCGATTATGGACCCCACCGGCCTCGGCGAGGGGCGCGAGGCCAAGCTGCGCGCCTACCGTGCCGCGCGCGACCAGATCGCGGACCGGATGCGCGCGCGGTTTCCCACATGAGGGCGCGGGGCGGCGTGCCCCGCGCTCCCTTTGCCTCAACTCTGCAATGCGCCCCGCATCTGACGGATCGCGATGCGCACCGCGCGCCAGTCCTCCGCCTCGTTGGCCCGTCCGGCCTCGGCGAAGCGGCGCGCCTTCTGCGCGGCCTCGGCTTCGGCAACGTCGCCATGCGCATGATAGAGCGCGTGGGCGTAGCCGGTCACTCTGGATGCCTCCATCGTCTTCTCCCTGGCTGTTTGCCCGGGGCTCCGAAGCGTCGCAGGGCCACCGATCCCCGGGGTGCCACCATACACTGCCCCGGACGGCCTGTGGACAAATCCGGTCCCCGGTCCCGGCGGTCGGCGGGAGCGCGCCCCCGCGGGGCGCCGCAGGGGGCCTGCCGCCCTGCCGTTTCCGCCCTTGAATCACTCGCGATTCCCGCCCATCTAGGCGCATCCCCGAGAAGGGGCCGCAATTCAAGGAGAGACCATGGCCAAGGAAGAGATGCTCGAATTCCCCGGCGTCGTGAAGGAACTCCTGCCCAACGCGACGTTCCGGGTCGAGCTCGACAACGGCCATGAGATCATCGCGCACACGGCAGGCAAGATGCGCAAGAACCGCATTCGCGTGCTCGCGGGCGACCGCGTCCAGGTCGAGATGACGCCCTACGACCTGACGAAGGGCCGCATCAACTACCGCTTCAAGTAGCGCGGTGCTCGTCCTGGGATCCGGCTCGCCCCGGCGGCTGGAGCTGCTCGCGCAGCTGGGGCTGGAGCCGGACGCGGTGCGCCCTCCCGACGTCGACGAGACGCCGCGCCGGGGCGAGCTGCCTCGCGCCTACTGCGTCCGCGTCGCCGCCGAGAAGCTCGCGGCCGTGGCGGCGGAGGCGGACGACGTGGTGCTGTGCGCCGACACCACCGTGGCCCTGGGCCGGCGCATCCTCGGAAAGCCCGAGGGCGAGGCCGAGGCGCGCGACTTCCTCGGCAAGCTCTCGGGCCGCCGCCATCGCGTCTACACGGCCGTAGGCGTGCGCCGGGGCGACCGGACGTGGCACCGCGTCGTGGAGTCGGCCGTGAAGCTCAAGCGCCTCTCGGACGCGGAGATCGACGGGTATCTCCGCACCGGCGACTGGCAGGGCAAGGCAGGGGCCTACGCGATCCAGGGACCGGCGGGGGCCTTCGTGGCGTGGATGCAAGGCAGCTTCTCGGGCGTCGTGGGCCTGCCGCTGCACGAGACGGCCAACCTGCTACAGGCGGCCGGCGTTGAGGTGTGGCGATGAAGGGCACGCAAGTGGTGCTGGGACGGATCGGGGACCGGGCGGCGGCGGCGCTCCTGCGCGACGGGCGGCTCGACGACCTGCTGGTCGACGGCCCCGAGGGCGAGCCCGCGCCCGGCGCGATCTTCCGCGGCATCTGCGACCGGCCCGTGAAGGGGCAGGGCGGCATGTTCGTCCGCCTCGGCGGCGGGCTGACGGGTTTCCTGCGCGGCGCGAAGGGGCGCCGCCCCGGCGAGCCGATGCTGGTGCAGGTCTCGGGCCATGCCGAGCCGGGCAAGGCGGTCCCGGTCACCGACCGCGTGCTCCTGCGCTCGCGCTTCTGCATCGTGACCCCCGGCGCGCCCGGCCTGAACGTCGCCCGCTCCATCGCCGACGAGGAGGAGCGCGACCGCCTGCTGGAGGCAGCCCACGACGCGCTGCCCGAAGACCGCGGCACCACCGGCGTGATCCTGCGCTCCGCCGCCGAGGGCACCGACGGGGACGCCGTGGCTGACGACGTGGCCGCCACCTGGGAGGCGGCGGCGCAGGTGCTGGCCGACGACGGCCGCGAAGCGGAGCTGCTGCTCGACGGCCCCGACGCCCACGAGGCTGCATGGCGCGACTGGTCCGACGTTGATTCCGTCAGCGAGGACTGGGACGACGCCGCCGACCTGGTGGAGGCGCTGCGTGGCCCGGAAGTCGCCCTCAGCGGCGCGATGCTCTTCATCGAGCCGACGCGCGCGCTGATCGCCGTGGACGTGAACACCGCCGATGCCTCGCCCGCCGCGGGCCTGCGCGCCAACCTCGCCGCCGCGCGCGAGCTGCCGCGCCAGCTGCGCCTGCGCGGGCTGGGTGGCCAGATCGTGCTCGACCTGGCACCCATGGCGAAGGGCGAGCGCAAGGGCTGGGAGGCGGCGATGCGTGGCGCGCTGCGGGGCGACCCCGTCGAGACTTCGCTGATCGGATGGACCCCGCTGGGACATTACGAGTTGACCCGCAAGCGGGCCCGCCGTCCCCTGGAGCTGCCATGACCTGTCCTATCTGCCGCCGCGAGACCGACCCCGCCGTCCGTCCGTTCTGCTCGAAGCGCTGTGCCGACGTCGACCTGGGCCGCTGGATGACGGGGGCCTACGCTGTGCCTTCCGCCGATCCCGAGGACGCGATCGAAGCGGCCGAGAAGGCGGCCGAGGAACTGGAGCGCAGGTCGCGCCCGAACTGAGGCGTTTCGGTCTGGACACCCCACCGGGCCTGTCCTAACACCGCGCCACCCCGCCGACGGCACCGCCGGAGGCACCCGTGCCCGGGTAGCTCAGGGGTAGAGCAGCGGATTGAAAATCCGCGTGTCGGTGGTTCGATTCCGCCCCCGGGCACCACCCAATCTTCTTGAGATACAACAGCTTGTGAGAACGGCCGTCGCATCGGCTGCGACGGCGTTTCCGGTTCCCACATGTGGGAACCGCGCACCGATGGGGTAGCGGCGCTCGCTCAGGCGCGCCTTGGCGCGTCAGCGCTCCGGAACGCCGTGCATGATCGCGAGCAGGTCGCCCATGTCGGGGCCGCGCTCGCAGCCCGTGAGCGCGAGGCGGAGCGGCATGAAGAGGCCACGGCCCTTGCGGCCCGTCGCGGCCTTCACCGCGCCGGTCCAGGCCTTCCAGGTGCCCCCGTCCCAGGGCTGCGCGGGCAGCATCGCGAGGGCCTCGTCCACGAAGGCACGGTCCTCGTCCGCCACCACGGGCTCGGCCTCGCCGCGCACCACGGTCCACCAGTCGGCCATCTCGGCTCGGCGCTCGATGTTGTCGCGCACCACGGTCCAGAACGCCTCTGCCTCGGCCTCGGGCACGCCGAGGGCCAGCACCTCGTCCCGGACGGCGGCGAAGGGCGTGCGCTGCAGCACGCCTGCCGAGAGGTCCACGAGGTCGCGCTCGTCGAACTTGGTGGGCGCCGCGCCGAACTGCGACAGCTCGAACGCCTCGGCCAGCTCGGCGGGGGCGTCGCGCAGCTCCACGGGCTGCGACGAGCCGAGCCGCGCCATGAGCGACAGCACCGCCATCGGCTCCACGCCGCGCGCGCGCAGGTCGCGCAGGGCGAGCGTGCCGAGCCGTTTCGACAGCGCCTCGCCCTGCGGCCCCGTCAGCAGCGAATGGTGGGCGAAGCGTGGGTGGCCGTGGCCCAGCGCGGCCATGATCTGGATCTGCGTCGCGGTGTTGGTCACGTGGTCCGAGCCGCGCACCACGTCCGTGATCCTCATCTCCGTGTCGTCCACCACGGAGGCAAGGGTGTAGAGAACCTGCCCGTCGGCGCGGATCAGCACCGGGTCCGAGACCGACGCGGCGTCGATCGACAGGGGGCCGAGGATGCCGTCCTCCCACTCGATCCGCTCGTGGTCGAGGCGGAAGCGCCAAACGCCGGCGCCGCGCTCGGCGCGCAGGGCGGCCTTCTCGTCCTCGGCCAGGGCGAGGGCGGCGCGGTCGTAGACGGGTGGCTTGCCCATGTTCAGCTGCTTCTTGCGCTTGAGGTCCAGCTCGGTCGGCGTCTCCCACGCCTCGTAGAGCCGGCCCGAGGCGCGCAAGGATTCGGCGGCGGCCTCGTAGCGATCGAGGCGGAGCGACTGCCGCTCCTCGCGGTCCCAGTCGAGGCCCAGCCAGCGGAGGTCTTCGCGGATGGCGTCCGCATACTCGTCGCGGCTGCGCTCGGGGTCGGTGTCGTCGAGGCGGAGCACGAAGGTGCCGCCTTCTTTCCGCGCGATCATCCAGTTCATGAGGGCGGCCCGCAGGTTGCCCACGTGGAGGTATCCGGTGGGCGAGGGGGCGAAGCGGGTGACGGTCATGGGAATGCTCCTGTTGGCGGTCCCCTGCCAGCGCCGCCCCCGCGTGTCCAGACCGGCGCAACCAAGCTGCGCCCTCGGCCGTTGCGCCTCCGTGGGGAGCCGCCGTGAAGCGGCCGTCTCCGCGCGCTCAAACGAGGAGACAGTTCATGACCCTTTCCCGCCGCCAGGCCCTCGCCGCCGGGGCCGCGCTGCCCCTGGCCGCCACGCTCCGCCCCGGCGCCGCCCGCGCCGACGCCCACACGATGTCCGGTCCCATGCCCCGCAACCGCAGCTTCACCCTGGGCGACCTGAACGTCACCGTCCTGCTCGCCGGCACCAACAAGGCCGAGGGCGACATGCAGGAGACATTCGGCATGAACGTCGACGCGGACACCTTCGCCTCCGTCAGCCAGGACGCCTTCATCCCCACCGACGCCTCGATGTTCTTCTTCCAGCCCACGGTGGTGCGGACCGGGGACGAGGTGGTGCTGTTCGACACCGGCCTGAACGCGGAAGGCATCGTTGCCGCCCTGGAAGGCGCCGGCATGACCCCCGGCGACGTCACCAAGGTCGTCATCACCCACATGCACCCCGACCACATCGGCGGGCTGATGGGCGACGATGGCCCCACCTTCGCGAACGCCGCCTACGTGACCGGCGAGACCGAGATGAACGCCTGGCAGGAGAACCCGAACGACGCGTTCAGCGCCAAGGTCGCGCCCATCGCCGACCAGTTCGAGCTGATCTCCGAGGGCGCCGAGGTGGCGCCGGGCCTGACGGCGGAGGCGATGTTCGGCCATACGCCGGGGCACATGGGCTACCGCATGTCCTCGGGCGACCGTCAGGCGATGCTCACGGCCGACATGACCAACCACTACGTCTGGTCGCTCGCCCACCCCGACTGGGAGGTGCGCTTCGACATGGACAAGGAGATGGCGGCCGAGACCCGGCGCCGCGTGCTCGGCATGATCGCCGACGAACGCATTCCCATGATCGGCTACCACATGCCGTTCCCGGCCATCGGCTTCGTCGAGCGCGGCGGTGACGACGGCTTCCGCTGGGTGCCCGAGAGCTACCAGTTAATGCTCTGAGGCGCGTCCGCCTCGCCAAGCGACGCCCCGGCCCTGCGCCGGGGCCTCCGCCTTCCGTTGGCGCCGCCGTTGCCGCGCGATGCGCGTTTGCGAAGTCCGAGGGGGCTCTGCCCCCATCGCCGGCGGCGATTCCCCCGCGGTATTTCCGGAACGAAGACGGGCCGTTCAGGCCTCCGCCCGCACGGGCCAATGCGTCGCCAGATCGCGCAGGCCCGCACGGATCAGCTCCCCCAGCACCGCCACGTCGATCCGGTCCAGCCGCGTCACGTAGAGGCACGACACGCCCTTCCGGTGCGGCCCGAGCCGATCGAGGATCGGTCCGAAGTCCGCGTACCCCGGCATCACGTAGATGCTGATCGCCGCCTTGCGAGGCGAGAAGCCGGTGGCGAGCCACGTTCCTTCGCGCCCCGAGGCGTAGCGGTAGTCGTAGGCCCCATAACCGACGATCGCGTCGCCCCACATGCGGGGCCGGAAGCCGGTCGCCTCGCGGAACAGCGCGTCCAGCTCGGCACCCTCGGCGGCCCGCCGCCCCGGCTGGGCGGCGAGGAAGGCCGCGACGTCGGCGTCGGTCGGCTGTGTCTTGTTCACTCGTCCCGAAGCTCCGGCCAGCGGCGGTCGGCTGCGGCGATGAAGCCGGGCCGGTCCGCGTTCCACGTCGCCTGCACCCGGTCGTCGTAGTTCAGGAACAGGCGCCCATCCACGATCGCCCAGTTCTCGGGCTGCGTCGTCGCGCGGCTCCCCTTGGCCGCCACCGCCCAGGCGCAGAAGCCGCCGTACTGGGGCGCGTAGGCTTCGGGGTTGGCCGCGAAGCGGTCGCGGTTCGCCTCGGACGCGAAGGCCCAGGTCGCCCCCATCCAGTCGTAGGTGATGCCGCGGTCCCCCGCTACGGGGCGCCCTTCCGTGAAGTAGGCCACCGGATCGGTGCCGCGGATCGCCAGCCCGCCGTCCGTGAACACGGCGCCCGAGGGGCCGTGGAACAGGGCGAGGGCGGGCGAGGCGGGCAGGGCGGCAAGGGCGAGAAGCAGGGCGCGGCGTCGGGTCATCATGGGCAGTCCTCCTGCCCGCGACCCTAGCCGCGCCCCGCGACCCGCCGAAGCCCCGCCCACGCAGGCGTGACCCGGCGTCAGGCGATCTCCGACACGGAGGCGAGGGCGCGGCGCAGCGCCTCGGCCTCCTCCTCGCGGGCGCGGAGGTTGGCGCGGGTCTCCTCGACCACCTCGGGAGGCGCGGAGGCGGCGAACTTCGGGTTGTGCGCGCGTCCCGCCAGCCCCTTGATCTCCTTCTCAAGCTTCGCGAGCGACTTCGCGAGCCGCGCCTTCTCGGCGCCCGCGTCGATCACGCCCTCCAGCGGCAGGGCGTAGCGCGCCGCGCCCACGGTCACCGAGGCCGAGCCCTTCGGCGGAGCATCGGCGTCCGCGACCGGCTCGATCCGCGCCAGCCGCTCAATCAGCGGCGCGTTGCGCGCGTAGGCTTCGCGGCCCGCCGCGTCCTCCTCCAGCCGCAGCACGGGCACGTGCATGCCCGCCGGCACGTTCATCTGCGCGCGCGCCGAGCGCACCGCCTCCACGAAGGCGACGACCCAGCGCATCTCGGCCTCGGCGCCCTCGTCCACCACGCGCTCGGGCAGCAGGTCGTCGGGCCAGGGGGCGTGGACCAGCATGGTCGGGCGCACCGCCGTCGTGCGCCACAGCTCCTCGGTCACGAAGGGCATGAACGGGTGCATCATCGCCATGCAGCGGTCGAGCACCCAGCCCAGCGTCGCGCGCGTCTCCTCGGCGTGGGGGCCGTCGAGCAGCGGCTTGGCCAGCTCCACGTACCAGTCGCACACCACGTTCCACACGAAGCGGTAGAGGGCGGCCGAGGCGTCGTCGAAGCGGTAGGCCTCCAGCGCGGCATCCACCTCGGCGCGCGCGCGCGCGGTCTCGCCCACGATCCAGCGGTTGGTTGCCGCGGCATCGGCCCCCAGCGCGGGGCGGGAGGCGCCGAACTGCGCGCCGTTCATCTCCGCGAAACGGCAGGCGTTCCACAGCTTGGTGCCGAAGTTGCGGTAGCCCGCGACCCGCTGCGTCGACAGCTTCAGGTCGCGGCCCATGGCGGCCATGGACGACAACGTGAAGCGCACCGCGTCGGCACCGAACTCGTCGATCAGGTCGAGCGGGTCGACGACGTTGCCCACCGACTTCGCCATCTTCTTTCCCTTCTCGTCGCGGACCAGCGCGTGGAC
The DNA here is from genome assembly GCF_025144335.1 of Jannaschia sp. W003. Taxonomy (NCBI): domain Bacteria; kingdom Pseudomonadati; phylum Pseudomonadota; class Alphaproteobacteria; order Rhodobacterales; family Roseobacteraceae; genus Jannaschia; species Jannaschia sp. W003. Next base: position 2,109,037 of record NZ_CP083539.1, read on the forward strand.
GTAGACGTCGCGGAAGGGCACCCGCTCGGCGACCGGCTTCGCCGGGTCGGTCACGGCGAGCTGCATCATCATCATCCGGGCGACCCAGAAGAACAGGATGTCGAAGCCGGTCACGAGGACGCTGGTGGGGAAGTACTTCCGCACCTCTTCGGTGTCCTCGGGCCAGCCGAGCGTGCCCAGCGGCCACAAACCGGACGAGAACCAGGTGTCGAGCACGTCCGCGTCGCGCCAGGCGGGGATAACGAAGGGGGCCTCGGGCTGGCGGATGCGCCCCTCGGTACGGGTATGCATTCCCTCGATGTCGCGGGCGAGGATCTCGGCGGCGTCGATCTCGCTGTCCACGAACTGGATGTCGGCGTCCTCGCCGTGGACGAGGCGGATGTGCTCCAGCGCTTCGGCCTCGGAGGCGGCGCAGACCGGCAGCCAGTCGTCGCCGCCCGAGGGGTCGGGATGGTACCAGACCGGGATCCGGTGCCCCCACCAAAGCTGCCGCGAGATGCACCACGGCTCGATGTTCTCCAGCCAGTGGAAGTAGACCTTGCGGTCGCCCTCGGGGAAGATGCGGACCGTGCCGTCGCGCACCGCGTCGATGGCCGGGCCGACGATCCGGTCCGTGTCCACGAACCACTGGTCGGTCAGCATCGGCTCGATCACCACGCCCGAGCGGTCGCCGTGGGGCTGCATGATGGGCTTGGGCTCGACGAGGGGGACCAGCGCGGGAGCCGCGGTGCGCGCCTCGCCGCCCTCCTCGGGAGCGAGGGGCGGCTCGCCGGTGACGTCCGCGCCCGCCGAGGCAGCGCCCGCGCCGAGGCGCGGGTCGGTGGCGGGCACCATCACGGCGAGGCCCTCGGCGGTGATCTCCTCGACCACGCGCCGGCGCGCCTCCAGCCGGTCCAGCCCGCGCAGGTGGTCGGGCACGAGGTTCAGCGCGTCGACCTCGGACTCGGTGAGCGTGCGCTCGCCGCGCGCGACCCGCTGCGCCACGGCGGCAGCCTCGGCGTAGGGCGCGCCGTCGTCGCGCATGGCCGCCTGCGTGTCCATGAGGCGGTAGCAGGGGATGCCGCCGCGCTTCGCCACCGCGTAGTCGTTGAAGTCGTGCGCGCCGGTGATCTTCACTGCGCCCGAGCCGAACGCGGGGTCGGGGTACTCGTCGGCGATGATCGGGATCAGGCGCCGGTGCTCCTTGGGCCCCACCGGGATTTCGCAGAGCTTGCCGACGATCGCAGCATAGCGTTCGTCCGACGGGTGGACGGCGACGGCGCCGTCGCCCAGCATCGTCTCGGGCCGGGTGGTGGCGATGGCGATGTAGTCGCGGGTCTCGCGGAACAGCTCCTCGCCGTCCTCGCCGCGCTCCACGTACTCGTAGGTCGCGCCCCCGGCGAGCGGATAGCGGAAGTGCCACATGTGGCCGGGAACCTCGCGGCTCTCGACCTCGAGGTCGGAGATCGCGGTCTCGAAGTGCGGGTCCCAGTTCACCAGCCGCTTGCCGCGGTAGATCAGGCCCCGCTCGTACATCTCGACGAAGACGCGGATCACTGCGTCGTGGAAGTTCTGTGTGGTCGGGTCGGGGTCGCCCGGCGCGCCGCCCATGGTGAAGGCCTCGCGGTCCCAGTCGCAGGACGCCCCGAGCCGTTGGAGCTGGCCGATGATCGTGCCGCGCGATTTCGCCTTTTGCTGCCAGACGCGTTCCAAGAAGGCGTCGCGGCCCATCTCCTGCCGGGTCGGCTCGCCGTTGGCCGCCATGTCGCGCTCGGTCACCATCTGCGTGGCGATGCCCGCGTGGTCGGTGCCCGGCTGCCAGAGCGTGTCGAAGCCGCGCATTCGGTGCCAGCGCACCAGGATGTCCTGCAGGGTGTTGTTGAACGCGTGGCCCATGTGCAGCGAGCCGGTCACGTTGGGCGGCGGGATCACGATCGAGAAGGTCTCGGAGCGGCGCGCGGCGGCGCCGGCGCGGAAGGCGCCCGCGTCAAGCCACGCCTGGGTGATGCGCCGTTCGGCCTCGGCGGCGTCGAAGGTCTTGTCCATGGGGGCCTCCTCGGGGTCGCCCGGCGGGATAGCCGAGGGGCGCGGGGAGGCCAAGACCGGGGCGCGCAGGGGGGCGCGGCACCCCGTCCGCTTGTCCTCGCCCGAGCGGGGCGCCAAGGTCCGCCCGAACCCTGGTCCGGAGCCGCCCCCATGAACCACCCCGCCCCGAAGTTCGGCCTGAGCCGGAGCACCCGCCGGGTCGAGGATGACCGCTTCCTGCGCGGCGCGGGCCGCTACGTGGACGACGGCGCGCCGGCGGAGGCGCTCCACGCCTGCGTGGTGCGCTCCGACGTGGCGCACGGGGTGCTGAGCGGCGTGGACGTCTCGGCGGCCGAGGCGATGCCGGGCGTGCGGCTGGTGCTGACGGCGCAGAGCATCGAGGCGGCGCGCGTGCGCAACGACCTCGCCCAGACGCGCGCGAAGAACCCCCGCGACGGCACCCTCGGGGCCGATCCGGGCCGCCCGCTGCTGGCGCGGGACCGCGTGCGCTTCGTGGGCGAGCCGGTGGCGATGGTGGTGGCGGACACCGCCGCGCAGGCCCGCGACGCCGCCGAGGCGGTAACGCTCGATGTCGAGGATCTGCCCGCCAAGACCGACGTCGCGCCCGGCGGCCCCGTGCTGCACGAGGACGCCCCCGACAACATCTCCTACGTCTGGGAGAAGGGCGACGAGGACGCGGTCGAGGCAGCGCTCGCCGGCGCGGCCCACGTGGTCGAGCTGGAGGTCGACGACAACCGCATCATCTGCGCCTCGCTGGAGCCGCGCGGCGCCTGGGCCGAATGGGACGGCGCGCGCCTCCACGTCTGCGTGAACGGACAGGGGGTCTGGGGTCCCAAGCGCACGCTCGCGAAGGGGCTCGGGCTGGACCCGGAATTGGTGCGCGTCACCAATCCCGACGTGGGCGGCGGCTTCGGGATGAAGGCCTCCGACTACCCCGAGACGGTGCTCGTGGCCCATGCCGCACGCACGCTGGGCACGCCCGTGCGCTGGATGAGCACCCGCTCCGAGGCGATGCTGTCCGACAACGCGGGCCGCGACCTCGTGTGCACCGCGCGGCTGGGCTTCGACGCCGATCACCGCCTCGTGGCCTACCACTGCGAGAACCGCGCCAACATGGGCGCCTACAACTCGGGCTACTCGCAGAACATCCAGTCCGACCTGTTCAGCCGCGTTCTGACGGGCTGCTACGACGTGCAGGCCGCGTTCATGCGCTCCACCGGCATCTACACCAACACCACGCAGGTCGACGCCTACCGCGGCGCCGGGCGTCCCGAGGCGATCTACGTGCTGGAGCGGGCGATGGACCACGCCGCCGCCGTGCTCGGCGTCGACCGCTTCGCCCTGCGCCGCCGCAGCTTCGTTCGGCCCGACCAGTTCCCCTACGAGACCGTGGTGGGCGAGGTCTACGACGTGGGCGACTTCGCGCGCGTCATGGACCGCGCCCTGCGCGAGGCCGACGTGGCGGGCTTCGAGGCGCGACGCACGGCCAGCGAGGCCGAGGGCCGCCTGCGGGGCCTTGGGGTCTGCTGCTACATCGAGTCGATCCTCGGCAGCCCCACCGAGCACGCCGAGATCGAGTTCACCGCCGAGGGCCGCGCGGTTCTCTACGTCGGCACCCAGTCGAACGGGCAGGGGCACGAGACCGTCTACCGCCAGTTCGTGGCCACCGACCTCGGCATCGACCCCGAACTGATCGACGTGGTGCAGGGCGACAGCGACCGCATCGCGACGGGCGGCGGGACGGGCGGCTCGCGCTCGGTGACGACGCAGGGCTCCGCGAACCGGGCCATGGCGCAGAAGGTCGTCGCCACGATGGCGCCCTTCGTGGCCGAGCGGCTCGGCGTCGAGGAGGCCGCGTTCGACGAGGGCCGCTTCCGCGCCGCCGGCTCGAACCGGACCATGACGGTGATGGAGGCCGCCGAGGCCGCCCGCGCCGCGGGGCGCGACGACCTCCTGCGCGTGCGCGAGAAGGCCACGCTGCCCGCGCGTTCCTTCCCCAACGGCTGCCACGTCTGCGAGGTGGAGATCGACCGCGAGACCGGCGCGCTCCATGTGGTGCGCTACACCGTGGCCGACGACTTCGGGAACCTCATGAACCCCATGCTGGCCGAAGGGCAGGTGCACGGCGGCGTGGCGCAGGGCATCGGGCAGGCCGTCAGCGAGCACGTGGTCCACGACGCCGACGGCCAGCTGCTGACCGCCTCGTTCATGGACTACGGCATGCCCCGCGCCGTCGCGGTGCCGCACATCGCGTTCCACTCCGAGCCGGTGCCCTCCACCGCCAACGTGCTGGGCATGAAGGGCTGCGGCGAGGCGGGGACGGTGGGCGCGATGGCCGCGGTGGGCAACGCGGCGGCCGACGCGCTGCGGCCCCTCGGGGTGGTGCGCGCGGACATGCCGTTCACGCCCGCCCGCGTCTGGGCGATGATCCAGGCCGCCGGGGCCCACGGCGCTGCCCGCTAGCGCCAATCCCCTGCGGCGCCTTCGCGCCTGGCTGCGCCCCCGCACCCCCCGCGAGGAGCTTCATGCGGAGTCCGCCGTCCACGTGGTCCTGCTCGACGGCACGCTGTCGTCGCTGGAGCCGGGGCACGAGACCTCGGTCGGGCTGATCTACAGGATGCTCTCTGCGGCCGACGACGCGAGCCTCTACTACGAGCCCGGCCTCCAGTGGCTCGGCTGGCGCCGCGCGCCCGAACTGATGGCCGGGGTGGGGATCAACCGCCAGATCAAGCGGGCCTACGCCTCGCTCGCCCGGCGCTACGTGCCGGGCGACCGCATCTACCTCGTGGGCTACTCGCGCGGGGCCTACGCGGTGCGGGCGCTGGCGGGCATGATCGACCGCGTCGGCCTGCTGCGCGCCGACGCGCTGAACCCGTGGACGCTAGACCGGGCCTACGAGCACTACCGCGGCGATCCCACCCGCGCCGAGGCCCGCTCCTTCGCGGCGCGCCTGTGCCACCTGGGAACCGCGATCGAGGCCGTGGCGGTGTTCGACACGGTGCGCGCCGTGGGCATCCGCTGGCCCGTGCTCTGGCGCCTGTTCCCCAAGGTCCACGCCTTCCGCTCGCACCGCCTCGGGCGACACGTGAAACGGGGCTTCCACGCGCTGGCGCTCAACGAGACGCGGCAGGCGTTCCGCCCCGACCTCTGGCGCACCCACGGCGCGCGCACGCTCACGGTGGAGCAGGTGTGGTTTCGCGGCGCCCACGCGGACGTGGGCGGGCAGACCTCGGGCGATCCGCGCTTCCGCCCCCTCGCCAACGTGCCCCTGCGCTGGATGCTCGGGCGGCTCGAGGCGAACGGCCTGCCGCTGCCCCCGGACTGGGCCTCGCGGTTCCCGGCCGATCCCACGGGGCCGTCGGTGGGCACGTGGCGCGGCTTCGGCGGCTGGTTCCTCGCGCGGCGGCGGCGCACCGTGGGCGCGGACGCCTCGGAGCGCATCCACCCCACTGCGCTGCCCTACGCCCCCCGCGGTGCCGCCGTGCCGGCATGGGAGGCCGCCGCGGGCGCGGAGGAGGAAGCGGCGGTCTGAGCGCGGGCGATGCGCCCTAGAGCATCCAAGCCGCCGCCAGCCCGAGGAACGCGAAGAAGCCCACCACGTCCGTCACCGTGGTCACGAAGGCCCCCGAGGCCAGGGCCGGGTCGACGCCGAGCTTCTCCAGCACCACCGGAATGCCCACGCCCGCCAGTCCCGCCACCACAAGATTGATCACCATCGCCACCGCGATCACCGCGCCCAGCACGGGCGAGCCGAACCAGGCCAAGCCCACGAGCGCCATGATCACAGCGAAGATCAGACCGTTCACCAGCCCGGCCGTCACCTCGCGCCGGATCACCCGCCAGACGTTCGCCCCCGTCAGGTCGCGCGTCGCCAGCGCCCGCACGGCCACCGTCAGCGACTGGGTGCCCGCGTTGCCGCCCATGGAGGCGACGATGGGCATCAGCACGGCCAGCGCCACGATCTGCTGGAGCACCTCCTCGAACTGCGCGATCACAAGCGAGGCCAGCACCGCCGTCACGAGGTTCACGGCAAGCCACGGGAAGCGCCGCCGCACCACGTCGCGGGTGCGATTCGCGATGCTCTCCTCGGCGTCCACGCCGGCGAGGCGCAGGATGTCCTCCTCGGCCTCCTCGTCGAGAATCCGCACCGCGTCGTCGATGGTGACGATGCCGAGCAGGCGGTCGTTCTCGTCCACCACGGGGGCCGAGATCAGGTGGTACTGCGAAAAGGCGTAGGCCACGTCGCCCTCGGGCTCGGTGGCCTCGAAGGTGCGGAACGAGTCCTCCTCGATCTCGCTCAGCTCCGTGTCGCGGTCCGACGACAGCAGCTTGCCGAGCGTCACGTAGCCCACGGGCCGGAAGCGCGGGTCCACCAGGATCACGTGGTAGAACTGCTCGGGCAGCACGTCACGCGAGGCGCGCAGGTGGTCGATGGCCTGACCCACGGTCCAGTGCGACGGCGCGGTCACCACCTCGCGCTGCATCAGGCGGCCCGCGGAGTACTCCGGGAAGGCCAGCGCCTGCTCCACGGCATACCGGTCCGCCTCGTCGAGCGCGCCGAGGATCACGCCGGTGCGGCTGCTGTCCTCGAGGTTCTCGATGAGGTCGACGATGTCGTCGGTCTCCAGCTCGCGCACGGCGGTGGCGACCTCGGCGTCGGGCAGGTCGTCGAGCACCTCCTCGCGGATCGACTCGTCGAGCTCCGAGAGGATCTCGCCGTCGATCGAGCCGGACCAGAGCTGCAGGAGGCGCCGCCGCTGCACGTCGCCGAGCTGCTCCAGCAGGTCCGCGATGTCGGCCTCGTGCAGCGGCTCCAGCAGCGCGTCGACCGCGGCGCCGTCCTCGGCCTCGATGGCGCGGGCGATCAGCCGGATGCGGGGCTGGTCCAGCTCCTGCTCCTCCTCGCGCTCCTCCTCCTCGGGCCGCGCCCCCTCGGCGCTGTCGAGATCGTCGTGCGGGTCGGACATGGCGCGCCTCCGGTGCGGGGTTGCTGGCGCTGCCCTAGCGCGGGCGCGACGCGAGCGCGAGCGGTGTTCTGGACGGCGCGGCGGCGGCCCGCTAGGCCCGGAGGCATGACCACGCTCATCCTCGGACAGCTCCTGCGCTTCCACGCCGATCCCTTCGCGGTGCCCCCCGCCGAGGCCGCCCGGCACGAGCGCCGCGGCGCCGTCGCCGTGCGGGACGGGCGCATCCTCGCGGTCGGAGACGCCGACGCGATCCGCGCCGCCCATCCGGAGGCGGCGGTCGAGGATCACGGCGACGCGCTGATCCTGCCGGGCTTCGTGGACGCCCACATGCACTATCCCCAGACTGCCATCGTGGCGTCGTGGGGCAAGCGCCTGATCGACTGGCTGAACACTTACACCTTCCCAGAGGAGGCTCGCTTCGGCGACCCCGGTTTCGCCGCCGAGATCGCCGGCCGCACCCTCGACCTCGCGCTCGCCCACGGCACCACGTCGCTCTGCTCGTTCTGCACGATCCACCCCGGATCGGTGGACGCCTGGTTCAAGGCGGCCGCGGAGCGCGGCATGCGCGTCTGGGGCGGCAAGACCTGCATGGACCGCAACGCGCCGGACGACCTGCGCGACACGGCCCGGTCCGCCTACGACGACTCGAAGCGCCTGCTGGAGCGCTGGCACGGGCAGGGCCGGGCGGGCTACGTGGTCACGCCGCGCTTCTCGCCCACCTCCACGCCCGACCAGCTCGACGCCCTCGGCGCGCTCTGGGGCGAGCACCCGGACTGCCTGATGCAGACCCACCTGAGCGAGCAGCACGACGAGGTGCACTGGGTGAAGGACCTGTTCCCGGGCGCCCGCGACTACCTCGACACCTACGAGCGCCACGGCCTGCTGGGCGCCCGCGGCCTTTACGGCCACGCGATCCACCTGCAGGAGCGCGAGCGCGACCGGCTGGCCGAGGTCGGCGCCGCGGCGATCCACTGCCCGACCTCGAACACCTTCATCGGTTCGGGGCTGTTCGACATGGGGCTCGCGCGCCGTATGACCGTGGGACTCGCCACCGACACCGGCGGCGGATCGAGCTTCTCGATGCTCCGCACCATGGCGGCCGCCTACGAGGTGGCGCAGCTCCGCAGCAGCGCGCTCCACCCCGCGCAGCTCCTGTGGCTGGCAACGGAAGGCAGCGCGCGCGCGCTCCACGCCGAGGGCCGCATCGGCACGCTGGAGCCGGGCACCGAGGCCGACCTCGCCGTGCTCGACCTCGCCTCCACCCCCGCCATCGCCCAGCGCGCCGCGCGGGCGGGCGACGTCTGGGAGGCGGCGTTCCCGACGATCATGATGGGCGACGACCGCGCCGTGCGGCAGGTCTACGTGGCGGGGTGGGCCCTTCGTCCCGCTTGACCGGACGGGGGGCGATGGCCGAGCGTCCACCCCAGTCCCGGCGCGAGCCCGGGAGTTCAGGGAGCGAGACATGGAAATCAGAGCTTTGCTGGCCGCCGCCATGCTGTCGCTCGTCGCGGCGCAAGCCGGCGCGGGCGACGGCACGGGTGGGACCGATGCGGCCGAGGGCGGCGCGGACGAGGCGGCGTCGACCGAGACGGCGGCCGCCGGCGACCCGGAGGTCGGCGCCGCGATCTACGACGAGGTCTGCAAGAACTGCCACGGGCCGACGGGCAAGGGCATGGCGAGCTTCCCGAAGCTCGTGGGCCACGATGCCGCCTACCTCATCGAGAAGCTCGAAGCCTATCGGGCGGGCGAGAAGGTGGGGCCGAACTCGGCGCTGATGTACGGCGTGGCCGAGGAGCTGACGGACGACGACATCGCCGGCCTCGCCGCCTACATCGTCGACGAGCTGGGCTGAGATGCGCGCAGCCGCCGGTCTCGCGGCGGCGCTCGCGCTCGCCGCGCCCGCCGCCGCGCAGGACGCGGACCGCCGCGCCCGGGCGGGCGACTTCGACGCCTACGCCACCGTCCGCTGCGCGCAGGAGATCGGCGAGGCGATGGTCCCGTGCGAGGCGGCCGTCGCACGCGGCGCGGCGGGCGATGCGGCCGTGGTCGTCACCTTCCCCAGCGGCTTCCGCCGGCGCCTGAGCTTCGAGGCGGGGCGCTTCGTGCGCGGCGATGCCACGATGTCGGGCGTGGGCACCGACGTCGACTGGATGGAGGTGCAGGGCGCGCACCGCATCCGCGTGGACGACCAGCGCTTCGAGATCCCCGCCGCGCTCGTGGCGCCGGACGGGTAGGGCGGCCCCGCGGGGCCGCCCGGCGCCGCGCCGCCCGGAGGCGGCGCGGCCCGCGCTCAGTTTCCGCCGGGCGTGAGCTTGTGGATCGTGCCCTCGTCCACCGCGGTGTAGAGGCTGCCGTCGGGCCCGAGCACGAGCGAGCGGAACCGGGCCGAGTCCATGGGCAGCGTCATCTCGGTGACGTCGACCACCTCGGTCTCGTCCTCGTTCAGCTGGATCACGTCGATCCGCTGCCCGATGGGCGTGCCGCCGAAGCCGATGCCCATGATCCCCACGACCGCGGCGTTCTGCCAGTCGCCCCACTGCTCGCCGCGCAGGAAGTCGATCGACGAGGTGCCCTGCGACCAGCCGTTGTTGTTCCAGATCGGGGGCATCGCGTCCGGGTAGGTGTCGAAGTCCGTCATCGGCATGTAGGCCGCCCGCTCGAAGCGGTTCATGCCCTCCGCCTGGTTCGGGCTGTAGCCGCAGTAGTCGTCCGGGCAGTCCTCGCGCCCGGCCATGTTCGGCCGCGGATCCCAGCCGGCGTTGCCGCCGTTCTCCAGCACCGTGATCTCGTCCGAGTGCCACGGCCCGTGCTCGGCGGTGATCGGCGTGCCCGTCGCGTTGAAGGCGATGCCCTGCACGTTGCGGTGGCCGTAGGTGTAGGTGCGCTGGTCGAAGCCCTCGGGCGGGCTGTTTTCGGCCGCGGCGTTGCCGTCCGTGTCGATCCGCAGCACCTTCGAGCCCATCATGGTCGGGCTCTGCGGCACCTCGCTGTTGTGGTTGTCGCCGGTGGTCAGGTACAGGTAGCCGTCCGCCGGGTTGAACCGCACCCGCCCGCCGTTGTGCGCGCCGGGGCCGCCGAACGGGTGGTCCGAGGCCGCCATCTTGTAGGGCACGTCGTCGACGATGTCGGTCCGGTCCGAGACCCCCGAGAAGTCGTCGGCCACCGTGAAGCGCATCAGCCGGTTGGTGTGCGGGTCCGACATGTTCGACGTCGAGTACACGTAGAGGCGCCGGTTGTCCGCGAAGTCCGGGTCGACCGCGACCCCCATCATCCCGGCCTGCCCCTCGCAGAACAGGTCGTCGCCGCTCGACGGGTAGCCCTCGGTCTCCCCCACGCCGTAGAGCGCGTTCACGGTGCCGTCGGGCATCCGCACCGACAGGCCCTTGCACTTCTCGGTGAAGAACATCGTGCCGTCGTCGAGGAACGCCATGTCCCACGGGTTCTCGAGCCCCTCCAGCACCGCCTCGTGCTGGAGCGCGGTGGTGTTCATGCCCTGGGCGAGCGCCAGCCCCGACGAGGCCGCCAGCAGCGCGGCGGCGGCGCACGGCGCGAGCCAACGCGCGGCGCCGTTGTTCCGGATTGCAGTCATGATGTCCTCCCACATCGCAAGAATGCCCCGCCCGCGGCGGAGCAGGTCCGACGCGGTGCGGAAGCCCCGCCAGCCTAGGCACAGGTTCCCGTCCGGGCAACGATCCCATGGTCGTAGGCCGAACGTCGCCCGGAGGGCGCCAATGGGCAGGGGTGGCGGGGGCGGTGGGATTCGAACCCACGGGACGCTTTCGCGCCCGCCGGTTTTCAAGACCGGTGCCTTCGACCGCTCGGCCACACCCCCGGCGCGGCCGGGATAGCGCGGGCGGCGGGGCAGGGGAAGGCGCCGCGCACGTTGCCGTGGGACGGGTTGACCGCGGGCGCCCGCGGGCGACATGCCGGTGCGACCCCAGTGGAAGCGCCCCATGCTCGACAGCTACCTCCGCCCCGTGATCGACCCGCCGCTGAACCGCGCGGGCCGGGGCCTCGCCGCAAGGGGCGTCACGGCGGACGGCATCACGCTCGGGGGGCTCGCCCTCGGGCTGCTGGCCGCCGCGCTGATCTGGGCCGACGCGCCGCTCTGGGCCGTGGTGCCGCTGCTGCTGTCGCGCCTTCTGGATGGCCTCGACGGCGCGGTGGCGCGGGCGACGGAGCGTACCGACTTCGGCGGCTTCCTCGACATCTGGTGCGACTTCGCCTTCTACGGCGCGATCCCGCTGGCCTTCGCGCTGCGCATGCCGCCCGACGCGGTGGCGGCCGCGTTCCTTCTGTTCTCGTTCTACCTGTCGGGCACGGCCTTCCTCGGCTTCGCGATCGTCGCCGAGAAGCGCGGCATCTCCACCGACCGGCAGGGCATCAAGTCGCTCTACTACTCGGCCGGGCTTCTGGAGGGCACCGAGACGATCCTGTTCCTCGTGCTGGTCTGCCTCGTGCCGGACTGGTTCGCGCCCCTGGCGTGGACCTTCGGCGCGCTGTGCATCGTGTCGGCCGCGGCGCGCGTCCTGAACGCGCGCCACATGCTGCGCTAGCGCCGGGGCCTGCGCCGCCCGCCGCCGCCGCCCGCGCCGAAGTGTACGTCCGGCAGCGTCACCACGCCCGCGAGGTGCGGGAAGGCGTCCACCGCGTGGGGGATCGCGTTGGCGGCCACGAAGTGCTCCTGAAAGCGCGGCGCCACGGCCGTCTCGACCTTCGTGATTTGCCGCACCAGCGCCTCCACCCGGTCCCGCGCGGCGCGGTTGCACAAGGCGACCCGCGCGCCGTGCCCGGCCGCGTTGCCCGCCGAGGTCACCGCCCCCTGCGGCGCGTCCGGGATCATGCCCAGCACGGTCGCGTGGAGCGGCGAGATGTGCGCCCCGAAGGCGCCGGCCAGCGTCACCCGCTCCACGGCGTCCACGCCCGCCTCGTCCATCAGCAGCCGCGCGCCCGCATAGAGCGCCGACTTCGCGAGCTGGATCGCCCGCACGTCGCCCTGGGTGACGAGGATCTCGCGCTCGCCGTCCGACCACAGGCGGTAGGCGTGCGTGCGCCCTTGCGGCACGCAGAGCGGCGTTCCGGTCGCCTCGGCCGACCCGACGAGGCCCGAGGCGTCGAGCAGCCCGGCCATCCGCATCTCGGCCACCGCCTCGATGATGCCCGATCCGCAGATGCCCGTGGGCACCACGTCGAAGCCCGGCTCGTCGGACCACCGCTCGTCGCCGATCACCCGGAAGCGCGCCGCCTTGGTCGCGGGGTCGATCCGCACCCGCTCGATGGCGCCCGGCGCCGCCCTCTGGCCGTGGCTGATCTGGGCGCCCTCGAAGGCCGGCCCGGTGGGCGACGAGCAGGCGAGCAGGCGTTCGCGGTTGCCGAGAATCAGCTCGGCATTGGTGCCCACGTCGACGATCAGCGTCATCGCCTCGGCCCGGTCGGGCGCCTCGGCCAGCGCCACGGCGGCGGCATCGGCACCCACGTGGCCCGCGATGCAGGGCAGCAGGTAGAGCCGCGCCCCGGGGGCCAGCGCGAGGCCCAGCTCGGCGCAGGCGAGGTGCTGCGCGTCCGAGGTCGCCAGCGCGAAGGGCGCCTGTCCCAGCTCGGTCGGGTCGATTCCGAGCAGCAGGTGGTGCATCACCGGGTTGCAGACCACGACGGCCTCGACCACGTCGCCGGGGATCACGCCCGCCTCGGCGCACAGCTCCGCCGCCAGCGCCTGCAGGGCGGCGCGCACCGCCGCCGTCATCTCCGCCGCGCCGCCCGCGTTCATCATCGCGTAGCTGACCCGGCTCATCAGGTCCTCGCCGAAGCGGATCTGCGGGTTCATGATCCCGCCCGACGCCTTGACCGACCCGTCCCCGAGGTCGCACAGATGCGCCGCGACCGTGGTGGACCCGAGGTCGATCGCCAGCCCCAGCGGCGCCGCGGTCCGCAGGCCGGGCCACACGGCGGCGACGGACCCCTCGGCGTGGTTCACCGCGACCGTGACGCCCCATTCGCCCTTGCGGAGCACGGTCTGGAGCGTGGCGAGGACGGGCAGGGGGACGTGCAGCCCCTCCAGCGCCCACTGGTCCCGCAGCGCCCGGCGCAGGCGCTCCAGGTCGCCCGTGGGGGCGTCCATGTCCGGCTCCTCGACGGTGACGAAGTGGAGGCGCGTGGCCGGGTCCATCTCCACCAGCGCGTCCGAGGCGGCCTTGCGGACCACCTGCCGGTGGACCTGGCTCTCGGGCGGCACGTCGATCACCACGTCGCCCTCGATCCGCGCCTGGCAGCCGAGGCGGCGTCCGGGCGCGAGGCCGCGCTTCTCGTCGTAGCGCCGCTCGACCGCGTTCACGGGCGACAACGCATCGTCGGCGACCGTGACACCGTGCTTCGGGAAGGCCCCGCGCCCCGGCGCCACCTGGCACTTCGAGCAGATGCCCCGCCCGCCGCAGACCGAGTCGAGGTCGACGCCGAGCTTTCGCGCGGCATCCAGCACGGGCGTGCCCGCCGGCACGCGCCCGCGCTTGCCCGAGGGCGTGAAGACCACGAGCGGATCGCTCATCCGTCCCTCCGTGCGCGCCCCGTCACCCGCGGCTCACGCGCGCCGCCGCCCGCCGCGGCGCCCGCCGGAGCGCGCTCCGGACGCCTGCGCGGCCTTGGCGGCTTCGGCGAACGGCTCGCCCGCGCGCACGGCCTCGATCACGCGGCTGAAGCCGATCCAGGCGCCGCCGTTCGGGTCGTGGTTCATCAGCATGTTGGCGGCGTGGATCGCCTCCATCTCGACGGCGCGCACGGGGTTCATGATTGCCGAGGTCATGCCCGCGCCGATCGCCATGGGCAGGAAGGCCGCGTTCACGCCGTGGCGGTTGGGCAGGCCGAACGAGACGTTGGACGCGCCGCAGGTGGTGTTCACCCCCAGCTCTTCGCGCAGGCGCCGCACGAGCTGGAACACCTGCTGCCCGGCCGTCGCCATGGCGCCGATCGGCATGACGAGCGGGTCCACCACGATGTCGTGGGCGGAGATCCCGAAGTCGGCGGCGCGCTCCACGATCTTCTTCGCCACGGCGAACCGCACGTCCGGGTCCTCGGATATCCCGGTGTCGTCGTTCGAGATGGCGACCACGGGAACGTTGTACTTCTTGACCAGCGGCAGCACGACCTCGAGCCGCTCCTCCTCGCCCGTGACCGAGTTCAGGAGGGGCCGCCCGTTGGCCGCCTCCAGCCCCGCTTCCAGCGCGCCGGGCACGGAGCTGTCGATGCACAGGGGCACGTCGACCATCGCCTGCACCCGCTCGATGAGCTGGGGCATCAGCATGGGCTCCACGAAGTTGTTGTCCGCGTATCGCGGGTCGTCCGCCATCTTGTTGGTAAACACGGCGCCCGAGTTCACGTCGAGCACCATGGCCCCGCAGGCCACCTGCTCCACCGCGTCGCGCTCCACGGTCGAGAAGTCGCCCGCCTCCAATTCGGCGGCCAGCTTCTTGCGGCCCGTGGGATTGATCCGCTCGCCGATCACGCAGAACGGCTCGTCGAAGCCGATTACCACGGTCTTCGACTTCGATTCCAGTACGGTGCGGGTCATTCGGGATCCTCGGAATGGGTGCGCAGCCACTCGGCCGACGCCTTGATCCCGCCCAGCGGGAAGATGTGGACGCTCTCGATCCCGAAGGCGGGGTCGGCCGCCTTGTGCTCGGCCAGCGCGCCTAGGAACTCGGTCGGCTCGAAGGGCACCACCAGCTTCGTCAGATCGGCCGCGCGGCGCTGGAGCACGCGCAGGGAGGGGCCGACGCCGCAGGCGATCGCGAACTTGATGAGCGTCTGAAGCTTCGCAGGGCCGGCCGCGCCGATGTGGATCGGCAGCGTGATGCCGGCCGCGTGCAGCGACTGCGCCCACTCGATCACCGGCGCCGGCTCGAAGGCGAACTGGGTGGCGATGGCGACCGTGGCATCCGTGCGCTCCGCGAAGGCCTGCTTCCACGCGAGCGCGTTCGAGACCGTCAGCACGCCGCCGTCGGGGTCGATGTCGCGGTTGCCCTCGGGGTGGCCGGCCACGTGGAGGCGGCGGAAGCCGTCGAAGGCGCCGGACCCGAGGAGCTGCATGGAATCGGAGTAGTCGCCCACCGGGTCCGTGACCCCGCCCGCGAGCACCAGCGCCTCGCGCACGTCCGCCTCGCCCCGGTAGCGCGCCACCCAGTCGAGGAGCGTCGCGCGGTCCGCGATGATGCGGGCCGGGAAGTGCGGCATCGGCTCCATGCCCTCGGCGCGCAGGCGGGCCGCGGTGGCCACCATGTCCTCGATGGGCGTGCCGGCGATGTGGGCCACGTAGACGCGCGTGCCCGCGGGCAGCAGGGCCGCGAAGTCCTCCACCTTCTCGGCGGTGCGCGGCATCACCTCGATCGAGGCGCCCTGCAGGAACGCGGCGAGGGCGGCGTTCCGCTCCTCGGGCTGCGCCGGCTGGCGGCGGAAGTTCAAAAGCGCCATCGTCAGCTCTCCTCGCGCCCGCCCGCCATCGCCGCCGCGCGCAGGCGACTGTCGGGCCATTCCGATTCGAGGGCAGCGGCGCGGGCCTCGGCGGCGGCGCGGTCGTCGCCTTCGGCCTCGCCCTCGGGCACCTTGCGCCATTCGGCGAGGTAGTCGTCCGTGCCGGCGGCGCCGGAGCGCATCGCGGCGCGGTCGATGGCCTGCTCGAAGCGCTCGGGCAGCGGCACCTTGGCCGCGCGCCGGCCCGAGCCCGCGATGACCTGCGCGGGGATGTCCCGCCAGTAGACGACCGTGATCCTGCCCATGCGCGCCTCCCTCGGGCGGCCCATACCGAAGGGCCGGGGCGGTGCGGGCGCGGATTGCGGCACCGCGACGCCCGATGACGACGCCCTACCGCGCGCCGGGCCGGCCTGCGAGGCCGGCGAACCCGCATTATGTTCATGTACGACTTGAAGCCCGCTTGCCCACGGGCCGCCCCGCCGCATAGGGTCGATGCAACCAGTCAGCCGGAGGCACCATGCCCCCCGAACATCCGGACCGGCGCACCCTGCGCGGCGAGGTCCCGCACCGTGCCGCGCTCGTGCGACCGCAGGCCGACGCGCGCCCCGATCCGGCCGAGCTGTATGCGGCGCTCGACCTCGGCACCAACTCGTGCCGGATGCTGATCGCGCAGCCCAAGGGCAACCAGCTCCACGTCGTCGACAGCTTCCACAAGTCGGTCCAGCTCGGCAACGGGCTGGAGCAGTCGGGCCGCCTCAGCCGCTCGTCGATGGCCCGCACCGTCGGCGCGCTCAAGATCTGCCGCCGCAAGCTGGAGACTCACGAGGTCTCGCGCATGCGTCTCGTCGCCACCGAGGCCTGCCGCCGCGCCGTGAACGCCGCCGAGTTCATCGCGCTGGTGGCGCGCGAGGCGGAGCTGGACCTCGAGATCATTGAGCCCGAGGAGGAGGCGCGCCTCGCCGTGGTCTCCTGCGCGCCTCTCGTCAGCCAGAAGGCCGAGCAGGTCATGGTGGTCGACATCGGCGGCGGCTCCACGGAGCTGGTCTGGATCGACCTCACCCGCGTGGCCCCCTTGGAAAAGGCGCGCGCGATCATGCGCCTCCACGCCGGCTTCGCGGGCAAGGAGGACGACCCGTTCCCCCGCGCGCGTGTGGTGGACTGGATCTCGATCCCCCTCGGCGTCGCCACCCTCAAGGACCAGTTCCGCGACGTGACCGACGACGCGGCCCGCTTCGCTCTCATGTCCTGGCACTTCGAGGAATGCCTCGCCGAGTTCTCGCCCTACGCCGACGCGGAAGGCCACATCGACCCCGGCTTCCAGATCATCGGCACCTCGGGCACCGTCACCACCGTGGCCGCCACCCACCTCAACCTGCGCCGCTACGACCGCAACAAGGTGGACGGCCTGCGCATGACCGGCGCGCAGATCGACCGCGTGATCCGCGGCTACCTCGCGCAAGGTCCAGAGGGGCGGCGCAACGACCCCCGCATCGGCCGCGACCGGCACTCCCTCATCATGTCGGGCGCCGCCATCCTCCAGGCCCTCCTGCGCGTCTGGCCCACGGACCGCCTTTCCGTCGCCGACCGCGGCCTGCGCGAGGGTCTGCTCTACGCCCAGATGACCGCCGACGGCGTCCTGGAGGACGGCCCCTTCTGAGCCACCCCTTCCGCCCGCCCCGCGCCCGGCGTATCCCCCTGCCCATGGCGAAGACCCCCAACACCTCCGGCCGCGGCCGCCGGGACCTGCGCGTGCGCGTCAAGACCGCGCGCGGGCGCACCATGTCCTCGAAGCTCTGGCTGGAGCGGCAGCTCAACGATCCTTACGTCCAGCGCGCCCGCGCCGAGGGCTTCCGGGGCCGCGCCGCCTTCAAGATCATGGAGCTCGACGACCGCTTCGGCTTCCTGAAGCCCGGCGCCCGCGTGGTCGACCTCGGCTGCGCGCCGGGCGGCTGGCTGCAGGTCGCCGTGCCCCGCATCAACGCGCTCGGCACGGGCAAGGGGCCGCAGGGCCGCATCGTTGGCCTCGACCTGCAGGAGGTCGAGCCTGTGCCGGGCGCCGAGATCCACGTGCTCGACTTCCTCTCCGAGGGCGCTGACGAGCAGGTGAAGGCGTGGCTCGACGGGCCCGCCGACGTGGTCATGTCGGACATGGCCGCCGCGTCGTCGGGCCACCGCCAGACCGACCACCTGCGGATCGTGGCGCTCTGCGAGGCCGCCGCCGAGCTGGCCTTCGACGTGCTGCGCCCTGGCGGCACCTTCGTGGCCAAGGTGCTGGCGGGGGGCGCGGAGCAGGGGCTTCAGGCCGAGCTGAAGCGGCGGTTCAGCAAGGTGGCGAACGTGAAGCCCGGCGCCAGCCGCGCCGACTCGGCCGAGAAGTTCGTGGTCGCCCAGGGCTTCCGCGGCGCCGCGGACGACGAGGCGGACGACTGAGCTTCAGGCGCGGCCCATCGTGCGCAGCCGCTCCCCCAGCGCCGGCGCGCGCGGATCGCCCGCCTCCAGCGCGTGGACCCAGGCCTGCGTGAGGAAGAAGGCCTCCGACGAAGCGTCCCGCCGCGCGGCCGTCTCGTAGAGTCCGATCAGCGCGCGCCCGTCGCCCCGTGCATGGGCCGCCCGCATCGCCGCGTCGAGCGTGCCCGGGTCGGTCACCCGGCCAGCCGGTCCGCCACCCAGGCGTGGAACGCGTGGGTGGGGCCGTCCATCGCGGGGCTGAAGCGGCCGCCGTCGAAGCCCGGGGCGGCGCGGCCCCGCTGCATGCCCTCGACCACGAACACGTCCTCCTCGAACACCGCGCGCCACTGCGCCGCGTTCCGGTCCGCCAGCCCCGGATCGGGCGCCGGCGCGGCGTGGAAGAAGTGCACGTGCTCCGCGGTCCGCGCATGACCCATCGGGCGCAGCACGATCGCGAAGGCGTGGTCGCGGTGCACGCCCAAGAGGACGTTGGGAAACACCGCCACGTACTCGGCCGCCGTGTTCCAGCGATTGGAGAGGCCGGGAAAGTCGGGCATCCGCGCGCGCCCCTCGCGGAGCTGCCGGTACACGGTCGTCCCCTGTCCCGCATGGTTCTCGCCCATGATCGGGTAGTGGTCCTCCAGCCGGGAGTACGCGTTCAGCCCGGGATGCACCCAGGGCAGGTGGTAGCTCTCGCAGTAGTTCTCGACCGCGAGCTTCCAGTCGCAAGCCACCTCCAGCACGAAGTCGCGCCCGTCGTGGTGCAGGGCCGCGTCCAGCTCGGCCCAGCGCGCGACCGCCGCCGCGTGCACCGTTCCGAACGGGGGCGCCGCGCCGCCGAGGTCTACGAACACCACGTCGCGCCAGACGTGGGAGCGGACCTCGATCAGGCCCAAGCCCGCGCGGTCCACGGCTCGGTCGCTGTTGCGGCCAGGGCCGCCCACGTGCGGCGTCGCGACCAGCCGTCCGTCGGTGGCGTAGCACCAGGAGTGGTAGGGGCAGCGGATCGCGCCCTCGATGCGCCGCGGCTCGGCCACGAGGATCATGCCGCGGTGGCGGCAGACGTTCTGGAACACCCGCACCGCGCCCTCCCGGTCGCGCAGGAGCAGCAGCGGAACGCCGGCGAAGTCGATGGGCCGCGCGTCGCCGGGGCAGGGCACCTGGGACGCCACGGCGAGGCCCGCCCAGCCGCCGAGGAGCAGGGCGGCGTCGTCCGCGCGGCAGGTCTCGGGGTCCGCGTAGTGCCGGTTCGCGAGGCCCCGGGCCCGCTCGATCGGGCGGCGGACCGCATCCAGTTCCGAGATGTCCGCCATGGCCGCGCCCTCCCCGCATGCGGGGGCGAGCGTGGCGCGCCCCGAGCGGGGCGTCTCGCCCCCCAGCGACGGGGCGCGTGCCGCGGGCGGCGCGCTACTCCGAGCCGCGGCCCAGCGCCGCCACGCCTGTGCGGGCCATCTCCACCAGCCCGATGGGGCGCATCAGGTCGGCGAAGGCGTCGATCTTGCCCACGTCGCCGGTGATCTCGAACACGAAGCTGTCGAGCGTCGAGTCCACGACGTTGGCGCGGAAGATCTCGGCCAGCCGCAGCGCCTCGATGCGCTTGTCGCCGGTGCCCTGCACCTTGAACAGCGCCAGTTCGCGCTCCACCACCGGGCCCTCGACCGTGAGGTCGTGCACCTCGTGCACGGGCACGATGCGGCCGAGCTGCGCCTTGATCTGCTCGATCACCTGCGGCGTGCCGACGGTGACCACGGTGATGCGGCTGGTGTGCCCCTCGTGGTCCACCTCGGCCACGGTGAGGCTCTCGATGTTGTAGCCCCGCCCCGAGAACAGCCCGATCACCCGCGCGAGCACGCCGGCCTCGTTGTCCACGAGCACCGCGAGGGTGTGCCGCTCCTGCACGTCCGAGAAGTTCGGGCGCAGGTTGTAGGCCGAGTGGCTGGTCGAGCCCTTCTTCAGGCGCAGTGCGGACATGGGGCGTTCCTCCGGGGCGTGGGGGCGTGGCGTCGGCGCGGTGTCGCAGAAAGCCGCCGAAAGCGGAAGCCCGCCGTGGAACCGGTCCCCCGGTGCACGCCGTTGAGAGCGCGTCCGGGCCGGGGAAATCCCCGCCCCGCAACGAATTAGGAGACGCACATGACCCTCGCCAAGATCCTCGCCGCCGGTGCCACTGCGATCGCCCTCGCCACCCCCGCCGCCGCGCAGATGGTGCTCAAGAGCTACGACGTGAACAGCGACGGCAAGCTGACCGGCGCCGAGTTCCGCGGCCTGTTCAACGACAACCCGATGATGGCCGACCTCGACACCGACGCCGACGGCTTCATCTCCGAGATGGAATACCAGGCCGCCTTCGGCGACCCGACCATCCTTGCCGACACCACCTTCGGCTCCTACGCCTACACCGACTGGGACAAGGACTCCGACGGCCTCGTGGCCAGCACCGAGTTCGAGGAAGGCTTCCTGACGCTCTACGACCAGGACGAGTCGGGCGACATCGACGAGGCCGAGTTCACCACCATGCAGGGCGAGGTGAACCAGGTCATCGCACGCTGATCCCACTCCCCGCGCGACGAGGGGCGGCCCCCGGGCCGCCCCTTTCCGTTTCGGGCCGCTAGACCAGCACCGCGCCCACGGAGGTGATGGCGCCTTGCGTCTCCGCGTTGGCCATCAGCATCTCGTTGTGGGCCTTGCCCGACGGGATCATCGGGAAGCAGTTCTCGTGCTTCTCCACCAGGCAGTCCACGACCACGGGGCCGTCGTGCGCCAGCATCTCGCGGATCGCCTCGTCGAGGTCGGCCGGGTCCGAGACCCGGATACCCTTGGCGCCGAACGCCTCGGCCAGCTTCACGAAGTCGGGCAGCGCCTCGGACCACGACTGCGAGTAGCGCTCGCCGTGCAGGAGCTCCTGCCACTGGCGCACCATGCCCAGCCGCTCGTTGTTGAGGATGAACTGCTTCACGGGCAGGCGGTACTGCATGGCCGTGCCCATCTCCTGCATGTTCATCAGCCACGACGCCTCGCCGGCCACGTTGATGACCAGCGCCTCGGGGTGCGCCACCTGCACGCCGATCGAGGCGGGGAAGCCGTAGCCCATCGTCCCGAGACCCCCCGACGTCATCCAGCGGTTCGGCGCCTCGAAGCCGAGGTACTGCGCCGCCCACATCTGGTGCTGCCCCACCTCGGTGGTGATGTAGCGGGCCGGGTGGTCCTTGGTCAGCGCCTCGAGCCGCCGCATGGCGTGCTGCGGCTTGATGGTCTGCTCGGACTGCTCGAAGTCGAGGCAGCGGACCTCGCGCCACTGCTCCACCTGCGCGGTCCACGACTGCAGCGCGGCGCGGTTCACCTTGCGGCCCCGCGCCTTCCAGACCCGCAGCACGTCCTCCAGCACGTGGCCCACGTCGCCCAGGATGGGCACGTCCGCCTTCACGACCTTGTTGATCGACGAGGGGTCGATGTCGACGTGGACCTTGCGCGAGCGGGGGCTGAACGCGTCGATCCGCCCGGTGATCCGGTCGTCGAAGCGCGCGCCGATGTTCAGCATCAGGTCGCAGCCGTGCATCGCCATGTTGGCCTCGTAGAGGCCGTGCATCCCCAGCATCCCCAGCCAGTGCCGGCCCGAGGCGGGGTAGGCGCCCAGCCCCATCAGCGTCGACGTGATCGGGAAGCCCGTCGCCTCCACCAGCTCGCGCAGGAGCTGGCTCGCGGCCGGGCCGGAGTTGATGACGCCGCCGCCGGTGTAGAACACGGGCCGCTCGGCGGTCTCGATCATGGCCACCATCTGCTCGATGGCCTCGGGGTCGCCCTTGAGCTTCGGCTGGTAGTGCGAGACCTCGGTCTGTTTCGGGCCGACGTAGGCGCCCGACGCGAACTGCACGTCCTTGGGGATGTCCACCAGCACCGGGCCGGGACGGCCCGAGCGCGCGACGTGGAACGCCTCGTGCAGCACGGGCGCCAGGCGGTCGGTCTCCTTCACCAGCCAGTTGTGCTTGGTGCAGGGCCGGGTGATGCCCACGGTGTCCGCCTCCTGGAAGGCGTCGGAGCCGATCATGAAGGTCGGCACCTGGCCCGACAGCACCACGATTGGGATCGAGTCCATCAGGGCGTCCGTCAGGCCCGTCACCGCGTTCGTCGCGCCGGGGCCGGAGGTGACGAGCGCCACGCCGATCTTGCCGGTGGAGCGCGCGTAGCCCTCGGCCGCATGGACGGCCGCCTGCTCGTGGCGCACGAGGAGGTGGCGGATGTCGTTCTGCTGGAACAGCTCGTCGTAGATCGGCAGCACCGCGCCGCCGGGATACCCGAAGACGCGGTCCACGCCCTGGTCCTTCAGCGCGCGCACGACCATCTGCGCGCCGGTCATCTGCTTGGTGGTCATCCGTTCCGTTCCCTCTGCCGCGCCCACGAAAAACCCCCGGAGGGGCGATCTCCGGGGGCGCATGGTTGCCGACGTGGCGTCCGCGTTCAGCGGCCCATGCACCCGTTCGTTACGATGATGAGAAGTGCGCCCATGACTGTCCCCGATACGATGGGTGCGGTTCTACCCGACCGCCCGGCGACGTCAACCGCCCCGAGAAAAGTTTCGCGCATGGGGGGCGGGACTTGCCGAAAGTTACGTGGCAAGCGCCTCCGCCAGCGTCATGCGCCGCTCCGGCAGGGCCGCGAGGTCGTCCTGCCCCGCCTCCACCGCGTCGAGGAAGGCCTCCGGGTCCTCCACCGGCAGGCGCTGGAGGCCCGGTGCGTCGAAACGCCACCACGCGAGCGCGGCGGCGCGCGCGCAGGTGGCCGCGTCCCAGCGCATCCGGATCACCCGCGCCGGCACGCCGCCGACCACCGCGTAGGGCGGCACGTCCCGCGTCACCACCGCGCCGAAGGCCAGCACCGCCCCGTCGCCGACGCGCACGCCCCCCGACAGCGTCACGTCGTCCGCGACCCATACGTCGTTGCCGATCACGGCGGGCGCGGGGTCCTCCGCGAAGTCCGGCATCGGGCCGGGGGCCGCGCCCGTCATAATGCGGAAGCGGCGGGGCTTGTAGAACACCGGGCTGGTCGAGGCCCACGCGGCGGGGTGGCCGTATCCCATGACCCGCAGGCCCCGGCCGATCGAGCAGTAGCGACCCACGCTGGCGATGCCGGGAGCGAGGCTGGCCGAGTAGCTGTAGGCGCCCAACGGCATCATCCCCTCGGGCGGGTGCTGGGTGGAGGCCTCGAACCGCGCATCGGTGCCGCGCATCCGCACGGGGCCGTCCGGGGCGGGGAAGATGCGGATGCGGTGCCGCTCGCGCAGCGTCTCCACGTCGTCCGGCGTCACGAGGCGGGGGCGGGTCACGGGTGCTCGAGCCCCCAGTCGTACATCACCAGCCCGCCGGTCTCGCGCGCGCCGATCGCGCGGTAGAGGCCGCGCGCCGCCTCGTTGTGCTCCTCGGTCGCCAGCCACGCTTGCGTCACCCCGCGGAAGCGGGCCTCGGCCAGCAGACGCCGCACGAGCTGCGCTCCGATGCCCCGGCGGCGATGGGCGGGCAGGGTACCCACCTCGTTCACGAACAGGATCGGCGGCTTGTCGGGATGCAGGAGCACGGTGCCCGACGCGAAGCCGACCACCGCCTCCGCCTCCTCGGCGAACACCAGCAAGCTGTTCGGATCCTCCGCGAAGGCCTGCAACTGCGCGTCGTCGACCGGCTCGTCGAACACCGCCGCGCCGAGCAGCCGGTCCGCGTTTCCGGCGTCCAGCACCCGCAGGATCACCCCAGCAAGCCCGGCAGCCACAGCACGATTCCTGGGAAGGCGATGAGCACGGCCACCGTCACCACGTCGGCCACGAAGAACGGCGAGGCGCCGCGGAACACGTCCTGCACCGAGATATCCATCTTCGCGTCCTGCGCGACGCCCGCCACCACGAAGCAGTTCAGCCCGATGGGCGGCGTGATGAGACACAGCTCCGCCATCTTCACCACGATGATGCCGAACCAGATCGCCACCTCGGTCTCGGTCATGCCGAGACTGCCCACCTCGTCGCCCGTGGCCCCGTTCAAGGCGATGACGGCGGGGTAGGTCACGGGCAGGGTGAGGATCAGCATCCCGATCGCGTCCATGAACATGCCCAGCACCACGTAGGCCAGCAGGATCACGAGGAGGATCGCGTAGGGCGGATAGTCCAGCCCGGCGATGAAGGCCGCGAAGGTCGAAGGCAGCTTGGCGAAGCCGAGGTAGCGCACGAAGATCAGCACGCCCCAGATCATCGCGAAGATCATGACCGTGAGCTTCGCCGCCTCCATCAGCGCGCCCTTGAGCTGGCCCCACCGCATGCCCCGCCACACGGCCATCGCCAGCACCACGCCCGCGCCCAGAGCGCCCGCCTCGGTGGGCGTCGCCCAGCCGAAGTAGATCGAGTAGACGATGATGAAGACGACCAGGAGGATCGGCATCGCGCCGGGCAGCGAGGCGAAGCGCTCGCGCCAGGTGAAGCCGCCGATGGGCGGCCCGAGCTTCGGGTTCAGCTTCGCCAGCCCGATCACGAGCGCGGCGTAGATCAGCGCCGAGACCATGCCAGGCAGGAAGCCCGCCAGCAGCAGCTTGCCCACCGACTGCTCCACGATGATCGCGTAGATCACGAGGATCGCGGAGGGCGGGATCAGCGAGGCCAGCGTGCCCCCCGCCGCCACCACGCCGGCGGCGAAGCGCTTGTCGTAGCCCTCGCGCAGCATCTCGGGGATGGCGATGCGCGCGAACACCGCTGAGGTCGCCACGGAGGCGCCCGACACGGCGGCGAAGCCCGCCGTTGCGAACACGGTGGCCACCCCGAGGCCCCCCGGCGTCCAGCCGATCCAGCGCTTGGCCGCCTCGAACAGGTAGCGCGTCAGTCCCGCGTAGTAGGCGAGGTAGCCGATCAGGATGAACGTGGGGATCAGCGACAGCGCGTAGGTGGTCGACTTCGAGTGCGGGATCTGCCCCGCCAGCTTCATTGCCGTGACCAGCCCCCGGTCGAAGCCCTGCTTCTGCATGAAGAACAGGCAGAGCCCGAGGAACCCGATGAACGCCGCGGCGAAGGCCACCCGCACCCCGATCAGCACGAGCACCAGCAGCAGCCCCGAGAGCCACAGCGAGGTCGTGAACACGTCCACGTCCTGAAGCAGCGCCTTCATGTCGATCACGGAATCCATGTCAGTCCGCCCCCTCGACGGCGTGGGCCTCCTTGGAGGCCTGCTCCGCCGGGTCCTCGGGCAGCGGAACGGCGACCGGCTCCGCCGCGCCCGTGCGCAGCGCCCGCCCGTAGGCCCAGAGCTGCAGGAGCAGCCGCAGGAACAGCAGCGCGAAGGCGACCGGAACGGCCAGCTTCGAGGGCCACAGTGGCAGCGCGATGTCGATCGAGGAATCGGTCGAGAAGTTCGGCGCGTTCCAGTCGAACGAGCGCGCGAAGTGGAACCACGTCCCGTAGACCAGCGCCGCCACGACGACGAGCATGAACAGGACGGAGACGAACTCGAACAGCCACAGGATCCGCCCCTTGAGGCTCCCCACCAGGAGATCCATGCGGATGTGCCCCCCCTCGCGCTGCACGTAGGCGAGCCCGAGGAACGCGAACACGGCCATGAACTGCTCGGTCCAGTCGATGTAGCCGGGCACCGGCATGTTCGCGAGCTTGCGCAGGAGCACGTTGGCGATGGCCAGCAGCACCAGCGCGAAGATCACCACGCCCGAGCCGAGGTTCAGCGCGGCCTCCACGCGCAGCACCGCGCGGTCGATGCGCGACAGGCGCGTGGTATCCTCGCGCACGTTGGACGGGGTGGACATGGGAGGCCTCCGGGCATGCCACGCCCCGGCACGGGGGCCGGGGCGCGGCGGGTCAGGGACGCGTCAGTTCGAGGGAGCGTTCTCGTCCACGGCCTCGACCGTCAGGTCGTAGAGCTCCTGGCCCGGCAGCCCGTTGGCCTCGGCGTCGGCGATCCAGGCCTGGTGGATCGGGGCGGCGTTCTCGCGCAGCTTGGCGATCTCCTCCTCGGCCACGGTCACCTTCTGGACGCCCTTCTCCTGCAAGGTCGCCTCCCAGCCTTCCAGCAGCTCGGCGTAGTTGGCGAGGTAGTGGTCGATGGCCTCCGCGACGCTCTCGTCGAGGATCGCGCGGTGCTCGTCCGACAGCGCCTCGTAGGCGTCGACGTTCACCACCACGGGGCAGTTCACGGTGCCGGGGTTCAGGTTCTCGGTCCACCAGTCGGCGATGTCGATGGTGCCGAAGCTCAGGTGCGCGTGCTGCGCGAAGGCCACCGAGTCCACGACGCCCGATTCCATGGCATTGTAGGCCTCCGAGGACGTCACCGAGGTCGGCACCGCGCCGGCCGCCGAGAACACCTCGCCGATGCCGCCCGTGGCGCGCACCCGCATGCCCTCGAAGGACTCGACCGTGTCGCGCGGCTCGCCGGTGCCGACCAGGTTGTACTGGGGCATGGGCGAGGTCATCAGGATGCGCGCGTTCCACTGGGCCATCTCGTCGGCCACGGCCGGATGGGCGTAGACGGCGTTGGCGACCGCGACCTCCTGCTCCAGGTTCTCGACGCCAAGGAAGGGCAGCTCCAGCACGGTGATCGCGCGGTTCTTGTCGCGGTGGTAGCCGGCGCAGAACTGGGCCATCTCGAAGGCCCCGATCGAGATGCCGTCGAGGTTCTCGCGGTTGTTGGACAGGCCGCCGTAGCTGACGTTCATGGTGAACTCGCCGCCCGACTTCTCGGCGACCAGCTCGGCCAGCTTCTCGACGTGCTCGGTGAAGGCGCGCCGCGTGCCCCAGACCGAGACGTTCCACTCGACAGCGAGGGCCTCGCCGGCGAAGGCGAGCGTGAGCGCCGCCGTGGCGGCGGTGGTGAAGAGTTTCATCGTATTCCTCCCGTTCGGGGTCATCCCGCCCCGCGTGCCGCGACGCTAGCGCGCCGGACGTGGCGGGCCAACCCCGCTTGCGGGGGCGCGCGCCGGGTGCCACCCACGCCCCATGACGCTCCGATCCCGCATCCTGGCCCGCGAGGCCCTCACGGGCCTATGGCAGGTCCTGCCCGGCCCCGTGGCCGCCGAGATCGCCGGCGCCGCCGGCTTCGACTTCCTGGTCCACGACGGCGAGCACGGGCCGTGGGACCCGTCCGACCTCCGCACGCGCCTTGCGGCGTCGCGCACCGAGGGCGTGATCCGGGTGCCCGCGAACGAGGCGTGGCTGGTCAAGCAGGCCCTCGACCTCGGCGCGCGCACGGTGCTCGTCCCGATGGTGGACGACGCCGCGCAGGCCGAGGCCGCCGTGCGCGCCGCCCGCTATCCGCCCGAGGGCATCCGCGGCAACGGCGCCTACGTCGCCCGGGCGTCCGGCTACGGACGGGACGTCTGCTACGTCGCCGAGGCCAACGCCCGCACCTCCGTCTGGGTGCAGGCCGAGAGCCGCCGCGCGCTCGGCAATCTCGAGGCTATCGCCGCCGTGCCGGGCGTGGACTGCGTGTTCCTCGGACCCGCCGACCTCGCCGCGGACATGGGGTTCGCCACCGAGCCGCGTCACCCCGAGGTGATCGCCGCCGTCGAGGACGCCATTGCGCGCCTCGCGGCGACCGGCATCCCCTGCGGCGCCTTCGGCCCGCCGGACCTGATGGACCGCTGGCGCGCCCTAGGCGCCAACGTGCTGGCGGCGGGCGCCGACGGCACCGCGCTCGCCGCCGCCCTCGCGGCGCTGCCCCGGTGATCCGCCTCGCCGCGCGCGGGGCGCGGGCCACGTGGGAGCCGTGCTGCGGACACCTGCCCGAACTCTGGATCGACGGCGCCCCCGTGCTCCACGCCGCCCCGTGGCGCGAGAACTTTGCGGTGCAGGCCGACGCCGCGATCCCCCTCGTGGACCGCCGCCTCGGTGGCACCTTCGCCTGCGCCCCCTTCGGCCGCGACGATGCGGACGGTGGCCCGCCACACGGGCTGTCGGCGAACGCCCCGTGGCGCACCGTCCGCGCGGCCCCCGGCGCGCTGGTGGCCGAGCGGCGCCTCGGGCGGGGCAGGGTGCGCGCCCGCCTCGCCCTGCGGGATGGCCACCCGGCGCTCTACCAGCACCACGTCCTCGCGCTCGACGCGTCCTCGACCTTCGCGCACCACCCGATGTTCGGGATGGCCGCGGGCGGGCGCCTCTCCACCACGCCCCCCGTCGCGGTGCTGACCTTCGCGGGCGCCGACGCGCCGCGCTACCACCCGGACCAGCACGCCACCGGCTGGACGCTGGACACGCCCCAAGGCCCCCGCGACTGGCGCGACTACCCGGCCGAGCCTTGCGAGGACTTCGTCGCCCTCGTCCACCCGCCCGGCCTCGCCTTCACGGCGCTGGCCCGCGAGGCGGAGGGCAACACCGTCGTCACCCTCAAGCGCGCCGAGCAACTCCCCCTGACCTGCCTGTGGATCAGCAACGGCGGCCGCACCGCGCCGCCGTGGAACGGCCGCCGCGGCGTGCTGGGCATCGAGGATGCCCGCTGCGCCGGCGCCGACGGCTTCGCCGCCGCGCTTGGGAGCACGTGGCGCGCGGACGTCCCCACCGCCTTCCCGCCGGGCCGCCACGCGATCCCCCACGCGATCCTCCGCCTCCCGGGCCGTCACGAGATCACGGGCGTGACCCTCTCCCCCGAGGCGGCCACCTTCGAGACCGACACCGGGCCCCTCGCGGTCCCCTTCGACGGAAGCCACCTCGCATGATCCTCGTGGACGCCGACGCCTGCCCCGTGAAGCGCGAGATCGTGGACGTGGCGATCCGCCGGAACCTTCGTGCCGTGTTCGTGGCCGGCAGCTACCTGCGCCTGCCCGAGCACCCGCTGGTCTCGTTCTTCGCCGCCGGCGACGGCTTCGACGCCGCGGACGACGCCATCGCCGCCGTGGCCCGCCCCGGCACCGTGACCGTGACCGCCGACATCCTGCTGGCGGGCCGCATCATCGAGGCGGGCGGCGCCGTGATCGACCCGAGGGGCCGCGAGTTCACGCCCTCCTCGATCGGCGAGACCACCGCCACCCGCAACCTCATGGCCGACCTGCGCGGCGGCATCGAGCAGGGCGGCGGCCCCAAGCCCTACACCCAGGCCGACCGGGCCGCCTTCAAGAACGCGCTGGACAGGACGCTCACGCGCCTCCGGCTCTAGTCCTCATCCTGCCCGAAATACCTCGGGGGAGCCGCCGCAGGCGGCGGGGGCAGAGCCCCCGACTGGCGCCTCCCGATATGCACGGGGGGTGTACGGGGGGTGCACGCCCGGCACCCCCCCAACTCAGCGGTTCCCGCCCCCCGCGAACCGCCCCGCCTCGCGCGCCGCGGCGACCAGCGCGCGGGCCTTGTTCACGGTCTCCTGGAACTCCGCCTCGGGGTCCGAGTCGTGCACCACGCCGCCGCCCGACTGCACGTAGAGCGTGCCGTCCTTCACCACGCCGGTCCGCAGCGCGATGCACATGTCCATGTCCCCACCCGCGGAAAAGTAGCCCACTCCCCCGCCGTAGACGCCACGCTTCTCGGGCTCCAGCTCGTCGATGATCTCCATCGCCCGCACCTTCGGCGCCCCCGACACGGTGCCCGCCGGAAGCCCAGCCAGCAGGGCCGACAGGGCGTCCTGATCGTCCCTTAGCTCGCCCACGACGTTCGAGACGATGTGCATCACGTGGCTGTAGCGCTCGACCACGAACTGCTCCGTGGGGCGCACGGTGCCGAACTTCGCGACCCGGCTCACGTCGTTGCGCCCGAGGTCCAGCAGCATCAGGTGCTCGGCCCGCTCCTTGGGGTCGCCGAGCAGGTCGGCCTCCAGCGCGCGGTCCTCCTTGGGCGTGGCGCCGCGGGGGCGGGTGCCGGCGATGGGGCGGATCGTGACCTCCTGCCCGAACACGCGCACGAGGATCTCGGGGCTTGCCCCCACGACCTGGAAGTCCCCGAAATCGAAGAAGAACATGAACGGCGAGGGGTTCGTGCGCCGCAGCGCGCGGTAGAGCGAGAAGGGCGGCAGCGGGAAGTCGTAGCTCCACCGCTGCGAGGGCACGCACTGGAAGATGTCGCCTGCGGCGATGTACTCGCGCGCGCGCTCCACGGCGGCGCGGTAGCCTTGGGGCGTGAAGTTCGAGCGGCCCTCGGGCAGTTCGAACGGCTCGGCCAGGTCGCGGGCCGCGGCGGGCGCGCGCGACAGCGAGGCGAGCGCGTCCTGGAGCCGCTCGGCGGCCTGCGCGTAGGCGGCGCGGGCGCTCTGGCCTCCGGCGGCCCAGACCGGCGCCACCAGCGTCACCTCGCCCTTCACGCCGTCGAGAACGGCCACCACCGAGGGGCGCATCAGCACCGCGTCGGGCAGGCCCAGCACGTCCGGATTGGGCGTGGGCAGGCGCTCCACGAGGCGGATCATGTCGTAGCCGAGGAAGCCGAACAGTCCCGCCGACGCGGCCGGCAGCCCCTCGGGCAGGTCGATGCGGCTCTCGTCCAGCAGCGCGCGGATGGCATCAAGGGGGCTTCCTGCGTCCTCCCAGGCGTCGGGGTCCCAGCGCGCGGCGCGGTTCACGCGGGACGCGGCGCCGCGGCATTCCCACACGAGGTCGGGGCGCATGCCCACGATCGAGTAGCGCCCCCGCACCTCGCCGCCCGTGACCGATTCGAGCATGAACGAATGGGGCTGCGCCTCGGCGAGCTTCATCATCAGGCTCACGGGCGTGTCGAGGTCCGCCGGCAGGC
This sequence comes from Jannaschia sp. W003, assembly GCF_025144335.1. Taxonomy (NCBI): domain Bacteria; kingdom Pseudomonadati; phylum Pseudomonadota; class Alphaproteobacteria; order Rhodobacterales; family Roseobacteraceae; genus Jannaschia; species Jannaschia sp. W003. Next base: position 2,139,610 of record NZ_CP083539.1, read on the forward strand.
GGGTCCAGAGGACCTGGTTGCGGCCCTCGGCGTGGATGGCCTCGAAGGCGGGGAAGCCCGGCTCGATCACCGCCTCAGTTCCCGCCGAGGAGCTGTGCCTCGACCGCCTGCACGGCGGCGCCGTTCACCGAGAAGCCCGCCGCCTCCTGTGCGGCCGTTCCGTAGAGAGCGAAGAGGTCGGCGGCCAGCTCGCCGCGGGTCTGGGCGCGGATGGCATTCAGGGTCTCGGCGGCCGCCGGATCGTCCGCCTCGGGCACGGTGCTGCCGTCCACTCGGATGAGGTAGGCGCGCTGCGCGTCGGCGGGCGCGGCGAAGACTTCGCCCGGCTCGGCATCGAAGATCGCGTCCACGAGATCGCGCGGCGCGTCGGCGATGCCGCCGTCGCGCTCTATCCCGGTCACGCTCTCGGCGCGCAGGCCGAGGGCCTCGGAGGTCTCGCCGGCGCGGATGCGCTCGGCCAGTTCCTCGGCGCGGGCGAGCAGGCGGGCGCGCAGGCTATCCTCCTGCCAGGCGGCCTCGACCTCGGCGCGGATGTCGGCGAGCGGGGGCAGGGCGGCGGGGTCCACGCCGTCGAGCCGCAGCGCGAACACGCCGCCGTCGGCCATCTCGACCAGTTCCGGAAAGTCGCCCTCCTCGGCGGCGGAGGCGGCCTCGCGGAACGCCTCGTAGCCGGCGATGCCCTCGCTGACCGACGGGTCCCAGGCGACCGTGCCCAGCTCCAGGTCGGTCTCGGCGGCGATCTCCTCGAGCGTGGCGCCGCCCGCCAGCAGGTCGTCCACCGCGTCGCGCTGCGCCTCGATGGCGCGGCGGGCCTCGTCCAGACCGACCTCGCGGGCGAGCGGGATGGCCACGTCGGCGAGCGGCGTCACGCGCTCCTCCAGCACGGCGTTCACGCGGAAGAGCGACGGTCCGAGCTCGGTGTCGACGGGGCCGACGAGGCCGGGCTCGTCCAGCGCGAACAGGGCCTCCGCGACCGGCGCGTCGAGGTCGTCCGCGGCCAGCTCGCCCTGGTCCACGTCGGCGAGCGTAAGGCCGCGCGCCTCGACCAGCGCCTCGAAGGTGGTCTCGCCCGCGTCGATGCGCGCGCGCGCCGCAGCGGCGGCTTCGGCGTCCGGAAAGGCGAGGCGCTCGGCGATCACGCGGCGGGGCAGGCGGTACTCGTCGGCGCGCGCCTCGTAGAGGGCCTCGAGCTGGGCGCGCTCCACGGGCATGCGCTCGGCCAGGAGGTCGGGCGAGGCCCAGGCGTAGGTGATGCGGCGGCGCTCGGGTACCTCGAAGTCGGCGGCGTTCTCGGCGAGGAACGCCTCCAGTTCCGCGTCGGTCGGCGCGGCGGGCCCCGCGTCGAGCTGGTCCATCGTCACCTGCGCCACGGTGGCGTCGCGGCGCTCCTCGAACCAGCGGGCGATGGTCTCGGCGTAGCCCGCGGGGGCATCCACGCCGCCGATCACGGCGGCCTGCAGGATCTCCCGCGCGGCTTCGTCGCGAATGCGGGCCTCGTACCCGGCCTCGTCGAAGCCGGCCTGGCGCAGGGCGAAGGCGTAGGCCTCGCGGTCGAAGCCGCCCGAGAGGCCGCCGAAGTAGGGCGTGGCGCGGATGCGCTCGGCCACGACGGCGTCGCCGACCGAAAGGCCGAGGGCGTCGGCCTCCTCGGCCAGCGCGGCGTCGGCGAGCAGGCGGTCCATCACGGCCCGGTCGCGGCCGAAGAGCTTGAGCTGCTGCAGGGTCAGGTTCGTGCCCGCGCGCTCCGAGAAGGCGCGCTGCTCGGCCTGCAGGGCGCGGGCATAGTCCTGGGTGTCGATCTCGCGGTCGCCTACCTCGCCCACGGACAGCGTACCGCCGCCGAAGCCCGAGATCCCGAAGCCGCCGAGCGACAGCACGAGGAGGCCGAGCACCGCCCAGACGATGGCGTTTGTCTTCTTCTTTTCGCGCGCCATGGGCCGCCCCCCTTGTGGTCCGGCGGCGTGATAGGCCGGGGGCAGGGCAGGGGCAAGCGAGCGTCAGGCCGGCGCGACGTCCCGGAGGCGGCGGAACAGCTCCTCGATGCCGCCGAGGTCGGCGTTGGCGTAGGCGATGCGCAAGGTCGCCTCGGCGCGGCCCGAGCCGCCCGCCTCGCGCAGGGGGCCGAACATGGTGCCGGGCAGGAGCAGGAGGCCCGCGTCGCGCACGAGGCGGCGGCACAGCGCGTCGGAGCGCTCCGGGAAGGGGTGGCGCACGTAGGCGAAGTAGGCGCCGCAGCCCAGCACCTCCCATTCGGCGAGGTCGCGGAAGCCCGCGTCCATCGCCCGCCGGCGGGCCAGGATCTCCCGCCGCTCGCCCGCGAGCCAGTCGCCGAGGTTCTCCATGCCCCACAGGGCCGCGTGCTGGCCGAGCTGCGCGGGGCATATGGTGACGGTGTCGAGCCACTTCTCGGCCTCGCGCAAGCGGTCCGCCGCGGCGACGATCGCGCCCACGCGGTGGCCGGTCAGGCGGTAGCTCTTGGAGAAGCTGAAGAGCTGGATCACCGTACGGTCCCAGTCCGGATCTTCCAGCAGCGCGTGGGGCGCGCCCTCGGCAGCGTGGAAGTCGCGGTAGGTCTCGTCTAGGATGAGGGCGATGCCGCAGGCGCGGGCGAGGTCCCGGAAGGCGGCCACGAGGGCGGCGGGGTACTCGACGCCGCCGGGGTTGTTGGGCGTGACCAGCAGGATCGCGCGGGTGCGGTCGTCGATCGCCGCGGCGACGGCTTCGGGATCGGGCAGGAGGTCCTGGCCGGTCTCGTGAAGGCGGGCCTCGATGCCCTCCATCGCCAGCCACATCGCGTGGTTGAAGTAGTAGGGCGTCGGCACCACGACGTTGTCGCCCCGCGCGGCCAGCGTCGAGACGGCGGCGGCGAAGGCCTGGTTGCAGCCGGCGGTGATGGCCACCTGCGCGGGGCGCGCCGTGCCGCCGTAGTGCGCGGACCAGTCGGCAGCGAGACGCTCGCGCAGCGCGGGCAGGCCGAGCACGGGGCCGTAGAGGTGTGCCTCGGGCACGTCCACGGCGAGGCGCGCGATCTCGCGGCGCAGCCCTTCCGGGGGCGGATCGGCGGGCGCGGCCTGGCTGAGGTTCAGGAGGGGGCGGTCTTCGGGGAACGCCACGCCGTCGAGCCAGCGCCGCGCCTCCATGACCGGGGGCGGGATCGTCGCGGCGAGGGCGGGGTTCAGGGGGTGCGGACGGCTCATGGCGGCGAGCGTTAGGGGCGCCGCGCCGTCCGCGCAAGAATCGAAAGGGCCGCCCGGGGGCGGCCCCGATACGCGGATCGGATCAGAACGGGATCTCGTCGTCCATGTCGGAGCCGCCGCTGCCGCCGCCCCCACCGTAGCCGCCGCCGCCCCCGCCGCCGCCGTAGCCGCCCCCGCCGCCGCGATCGTCCTGGTAACCGCCGCCACCCCCGCCGCCGCCGCCGTAGGAGCCACCACCTCCGCCGCCGCCGCCTTCGCCGCGGCCGTCGAGCATGGTCAGCTCCGAGCGGTAGGGCCGCAGCACCACCTCGGTGCTGTAGCGGTCGTTGCCGCTCTGATCCTGCCACTTGCGGGTCTCGAGCTGGCCCTCGATGTACACCTTGGAGCCCTTCTTGAGGTACTGCTCGGCGACGCGCACCAGCGGCTCCGAGAAGATGGCGACCGAATGCCACTCGGTGCGCTCCTTGCGCTCGCCCGAGTTCTTGTCGCGCCAGGTCTCCGACGTGGCGATCCGCAGGTTGCAGACCTTGCCGCCGTTCTGGAACGACCGGGTCTCGGGGTCGCGCCCCAGATTGCCGATCAGGATCACCTTGTTCACGCTTCCGGCCATGCTGCCCTCTCGTCTCGATTCCCGGCCCCGTCTAGCGCGGGGCGGCGCATCGCGCACCCCCGCGCAGGACGCGCGACCCGTTTCGCCGACCGATATAGGCATTCGAGCCGCGTGAACGAAGGGGGAACGGAGGCGAATCCGACACGAGTTGGCAGATTGCACCCGACCGCGTAGGCTGCGCGCCGGCAGTGCCGGGCAACGGCGCGCCCGGACGCACGGGACAGCGGAGACGGCGATGATCGGACGAGTGACGCTCGCGGGGGCGCTGATGCTGGGGCTCGGCGCGGAGGCATACGCGCAGACCCTCTCCACCCGCGCGCGCGGCGACAGCTTCTCGCGCCAGACCGCGCTGATCGACGGACGGCTGTCCGGGCAGTACCGCAACTCGACGCGGCTCGTGCCTGTGACCCCTGGGCTCGAGACCGGCCGCTCCACCAGCGGTGCCGAGACCGTGCCGCGCTACCGGGGCGCCCGCTCGCGCTGGCTGGAGCCGGCGCGCGCCGCCGCCCGGCGACACGGCGTCCCCGAGGACCTGTTCCTCCGGCTCGTGCGCCAGGAATCGGGCTGGAACGCGCGCGCGCGCAGCCACAAGGGCGCGCTGGGACTGGCGCAGCTCATGCCGGGCACCGCGCGGCTCCTGCGCGTCGATCCGCACGATCCCCTGCAGAACCTCGACGGCGGCGCGCGCTACCTCGCGCAGCAGTTCCGCCGCTTCGGGTCGTGGCGGCTGGCGCTCGCAGCCTACAATGCCGGCCCCGGCGCGGTGGAGCGCCACGGCGGCGTGCCGCCCTTCCGCGAGACCCGCGGCTACGTGCGCGCGATTCTCGGAAGCTGACAGTCCGCTGGCGCCAACAGGCGTTTGACACCGGCGGGGGCGACGTTACGGTCGCCGCCACGCCCGGAACGGGTGTGCCGGGTCCGTCCGAGGAGAGGCGGGGCCTGCATAAGATAACAGGGAAGGTTCCACACATGGATCGTCGTTCGTTCCTCCGCAATTCCACTATCGGCGCCGGGGCCGCCGCGGGCGCCGCCGCGCTCGCCGCGCCGGCCTACGCGCAGGGCAACCGCACCCTCACGATGGTCACCACCTGGGGCCGCGGCCTCGCCGGCGTGCACGACAGCGCGCAGCACGTGGCCGACAGCATCACCGCCATGACCGACGGCACCCTCACGGTCGACCTGAAGGCCGCCGGCGAGCTGGTCGGCGCCTTCGAGGTGTTCGACGCGGTCACATCGGGCCAGGCCGACATGTACCACGGCGCCGACTACTACTTCGTCGGCCAGCATCCGGGCTACGCCTTCTTCACGTCCGTGCCCTTCGGCATGACGGCGCAGGAGCTGGCCAACTGGTACTACCACATGGGCGGCCACGAGCTGCACGACGAGCTCGGCCAGATCTTCGGCCTCAAGAGCTTCCTCGGCGGCAACACCGGCGCCCAGGCCGGCGGCTGGTTCTCGAAGGAGATCAACGGCCCCGAGGACTTCCAGGGCCTCAAGTTCCGCATGCCCGGCCTCGGCGGCGAGGCGCTCGGCAAGATGGGCGCCTCCGTGCAGAACATCCCCGGCGCCGAAGTGTACCAGGCCCTGAGCTCGGGCGCGATCGACGGCACCGAGTGGATCGGCCCCTGGGCCGACGAGAAGGCCGGCTTCCAGGAGATCACCAAGACCTACTACACCGCCGGCTTCCACGAGCCGGGCGCGGGTCTGTCGGTGGCCGTGAACCGCGACGTGTTCGACGAGCTGTCGCCCGCCCACCAGAAGATCGTCGAGATCGCTTCCGCCGAGGGGCACCAGTGGAACCTCGCGCAGTTCCTCAGCGAGAACGGCGCCGCGCTGGAGCGCCTTCAGTCGGCCGGCGTCACCCTGCGCGAGTTTCCCGACGCCGTGTGGTCGGCCATGGGCGCCGCCTCGCAGGAGACGCTCGACCAGTACATGGACGACGAGCTGTTCGCGCGCATCCGCGAGAGCTACAACGACTCGCTGCGCAAATCCTCGGAGTGGATCCAGAAGTCCGAGGGCACCTACCGCGTGCAGCGCGACGCCTACCTGAACCGCGGCTGACGCCGCCCGGTCCGCCCGCCAGGCGGGCCGACACGCGACCCGGGCGGCCCCGAGCGGGCCGCCCGTTTCCGACCGCGGGGACCCCCTCATGCTCGATGCCATCGGAGCCTTCCTCCTCGACCTCGTGCTCGCGCCCTGGCGCGTGGCCATGGCCGTGGCGAACCCGGACAGCTGGCTGCTCTGGACCGGGGGGCTGGATTCGCCCGAGGCCAACGAGAGCCTCATGCGCTTCGTGTACTACGGGGCGTCGAGCGAGCTGGCCTTCGTGATCCTGTTCGTGTTCCTCGCCATCACGATCGCCGGCGCCTTGTCGGCGCGCTTCCTGTGGGGCGTGGTGCGTGGGTCCGAGACCGTGCTGAACCTCGTGGGCCGCATCGCCGCCTGGGCGGGCCTGATCATGGTCCTGCAGCAGGTCATGATCGTGTTCCTGCAGCGCATCTTCCGCGTCTCCGACATCACCGTCGGGCCCTTCGGCACGGCGTTCACGCGCGACCTGTCGTGGTACTCGGAGGAGCTGAAGCTCTACAACGCCATCGTGGTGTGCCTTTGCGTCGCTTGGACCTTCATACAGGGCGGCCACGTGCGCGTCGATCTCGTCTACGGCGCCGTGAGCCACCGCAAGAAGCGCAGCATCGACATGTTCGGCTCGCTCGTCTTCATGATGCCGGCGCTGGGGCTGATCTGGCTCTACGCGTGGTACTTCTTCTGGCGCTCCATGATCACGCCGGCGTCGTCCGCCTCGGACCCGCTGGACCGGCTGCTGATGAAGGCCCGCGCCGTGCGCTGGAACGTCGAGACCATCGGCTTCAGCCCCAACGGCTTCGACGCCTACTTCCTGTTCAAGGTGCTGATCCTGCTCTTTGTCGCCACCGCCTTCTGGCAGGCGATGGTGTTCTTCTGGCGCTCCTGGCTGGAGCGGCGCGAGGGCGAGCTGTCGGCCGGCCGCTACCTCGACCGCGACGTGATGGGCGACGAGGTCGGCGAAGAGGGCAAGGCCCACACCGCCTGATCGGGCCGACCGGCCCGCCGTATCTGCCCCCGGGGGAGGGGGCGCGAGACTAGACCGCAGGGGACCTGACGCGGATGCTTTTCGGACTGGACGGGGTCGAGATCGGCCTGATCATCGTGTTCCTCTGCCTCTTCGGCGGGATCATGTCGGGCTTCCCGGTGGCCTTCGCCATCGCCGGGGCGGGCGTGATCTCGTTCGCGGTCATCGCCGGGCTCGACGAGGCCGGAATCCTGGTGCACCAGGCCATCGACGCGGGCTCCGCGGAGTACCGCGCGCTGGTGGCCGAGGGTGTGGCCCGTGACGCCATATCCAAGTTCCGCTACCCCGACCTGCCGCGCGTCACCGAGTCCCTGTTCCCGCAAGGCTGGGAGCAGGCGCTCGACCGCAACATCGGCTTCATCGTCAACCGCATGAACGAGCGCGTCATCGCCGGCGCCTCGATCGAGACGCTGCTGGCCGTGCTGATGTTCGTGATGATGGGCATTACGCTGGAGCGCTCGCGCATCGCCGACGACCTGCTGCAGACCATGGCCCGCGTGTTCGGCCCGCTGCCCGGCGGCCTCGCCGTCTCGATCGTGATTGTGGGCGCCTTCCTGGCCGCCTCCACCGGCATCGTCGGCGCGACCGTGGTAACCATGGGCCTGCTGGCCCTGCCGACCATGCTGCGCAACAACTACTCGCCGGAGCTGGCGACGGGCGTGATCGCCGCGTCGGGTACCCTGGGGCAGATCATCCCGCCGTCGATCGTGATCGTGCTGCTCGGCACGCTCGCGGGCGACATCTACTCCACCGCGCAGGAGCAGCGCGCCGCCGCCGTCGGGTGCTCCGACGCGCTGACCTACCTCGGCGAGCCGGCGGTCGTCTCCGTGGGCACGCTGTTCCAGGCCGCCCTGCTGCCGGGCATCCTGCTGGCGTTCCTCTATGGTGCCTACGCGTTCGGCTTCGCCCTCCTGAACCCGTCGAAGGCTCCGCCGGTGACGCTGGACGGTGGCCGGGGCACGCCGACCACCCGCAACGACGCGCTGGTATGGTTCCTCGCCGTTCCGGCCGCCATCGTGGTGGGCGGCATCGCCCTCGGCTTCGCCGGCGTGATCGGCGGGCAGGACGTTGCGGTTGGGTCCTTCTCGGCCGCCGGCGACTCCGCGTCCCTTCGCACCAACGTCTCGCCCGCCTGCCAGGCCGCCATGATCGAGCTGCACGGCCAGTTCGCCTGGGACCTCGCGCTCGAGCAGCAGGCCGCGATCGACGCCTCGGGCGGGCAGCAGCTCGCCCGCGAGCTGACCGCCGAGGAGATCGCCGAGCTCCGGACCCTCGCCGTGGCCGACGCGGCCCCCATCGGCGTCGGCATCGCGATCCTGTTCCTCGGGCTCGGCCTCGTGCTCGCCGTCGCCCGCGGCGTGAACCCGCTGGCCGACCCGCGGCCCCTGCTGGTCGGCGCCGGCGGCGTCGCGCTGGCGCTGCTGATCGACGTGACGCTGATCGGGCCGCTGACCTCGCCCGGCACCACCTTCGCGCTCATGGCGATCCCAATGGTGATCGTGGCCTTCGGCCTGTGGCCCGCGCTCAAGCGCCTTGCGGGCAACGAGCTGCTGCGCGTGGTCTTCCCGCCGCTCGTGCTGATCGTGGCCGTGCTGGGCTCGATCCTCGGCGGCATCACCAACCCCACGCCCGCCGCCGCGCTGGGTGCGGCGGGCGCGATCATGCTCGCCGCCTACCGCAAGCTGAAGGACGAGAACCGGACCGGGGCGACGATCCTGCTCGCCTCGCTCGCCCTCGTGGTGATGCTGCTCTTCGGCATCAACTTCGACCTGCGCATGGGGCTGGCGACGACCACCGCCGCCGACGTAATCGCCAACGTGATCGCGACGATCGCCTACCACGCCGCCTTCCTGGGCCTCCTCTACGCCTGCTGGGTGCTCCTGCGGACCGGCGTGCTGGGCCCCGTCGTGCGCGAGACGGCCAAGGTGACGTCGATGGTGTTCACCATCCTTATCGGCTCGCAGCTCCTGAACCTCGTGCTGATCTCGTTCGGCGGCGAGCACTACATTCAGACGTTCCTCAAGAGCTTCGACAGCGAGATCCAGGTCTTCCTGATCGTGATGCTCGTGCTCTTCGTGCTCGGCTTCGTGCTCGACTTCCTGGAGATCATCTACATCGTGATCCCGATCGTGGGCCCGGTCATCTATGGCGGCACGCTCGATCCGAAGTGGGTGACGATCATGGTGGCCGTGAACCTGCAGACCTCGTTCCTGACGCCGCCCTTCGGCTTCGCGCTGTTCTACCTGCGAGGCGTCGCCCCGGCGCAGGTCACCACGGGCCACATCTACCGCGGCGTGATCCCCTTCGTGCTGATCCAGATCCTGGGTCTGGGCGCGCTGTGGCTCTTCCCGGGCATCGTCACGATCGTGCCCGACCTCCTGCCCAGCAACTGAGGCGCGCCTTGCCGGGACCGGCTCGGCTGGGCCGCGGTCCCACCGATCATCGCAGGAGTCGAAACCCAGCGCGGCGTTCCTGCGGCGGGGGAGGGAAGATTCGCATCCACGCGCTGCGTATCGCCTGCGCCGCTCTCCCGTCGGTAGAATCGGGGGAGGGACGGGCCCCCTCGACTTGCCCGCCAACGCGTTGACCCAGCGGAATTTTCGCTGGAACGTCGGATCTGAAGGTGGGTTTGCAAAAAAATGGCAGCCCGACGTCGGAATGCCCTCGCCCTTCGTGGACGCGTCAATCGTTTTCGATCAACCCCTTGTGATGCTGGCGTTATGGCCGTGGTGGAAACGCGCGTTTCTCCACGCCCGGCGCCGGGGAGCGCGCACTGCCCCCGTTCGGCCCCGAATGGGGCGACCCCGGGGCAGTGCCGCCCCATCGGTGCCGCGGTCTCCCCCCCCGATGCGGGGTGTAAGCAAGGGTCGCCACGGAGATAGGACAGATGGCCGAGACACGAGACCGACAGACGAACGCACGCACACGCATGCTGATCGCCGCCGTCGTGGGCAGCGAGGCCGCCGCGGCCTGTGCCGCGATCCTCGACCTCGGCGGGGGGCCGGCGATCGCCAGCGCCGTGTCGCTGCCCGAGGGCATCATGCTCGCCTACGCGATCTGGATGACCAACGTGGCGCTCGCCCTGCTCAGCGGCGTCCGCAATCGCATGATGATGATGCTGGCCGGCGGTCTCGCCATCGTCGGCGCCGCGCTCGGCAGCGAGGCGGGCTGGAGCATCCTCACCGTTGGCGTGACCCTGCTGGTGATCGCCGCGCCCTTCGCCCTCGTGCGGGGCACCGGCTCCGTGGCGCGCGCGGCGGGACCGCTGAGCCACAGCCGCTTCGAGGGCGCCGCGCCCCGTCGGAACGGCATGGCCTGATCGGCGCCGGGCCGCGCGGTTCGACCCCCGCGCGGCCTGCCGCACGCCCACCTCCGCTTTCCCTCCGGCCCCCGAGACCCTAGGTGTCCCGCTGAACGACACCACGGAGGCTCCCATGGCCGAGATCAAAGATCCCGAGAACACCATCCTGCTCGAGCTCGAGAGCGGCACCGTCACCATCGAGTTGCTGCCCGACATCGCCCCCGGCCACGTCGAGCGCATGAAGGAACTGGCCCGCGAGGGCGCCTACGACGACGTCGTCTTCCACCGCGTCATCGACGGCTTCATGGCCCAGACCGGCGACGTGAAGCACGGCAGGAGCGGCGGCGACACCCGCCGCGCCGGCACCGGCGGCTCCGAAAAGCCCGACCTCAAGGCCGAGTTCTCCGGCATCCCCCACGACCGCGGCACTATCGGCGCGGCCCGCTCGGCCAGCCCGGACAGCGCGAACTCGCAGTTCTTCATCAACTTCTCCGACAACCACTTCCTGAACCGCCAGTACACGGTCTACGGCCGCGTGATCGGCGGCATGGATCACGTCGACACCATCACCCGGGGCGAGCCGCCCGCGAATCCCGACAAGATCGTCTCGATGAAGGTGGCCGCCGATGCGTAGCGTCCTCTTCGCCTCCGCCGCGGCCCTGCTCGCCGCCGCGCCCGCCTTCGCCACCGAGATCGAGATCGACGTCGCCGGCGAGGCGTCCGGCACCGTGGTGGTGGACCTGTTCGAGGACGTGGCCCCCAACCATGTCGCGCGCATCACGGAACTTGCAGAGTCCGGTGCCTACGACGGCGTCGTGTTCCACCGCGTGATTCCCGGCTTCATGGCCCAGACCGGCGACGTCCAGCACGGGCGCGAGGGCGGCGACCTCGCGCTCGCGGGCACCGGCTCCTCCGAGCTGCCGAACCTCGACGCGGAGTTCTCGGACCGCTCGTTCGAGCGCGGTGTGGTGGGGATGGCTCGTTCCAGCGATCCGAACTCGGCGAACGCCCAATTCTTCATCGTGTTCGAGCCCGCACCCCACCTCGACGGCCAGTACACCGTGGTCGGTCAGGTGGTCGAAGGCATGGACGTGGTGGACGCCATCAAGAAGGGTTCGGCCGCGCGCAATGGCGCGATCGAGGGTACGCCCGACCGCATGGAGGCGGTGCGGGTCGTCGCGGACTGATCTCACGCCCATGTCACTTCGGCGGAGCGGGGCGGGGGCGTTAGGCTTCCGCCCATGCTCCGCCTCCTCGTACTCCTGATCCTCGCGCCCGCGCTGGTCTCCGCCCAGCCTGCGGACTGGACGCGCGAGTTCCCCCGCGCCGACTTCTCGCGCAGCACCGTGGACCTCTCCGAGATCGTCTCGGGCGGCCCCCCGCGCGACGGCATCCCCGCGCTCGACGACCCCGCCTTCGGCCCGGGCGCCTCCGGGCTGGACCCGCGCGAGCCGGTTGTGACGCTTGCGCTCCCGGGCGAGTCCGCGCGAGCCTACCCGGTGCGCTACCTCCTGTGGCACGAGATCGCGAACGACCGCATCGGCGAGGTCCCTGTCGCGGTGACCTACTGCCCGCTGTGCAACGCCTTCCTGGCCTTCGACCGGCGCGTGGACGGCAAGGTGCTGCGGTTCGGCGTGACGGGACGGCTGCGGAACTCCGACATGATCATGTACGACCGCGAGACCGAGAGCTGGTGGCAGCAGGCGACCGGCGAGGGGATCGCGGGGGTCCATGCCGGCGCGCGGCTGCGGGCGCTGCCCGCGTGGATGGAGCCGCTCTCGGCCTTCCTCGCGCGCGAGCCCGGCGGGCTGGTCATGCAGGCGCCGGCGGCGGCGCGGCCCTACGGGAGCAATCCCTACCGCGGCTACGACACGTCGGGCGACCCGTTCCTCTATCGCGGCGAGGATCCGCCCCACGGCATCCCGCCGCTCGCTCGCGTCGTCGCCGTGGGCGACCGCGCCTGGCCGCTCGAGCGCGTGCGCCGCGCGGGCACGATCCGCGAGGCGGGGCTTGAGATCGCGTGGGAGGCGGGGCTTGCGTCCCCACTCGATGCGGGGCGTCTCGCGGAGGGGCGCGACGTTGGCTTCGTGCGCGTGCGGGATGCCGCGGGCGCCGACGTGGTGCACGACGTGCCCTTCGCGTTCGCGTTCCACGCATTCCACCCCGACGGGACGTGGATGCTGGACTAGCGTTGCCGCGAACGCGAAAGCCCCGGCGCGGGGGCCGGGGCTTCGGTCAGCGCGAATGGTGGGTGCGCTACTCGGTGACAGCGGGGGCGACCACGCCCTCCACCTCCGTGGCACCGTCCTCGACGTCGTCCACTATGAACACAAAGTAGGCCACGAGGATCACCGCCACGAACGCGAGGCACGCCGCCATGATCATGAGCGGTCCGGAATGGAGGCGTTCCTGCTTCTCGACGTTCGTCTTCGGGGCACTCATGGCGGTCTTCCTTGCGGCGGTGTGGTTCCCTATGGAACGTGGGGGGAGGGGCCTCGGTTCCCTCGCGTCGCCGGAGAAGCCATGCAACCGATCCGCGCCCTCGGCACCATGTCGGGAACCTCGCTCGACGGGGTGGATGCCGCCGAGATCGTGACCGACGGCGAGCGGATCGCCGCGTTCGGCGCCTCGGACTTCCGCCCCTACGCGCCCGCGGAGCGAGAGGTGCTGCGCGCGGCCCTCGGCTGTTGGCCCGGCGAGGCGGGCGTGGCCGAGGCCGCCGAGGTGGTCGAGTCCGCGCACGCCCGGCTGCTCACGCGCTTCGAGACCCCCGATGCCGTGGGCTTCCACGGCCAGACCCTCGCCCACGCGCCGGAGCGTCGGCGCACCCATCAGGCCGGCGACGGCGCGGTGCTGGCCGAGGTGCTTGGCGTGCCCGTGGTCTGGGACTTCCGAACCGCCGACGTGCGGCTGGGCGGCGAGGGCGCGCCCCTCGCGCCCGTGTTCCACCACGCCTGCGCCCGCCACGTCTCGGCCCGCCGTCCGGTCGCCTTCCTGAACCTCGGCGGCGTCGGCAACCTCACCTGGGTCGATCCCGCGGAACCCGACCCTGGCGCCGCCATGCTGGCCTTCGACACCGGCCCCGCGAACGCACCCATCGACGACCTGTGCATGGACTGGCTGGGGGAGCCCTTCGACCGCGACGGGCAGCTTGCGCGCGAGGGCGAGGCGCACGCCGCGCTGGTGAAAGCCGTGCTCGAAGACCCGTTCTTCCGCCGCGCCCCCCCGAAGTCGCTGGACCGCGATGCCTTCCGCCGCGCGGGCGCGCCGATCGACGCGCTGCCCCCGTCGCACGCCGCCGCCACCTGGGTGGCCGTCGTCGCCGCCTCCGTGGCGCGGGGGCTGGAGCATTGCCCCGCCACGCCGGAACGGCTGCTCGTGACAGGTGGCGGGCGCCGCAACCCGGCGATCATGGCCGCGCTCGCGGGCGCGGTGCCCTGTGCGGTGGAGCCGGTCGAGGCGGTGGGACTCGACGGCGACATGCTGGAAGCGCAGGCCTTCGGCTTCCTCGCCGTGCGGGTCATGCGCGGCCTGCCGACGTCGTTCCCCCGTACCACGGGCGTCGCCGCTGCGGTGGGCGGCGGGCAGGTGTCGCATCCGGCGGGGTCGGTTGCCCCTCGGGTAGCGGGTGCTAGACACCACGGGGGGCGCCCGCTACACGGCGCCTGATAGCGCTAACGGCAGGGCCAGCCGGCCCGGAACTGGAGATGCCATGGTATCCCGAACGATCCCCGTGGACCCCTTCGACCTCGTGCTGTTCGGCGCGACCGGCGACCTGGCCGCCCGCAAGATCATTCCCTCGCTCTACCGCCGCTTCCTGGCGGGACAGATGCCCGCCGAGGCGCGCCTGATCGGCGCCGCACGCTCGGAGTTGTCCGACGACGAGTTCCGCAAGCTTGTGCGCGACGCGCTCAACGCGTTCGTCTCCGAAGGCAAGCGAGACGCGGAGACCATCGACCGGTTCTGCGGGCAGTGCTCCTATGTGGCCGTGGACGCCAAGGGCGACGGCGGCTGGGACCGGCTGAAGGAGCTGGTCCGCGACGATGTCGTCAAGGCGTTCTACTTCTCGGTCGCGCCTTCGCTGTTCGGCTCGCTCGCCGAGAAGCTGCGCGCCCACGGCATCGCCTGCGACGACTCGCGCCTCGTGGTGGAGAAGCCCTTCGGCGTCGATCTCGAGACCGCGCGCAAGCTGAACCACGACCTCGAATGCGCCTTCGAGGAACATCAGATCTACCGCATCGACCACTTCCTTGGGAAGGAGACGGTGCAGAACCTCATGGCGGTGCGCTTCGCGAACGTGCTGTTCGAACCGCTGTGGAACGAGCGCTACATCGACCATGTGCAGATCACCGTGGCCGAGCCGATGGGCGTGGCCGGGCGCGGCAGCTACTACGACACGTCGGGTGCCATGCGCGACATGGTGCAGAACCACCTCATGCAGCTCCTGTGCCTCACCGCGATGGAGCCGCCGGCCCACTTCGACCCGGACCGCCTGCGCGACGAGAAGCTGAAGGTGATCCGCGCGCTTGACCCCGTCTCCGCGAAGGACGTGGTGCGCGGGCAGTACAAGGCGAACGGCGAGAACCCGTCCTACCCCGAGGACGCCGAGAACGCCGATTCGACCACCGAGAGCTTCGTCGCCCTGAAGGTCGGCATCTCGAACTGGCGCTGGAAGCACACCCCGTTCTACCTGCGCACCGGCAAGCGCATGTCGCGCCAGCTCTCGGAGATCGCGGTGGTGTTCAAACACACGCCCCACTCGATCTTCGACCGCGAGGAGGGCCAGGAGCCGAACTCGCTGGTGATCCGCCTCCAGCCCGACGAGGGCATCGACCTCGCCGTGACCATCAAGGAGCCGGGGCCGGGCGGCATGCGCCTGACCACGGTGCCGCTCGACATGACCTTTGCCGACGCGCTGGGGCCGACCGGCTCGGACATCCCCGACGCCTACGAGCGCCTGATCATGGACGTGATCCGCGGCAATCAGACGCTGTTCATGCGCGGCGACGAGGTGGAGGCGGCTTGGGCCTGGACCGACCCCATCATCGAGCGCTGGGAGGAGAAGGGCGACAAGCCGTTCCAGTACGCGCAAGGGTCCACCGGCCCCGACGAGGCGATGAAGCTGATGCACCGCGACGGGCGCTCCTGGCGCTCGCTGGAGGACTGAGCCGTGGAGCTGATCGAGTACGCCGACCGCGAGATGCTGGGCATGGGGCTGGCCGACGCGCTGGCCTCGTCGCTGCGCGGCGCCCTCTCCACCCACGACCGCGCCAGCTTCTGCGTGCCCGGCGGCTCCTCGCCGCGCGAGGTGTTCGCTCTACTGTCGGGCACCCGCCTCGACTGGGACCGCGTGGACGTGTTCCTCAACGACGAGCGCTGGGTGCCCGAGAGCGATCCGCTGTCGAACACCGCGATGGTGAAGGCCACGCTGCTGACCGATCTCGCCGCCAAGGCCCGCTGGGTGCCGATGCACGTGGACGCGCCCGACCCCGAGGCGGGCATCCCTGCGCTCCTGCCCGGCTTCGAGGGGCGGCTGCCGATCTCGGTGCTGCTGCTCGGCATGGGCGAGGACATGCACACCGCGAGCCTGTTCCCCGGCTCCGCCGACCTCGCCGCCGCGATGGCCGACGACGCGCCGGTGCTGATGGCCGCGCGCCCGCCCGGCAAGGCCGAGGCGCGGGTCACGCTGACCGCGCCGGTGCTGGCCGGCGCGTTGGACACCCATTTCCTCGTGATGGGCGAAGCCAAGCGCAGCGCGCTCGACGTGGCGCGCACCTCGGACCCGATGGACGCCCCCGCAGCCGCCTTCCTGCGCGGCGCCACGGTGCACTGGGCCCCCTGAAGCCCCGCTGGAGAAGGAGAAAGCCATGGAGTTCTGGAACGGGGTCGCGTCGTTGAAGCGCAACCACGCGGGTGCCCGCATCGCTGACCTGCTGACGGACGCGCGCCTCGCGCGGTTCACGGCGCGGGCCGCGGGGCTCCACTTCGACTTCTCCAAGACTGCGATCGACGACGGCGCGCTCGACACGCTGCTGGCCATGGCCGCCGGCGTGCCGGAGCGGCGCGACGCCATGTTCGGCGGCGCGCGCATCAACGAGACCGAGGGCCGCGCCGTGCTGCACACCGCGCTGCGCGCGGGCGACGATGCCTCGGTCGAGGTCGACGGCGCCGACGTGATGCCGCCCGTGCGCGAGACGCTCGCGCGAATGCGCGGCTTCGCGGAGGACGTGCGCTCGGGCCGCTTCATGGGGCAGGGGGGCCGGATCACCGACGTGGTCAACATCGGCATCGGCGGCTCCGACCTCGGGCCGGCCATGGCGGCGCAGGCGCTCGCGCCGTTCCACGACGGGCCGCGCTGCCACTTCGTGAGCAACGTCGACGGCGCCGACTGGGCGGAGACGCGCAAGGGGCTGGATCCGGCCACCACCCTCGTCGTCGTCGCATCCAAGACCTTCACCACCCAGGAGACCATGACCAACGCCCGCACCGCGTGGGACTTGATGGCCGCCTCGGTGGACGACCCCGCGGCCCAGTTCGCTGCCCTATCGTCGGCGGCCGACAAGACGGCCGACTGGGGCATCGACCCCTCACAGGTGTTCGGCTTCGAGGACTGGGTCGGCGGGCGCTACAGCATGTGGGGGCCGATCGGCCTCTCGCTGATGCTCGCCATCGGTCCCGATCAGTTCGACCGCTTCCTCGCCGGCGCCCGCGCCATGGACGAGCACTTCCGCGAGGCGCCCCTCGAGCACAACATGCCGGTGCTGCTGGCCCTCGTGGGCATCTGGCACCATCAGGTTTGCGGTTACCCGACCCGCGCCGTGCTGCCCTACGACGACCGCCTCGCCCGCCTGCCGGCCTACCTGCAGCAGCTCGAGATGGAGTCGAACGGCAAGGGCGTGACGATGGACGGCAAGGCCCTGGAAGGCCCCGCCGGTCCCGTGGTCTGGGGCGAGCCGGGCACCAACGGGCAGCATGCCTTCTACCAGCTCATCCACCAGGGCCTGACGCCGGTGCCTTGCGAGTTCATGGTCGCCGCGAAGGGTCACGAGCCGGAGCTGGACCACCACCACCGCCTCTTGATCGCCAACTGCCTCGCCCAGTCCGAGGCGCTGCTGCGGGGCCGCGATCTCGACGAGGCGCGCGGCAAGGTCGCGGGCCAGTTCGAGGGCGAGGAACTGGAGCGGCAGGCTGCGCACCGCGTCTTCGCCGGCAACCGCCCTTCCACGATGCTGATCTACGAGCGGATGGACCCGTTCACGCTCGGCGCCGTCGTGGCGCTCTACGAGCACCGGGTGTTCGTCGAAGGCGCGATGCTGGGGATCAACAGCTTCGACCAGTGGGGCGTGGAGCTAGGCAAGGAGCTGGCCGGAGCTCTGGCCCCCATGATCGAGGGCAAGGACGCCTCTGCGAAGGACGCCAGCACCCGCACCCTGCTCGCGCAGCTTCGCGCGTGGCGCGGCGCCGACTAGGCGCCGGCCGCCGGGGAGGGGACGTCTACCCCTCCCGCTCGGCCCCGTCGCGGTCCCGGAACGTCGCCACGTAGGCTTCGGGCAGCGGCATCCGCGTCGCATGGTCGGGGGCCATCAGGCAGATCACCGCGTGTCCGGTCGTGCAGTGGTGGCCCCCGGAGTACACCCGGTACTCCATGGTCCACGACGTGCGCCGGTACGCCACCGTGCGCCCGGTCACGATGTACACGTCCTCCAGATGCAGCGGTCTGTGGTAGTCCACGGACACCGAGCGGAGGACCAGGGCGGGGCGCTCGCCGTCCGGCTCGTAGTCGCCGATCCCGTAGGCGCGCAGGTAGGCTATGCGCAGGGTCTCGAACCAGCCGAGATAGACGGCGTTGTTGACGTGATCGAGCACGTCCAGCTCGCGGAACCGCACCCGGTCGGCCTGTCCGAAGGTGATGGGCTCGGGCACGCCGCAGGCGCGGAGCTTGGCGACGGGTAGGGGGCGCAGCAGCGCTAGTTCCCGGTAAGACTCTGACAAGGTAATAAATTTCGATCCGTTCTCGCAACCCGCGCGGGGCCGCGTGCATTTCGTCCCGGTCAGACCAACCGAGGGCGATGCGATGTTCTACCATTCCGGCAAGCTGCAGTACGAAGTCCGCGTGGACAATCCCGATCCGGTCTTCGCCAAGTACCTCCAGCAGGCGATCGGCGGCGTCGAGGGCGAGATCCGCGTGGCCATGCAGTACATGTTCCAGGCCATGGGCGCGCGCGGCGACTCGAAGTACCGCGACATGCTGATGATGACCGCCACCGAGGAGTTGAGCCACATCGAGTTCCTCGGCCATGCGGTGGCCCTGAACCTCCAGAACGCGCCGCTCGACGCGCAGGAGGCGGCGGCCACGGACCCCGTGGTAGGCGCGATCATGGGCGGCATGAACCCGCGCCACGTTCTGTCCTCGGGCCTCTCGGCCATGCCGGTGAACGCCAACGGCGTTCCCTTCGACATGAGCCACGTCTACGCCACCGGCAACATCGGCGCCGACATGCTGGCGAACGCCACCGCGGAGTCCGGCGGCCGGGTGCTGGCCTCGCGCCTCTACAATATGACCGACGACAAGGGCATGAAGGACATGCTCAGCTTCCTGATCGCCCGCGACACCATGCACCAGCAGCAGTGGCTCGCCGTGATCGAGGACCTCGGCGGCATCGAGGCCTGCATGCCCGTGCCGAACTCCACGCCCGAGAGCCACGAGGCGATGGAGCACTCCTATTACTTCCTGAACACCTCGATCGACGAGGAGACGCCTCAGGGAGTGTGGACCAACGGCGGCAAGGCCATGGACGGGCGCGGGACCTACACCGCGAAGGACAAAGCGGAGCCGATGGGGCAGGTGCCCGACCTCGGCAAGGCGCGGCCCAAGTCCGGCGCGCAGAAGGAGCAGATGTAGCCGCCGCGAAGGCTGCGGCCGGGGGGCGGTGCCGCAAGGCGTCGCCTTCTGCGTATGGGGGGAACGGGTCGGAGCGGGTAACGGGAATCGAACCCGTAACTGAAGCTTGGGAAGCTTTCGTGATACCTTTTCACCATACCCGCACGCCGACGGACGCGGTCTAGCTCCGGCGCGGGGCTTCCGCAAGCCGTGCAACGATCCGGGGGGAGGGGCGTTGGATCGACGCCCCACCGCTCAACCCGAGGTCTCCATGCTCCGCACCGCCACCGCGATCCTCCTTGCCACCACCGCCCCCGCGCTCGCCCTTACCCCCGACGAGATCCGCTCGGCCTCATACGACGGCGGCGCGCTGTCAGAGGAGCAGACCGGCCTCGCCTTCACCGTGCAGGTGCTGCTCGACCGCGCCGGCGTCAGCCCCGGCGTGATCGACGGCTGGGGCGGCGGCATGACCGTCAGCGCCATCGAGGCCTTCGAACGACGCGAAGGGCTGGAGCCCGACGGTCAGCTCGACCCCGAAGTCTGGGAGGCCCTCGGCGGCCCCTCGGCGGGTGCGGTGCTTCAGGACTACACGATCACCGAGGAGGACGCTTCCGGCCTCGTCGACGCGATCCCCGAGGACTACGCCGAGAAGGCGAAAATGGAGAGTCAGGGATATGTGCGCGTCTCCGAGAAGCTGGCCGAGCGCTTCCACATGGACGAGGACACCCTCGTCGCCCTGAACGAAGGCACGGACTTCGCGCCCGGCGAGACGATCCTCGTCGCGGCCCCGGGCGACGACCTCGCCGCGGAGGGCGAGGTGGCGCGAATCGAGGTCCGCAAGGACGTGCAGCGGCTCGCCGCCTTCGATGCCGACGGCAACATGATCGCGAACTACCCCGTTACGGTGGGTTCCGCGCAGACGCCGTCGCCTTCGGGCACCGTGGAGGTGGTCGCGATCGCGCCCGACCCGAACTACACCTACGATCCCGACGAGAACTTCACGCAAGGCGACAACGACGAGGTGCTCATCGTGCCGCCCGGCCCGAACGGCCCCGTGGGCTCAATGTGGATCGACCTCAGCAAGCCGACCTACGGGCTGCACGGCACCGCCGAGCCGGCCTCGCTGTTCGAGGCGGCGAGTCACGGCTGCGTGCGCCTGACGAACTGGGACGCGGGCGAGCTGGCGCAGCTCGTGAAGGTGGGCACAACGGTCGAGTTCATGGAATGAGAGCGGCCGCGCTCGCGCTCCTGCTCGCCGCGGCCTTGCCGGCCGGGGCGCAGGAGACCGACCTCACCAACGGGGGCACCGCCGCCGATCCTGCGGAAAACCCCATCGAGACCTCGCCCGCACCGGAGGAGCGACCGGCAAACGTCGGCGCCGGGACCTCTGCGCCCGCCGTCGTGCCCGAACCCGAAGGCGCGCCCGACGCGGTGCGTCCCGCGGGCGCGGGGGTGCGCGACGCTCTGGCGCTCGGAGACGCCGATCATGCCGCCTGCCTCGCCGCGCTGGACGCGCTGGGCGCGGTGTTCGCCGAAGCCGAGCCGATCATCGAGGAGGGCGATCCCGACTGCGGCATCTTGCGCCCCGTGCAGCTTGAGGCAGTCCGCCCCGGCGTCGCCTTCTCGCCGCCCGCCCCCTTGCGCTGCCCCGCCGCGCTGGCGCTGGCCGAGTGGACCCGCGACTTCGCGGAGCCGGCCGCCGAACGGCTGGGACGCGGCGCGATCACGGCGATCGACCACGGCTCGACCTACGTCTGCCGCCGCCGCAACAACGCCCCCGACGGCAAGCCTTCGGAGCATTCGTTCGGCAACGCGATCGACATCATGGGCTTCCGCTTCGCCGACGGCGATCCGGTCGCGGTGCAGCCGCGCGAGCGCGACGGCACCATGGCCGAGGCGTTCCAGGATGCGGTGCGCGCCTCGGGCTGCCTCGAGTTCACGACCGTGCTCGGTCCGCGCACCGACGAGGCCCATGCCGATCACCTGCACTTCGACATCGTCGAGCGGCAGGGTGGCTTCCGCCTGTGCCAGTGACGCCGGTCACCATCGGCATCGAGGAGGAGTACCTCCTCGTCGACGCCGGCACCGGCGCCCTCGCCGCCAGTCCGCCGGACGGGTTCATGGAGGACTGCCGGGACGCCTTGGGCAAGAAGGTCACCCACGAGTTCCTCCAGGCGCAGGTCGAGATCGGCACCGGGGTCTGCGCCACGATCGACGAGGCGCGGGCCGAGCTAGTCCACCTGCGCCGCACGGTGGCCGGAGCGGCCCGCGCCCATGGCATGCGCCTCATGGCCGCGTCCACTCATCCCTGGTCACGCTGGGCGGACCAGGAGCGCACCGACATGGAGCGCTACCGCATCCTCGCGCACGAGCACCGCGCCCTGGTCCGGCGGATGGCGATCTGCGGGATGCACGTCCATGCGGGCATCAAGGACCGGGACGAGCGCATCGCGGTGATGAACGGTGCCGCCTACTTCCTGCCGCACCTCCTGGCCCTCAGCGCCTCCTCGCCCTTCTGGGAGGGACGCGACACCGGCCTGCGCGCGTTCCGCCCCGTGATCATCGGCGACCTGCCGCGTTCGGGCTTTCCCGAGCCCCTGGAGCGGTGGAGCGACTGGACCGACCTCGTGGAGGATCTCGCCGCGACGGGAATGCTCGACGACCCCTCCAAGATCTGGTGGGACATCCGCCCCTCGATCCGCCACCCCACCGTGGAGATGCGCGTCTGCGACGTGTGCACGGACGTGGAGGACGCGCTGAGCGTGGCGGCGCTGTTCCAGTCGATCGTGGGCTACCTGCGCGCCCTGCGGGGCCGCAACGAGGGTCGGCGCCGCTTCCGCACCCTGCTGCTCGCCGAGAACAAATGGCGGGCCATGCGCTCCGGCGTGAACTGCGAGATGGCCGACTGGGGCCGCCGCGAGGCCCGGCCCTTCGCCGGGCTCGTCGACGAGCTCGTGGAGCTGGTGCGCCCCCACGCCGAAGCCGCGGGATGCGTCCGGGAAGTCGAGCGCTGCCGCGACATCGCCGCCCGGGGCACCTCGGCCGACGCCCAGCGCCGCATCTTCACTGAGGCGACCGAACGGGGCGCGGACGAGCGCGAAGCCCAGCGCGCGGTGGTGGACTGGATCGTCGAGACCACGGAGCCGCCGGCCCCTGACTAGGCGCACGCTACGTGTGGAAGGGGGATTTGGCTCCGGCGGTAGGGATCGAACCTACGACCAATTGATTAACAGTCAACTGCTCTACCGCTGAGCTACGCCGGAACACCGGGGGCGGACTTAGCCGGGGCCTCCGGGCCGCGCAAGGGGGCGGGCGCGGTTTTTCACGCCCGCCGGAACCGCCCGTCGGGGGCGAGCCGATCGGCGGTCGCGGCGCCCGTCTCCGCCAGCCGGATCAGGTGCGCGAGCACGTTGCGTGCTGCCGCCGGATGGAGGGCGGGGGGCGTGTCCACATAGACCCGCGCGACCAGGTCCGGGATCGTGGTGCCCCCGTCCAGCGCCGCGAGGATCGCCGCCTCGCGCGCGAGACGGTGCGCCCGCAGGTCCCGGCACCGCTCCGCCGGCGCCTCGACCGGCTCCCCGTGTCCGGGCAGGAAGCGGCGCGCCCCCAGCGCCGCCAACCGGTCCATGCTGCCGAGGAACTGCGCGACGTCGCCGTCGGGCGGCGAGATCATCGTGGAAGCCCAGCCCATCGCCACGTCGCCCGACAGCACGTCGCCGTCCGGGGTCTCGAAGCTCAGGTGGCTGGCCATGTGGCCCGGGGTCCAGTGGGCGCGCACTGCCCATCCGTCGCCCTCGATCCGCTCCCCGTCCGCCGGCTCGCGGTCAGGGGCGAAGGCGCGGTCCACGCCCTCGCCCCCGCCGATCCCCGCGAGCGCCTGCATGGTCTCCGACCGGCCCCGGTCGAACCGCCAGCCCAGCACCGGGGCGCCGGTGCGCGCGGCGAGGAGAGCGGCGCCGGGCGAGTGGTCGAGATGGGCATGGGTGACGAGGATCGCCTCGACCCGGGCCCCGCTGCAGGCGCCGAGCACGGCCTCCATGTGCGCCGCGTCGGGCGGTCCGGGGTCGATCACCGCACGGCCCGCGCCCTCGCCCAGCACGTAGGTGCAGGTGCCGCGATGGGTCATGGGCGAGGGGTTGGGCGCCAGCACGCGCACCACCGTGCTTCCAAGCTGCTCCGCGGCGCCGTAGGACCCGTCCATGGCGTTCTCCCCCCAGACCCGCGCGCAGTCGCGCCGGTGGCTGCCCCGCAGCTTCTACGCCCGCGCGGCGCTGATCCTGATCGTTCCGGTGCTGACGATCCAGCTCGCCGTCGCCGTGCTGTTCCTACAGCGCCACGTCGAGGACGTCACCGCGTCGATGACCGCTACGATGGCCCGACAGGTCGCTTTGGTCCGCACCCACCCCGAACTGGCCGCGCTGTTGGGAATCTTCGAGGCCGAGGCCCCCGATGCGACGCGCATCCGCATCTGGGACCTCGGCGGGCGCGTCATGCGCGCGCGCCTCGCCGAGGCGCTGCCCGACCTCGCCGCAGTGGATACGGTGGCGGCGCGCAAGGAGGTCCGGTTGGGCTTCGCGGACGGCACGGGGCTCGCCTTTCCGCGCGACGCGGTGTCGGCGCCGAACCCGCACCAGCTGATCGTGTGGATGGTCGCCGTGGCGCTGGTGGCGACCGCGATCTCGGTCCTGTTCATGCGCGGACAGATCCGCCCCATCCGCCGCCTCGCCGCGGCGGCCGAGGCCTTCGGGCGCGGGCAGCATGCGGACTTCTGGTCCTCCGGCTCCACCGAGGTGCGGCAGGCCGGCACCGCGTTCCTCGCCATGCGCGCGCGCATCGAGCGGCACATCGAGCAGCGCACGCTCCTGCTATCGGGGGTCAGCCACGACCTGCGCACGCCGCTCACGCGCATGAAGCTGGAGCTGGGCATGATGGATGGGCCCGAGGCAGAGGCCCTGGCAGGCGACGTGCGGGCCATGGAGCGGATCATCGACACCTTCCTCGACTTCGCCCGCGCCGGGGCCACGGACGCGCTGGCGCCGCACGACCTCACCGCGCTGGTGCGCGAGGCGGTGTCCTTGGCGGCGCCCGAGGCGGAGGTGCCGGTAAGCGGTCCCGAAGGCGTGGTGATGCCGGTGCTGCCCGAGGGGCTGCGGCGGGCGGTCGCCAACCTCGTGGGCAACGCTTTGCGCTACGGCCGACGGGTGCGCGTGGAGGTGTCGGCCGGCGCCGCAGCCGCGATCGTCGCCGTGGAGGACGACGGCCCCGGCATCCCGGACGGCGACCGCGACGCGGCCATGCGGCCCTTCTCGCGCCTCGACGCGGCACGGGGCAGCACCGAGGGCAACGTCGGCCTCGGCCTCGCCATCGTGCGCGACATCGCCCGCGCCCACGGCGGCACGCTCCGCCTGGGCGATTCTCCCTTGGGTGGGCTGAAAGCCGAGGTCGTCCTCCCCCGCTAATCGGCAGTGTTCCGCCGCTCCCGACGGGGATTCGTGTCTCGCGCGCGACAGTTCCGGGCGAAGGGCGGCCATCCGCCGGTCCCGTGGGGGAGGGGGGACGTGCAAACCCGTGTCGGCATGGTAGGCCCGGCAGGATTCGAACCTGCAACCAAAGCGTTATGAGCGCTCTGCTCTAACCGTTGAGCTACAGGCCCTCCGAGGCCGAGGCGATACCAGAGGGACCCCGTCGGTCAAGTGCCCCACTCCCATACGCTCTCCCCTTCAGATCACCTCCACGACGACGCGGACGCCGAGGAGCCGTCCGTCGCGTTCTACGGCGTCGCTTACGTGGCGATCGCCGCCGGCATCGCCGTCGCGCTCTGGGCGCTCGACGCGCTCGTGGGCGTGCAGATGCCCGGCGCCGCGACCAGCATTGTCGCCCCCATCGTCGCAGCGCTTCTCGCCGGTCAGCGGTGGGCCGCGCGCCACGGCTCCGTGCCCTCGTCGTCCGCCGCCTGGCGCTTCGCCCTGCGCGCCGCGGGCGCGGTGCTGCTGGTGAACCTCGGCGTCTGGCTCGTGATCGCCACGGCCTACGGCGCCGCGGTGCCGGCGACGGGCACGACCGTGGTCGCGCTGACGGGCTCGGTCGCGATCTTCGGGGCCGCGCTCGTCGGGGTGAATCGCCTGTTCGTGACCTACGGAGCCTCGAGCCAGCTGCGCGGCGCGCGCTAGACGCCGCGCCGCCGCCACGCTAGCCCCCCGCCCACGGCGGGGCGCGAGGAGGCGAGAGTGACCGATGGACTGACCTACCGCGCGGCAGGCGTGGACATCGAGGCGGGCAACGCGCTCGTGGAGCGGATCAAGCCCGCCGCGAAGCGCACCGAGCGCGCCGGCACGATGGCGGGGCTGGGTGGCTTCGGCGCCCTGTTCGACCCCCGCGCCGCCGGATACGCCGATCCGGTGCTCGTGGCCGCCACCGACGGCGTGGGCACCAAGCTGCGCGTCGCCATCGACACGGGGGCCGTGGACGGCGTGGGGCAGGACCTCGTGGCGATGTGCGTGAACGACCTCGTGTGCCAAGGCGCCGAGCCGCTGTTCTTCCTCGATTACTTTGCCACCGGCGCGCTGGACACCGACACGGCGGCGCGCGTGGTGGAGGGCATCGCGGGCGCCTGCGCCGGGGCTGGCTGCGCGCTGATCGGCGGGGAGACCGCCGAGATGCCCGGCATGTACGCCCGCGGCGACTTCGACCTCGCCGGCTTCGCGGTGGGGGCCGTGGAGCGCGGCGCCGTGCTGCCCGCGGGCGTGGCCGAGGGCGACGTGCTGCTCGGCCTCATGTCCGACGGCGTCCATTCCAACGGCTTCAGCCTCGTGCGCCGCGTGGCCGAACGGGCAGGGCTCGCTTGGTCGGACCCCGCCCCCTTCACCGACGGCACGCTGGGCGAGGCGCTCCTGCGGCCGACCCGGCTCTACGTGCGCGCCGCGCTGGACGCGATCCGCGCGGGCGGCGTGCACGCGCTCGCCCACGTGACGGGCGGCGGCATCACCGAGAACCTGCCCCGCGTCCTGCCCGCCGGCCTCGGCGCCGAGGTCGACCTGGGCGCCTGGACGCCCGATCCCGTGTTCGGCTGGCTCTGCGCCGCGGGCGGGGTCGAGGAAGCCGAGATGCTGCGCGCCTTCAACTGCGGCATCGGCATGATCCTCGCGGTCGCGCCGGATCGGGTGGACGCCGTGCGCGCCGCGCTCTCCGCGGCCGGCGAGCGTCCGGAGCGGATCGGAACGGTCGTGGCGGGCGAGGGGGTCCGCTACCGGAACGCCCTCCGGTGAGGGTGGCGATCCTCGTCTCGGGCGGGGGCTCCAACATGGTGCGACTGATCGAGTCGATGCAGGGCGACCATCCCGCGCGCCCCGTGCTCGTGGCGTCGAACGATCCCGCCGCCGGAGGCCTCGCCCGCGCCGAGGCGCTCGGTGTTGCCACCGCCGCCGTGGACCACCGCGCCCACCCCACCCGCGAGGCGTTCGAAGCGGAGCTCGGCGCGCGGATCGAAGAGCATGCCCCCGACCTCGTGGCCCTCGCCGGGTTCATGCGGATCCTCACGCCCGGCTTCGTCGCGCGCTGGCCGATGCTCAACATCCACCCCTCGCTCCT
Source organism: Jannaschia sp. W003 (assembly GCF_025144335.1). Taxonomy (NCBI): domain Bacteria; kingdom Pseudomonadati; phylum Pseudomonadota; class Alphaproteobacteria; order Rhodobacterales; family Roseobacteraceae; genus Jannaschia; species Jannaschia sp. W003. The sequence continues at coordinate 2,166,295 of NZ_CP083539.1, forward strand.
GCCGAAGTACCGCGGCCTCGACACCCACGCCCGCGCCCTCGCCGCCGGCGACCGCGAGGCGGGCTGCACCGTCCACGAGGTGGTGCCGGAGCTCGACGCCGGACCGATCCTCGGGCAGGCCCGTGTGCCGGTGGAGGCGGACGACACCCCCGCCACCCTCGCCGCGCGCGTCCTGCGGGCCGAGCACCGCCTCTACCCCGCGGTGCTGCGCCGCGTCTGCGAGGGGAAGCGCGAGCCGCTCCTCCTCTGAGGCACGGTCTTTTCCCCGCCCCGGCGCCGGGCTAGCAAGGGGCGCGCAACCGGAGGGACCCGCCATTTCCGCCCAAGAGATCATCACGCTCACCGACACCGCCGCTCTGGCCGAGTTCTGCGAGCGTGCCGCCACTGCGCCCTACGTGACGGTCGACACCGAGTTCCTGCGCGAGCGGACCTACTACGCCAAACTCTGCCTTGTGCAGCTCGCCTTCCCGGGCGACGGCGAGGAGGTCGACGCGGTTCTGGTGGACCCGCTGGTGGACGGCCTCGACCTCGCGCCGCTCTACGACCTGCTGCGCGACGAGCGCGTGACCAAGGTGTTCCATGCCGCGCGCCAGGATCTGGAGATCTTCTGGTGCGAGGGCGGGGTGATTCCCGCGCCGCTCTTTGACACCCAGGTCGCCGCGATGGTCTGCGGCTTCGGCGAGCAGGTCGGCTACGAGACGCTGGCCCGCAAGGTGGCGAAGGCGCAGATCGACAAGTCGAGCCGCTTCACGGACTGGTCGCGCCGCCCGCTCTCGGACGCCCAGAAGCGCTACGCTCTGGCGGACGTCACACACCTGCGGGTGATCTACGAGGCGCTGGCTAGGCAGTTGAAGCAGTCGGGCCGCACGCCGTGGGTCGAGGAGGAGATGGCCGTGCTGCGCGACCCCTCCACCTACGAGACGGAGCCCCGCGAGGCCTGGCGCCGCCTGAAGATGCGCAATCCGAACCCGCGGTTCGTGGCCGTCGCGCGCGAGCTGGCCGCGTTCCGCGAGGAGCATGCCCAGCAGACCAACGTGCCGCGCTCGCGCATCTTCAAGGACGACGCGCTGCTGGAGCTGGTCTCGCTGCGGCCCAAGGACCACGCCGAGCTGGGCAAGGCGCGCCTGCTGCTGCGCGAGGCCCGCAAGGGTGCGATCGCGGACGGCATCGTCGAGGCCGTGCGCACCGGCTCCGAGGTGCCGAAGGAGGCGTTGCCGGAGCTGCCCGCCTCGAAGGCGCGCGACCAGATCGACCAGGCGCTCGCGGACCTCCTGCGCGTCCTGCTGAAGGCCAAGGCCGAGGGCGCGGGCGTGGCGCAGAAGCTGATCGCCAACGCCGCCGATCTCGACGACATCGCCGCGGGCGCGCGCGACGGCGACTGGAACCGGGGCTGGCGGGCCGAGGTGTTCGGACGCGACGCGCTGCGCCTGTGCGAGGGGCGCATCGCCCTCGCCGCGCAGGGATCCGCGGTCCGGATCGTCGAGCTGGAGGCCTGACGCGGGGCTACTGTCGCCGGATGACCCTCCGGTTCGCCGTGCCCTGCACCGCGATCTGCGTGATGCCCTGCAGGTCGCCGGGCGTCAGGAACGTGCCGCCCAGCACCTCGCGCGAGGCGGGCGTGCCCGCGGGCCGCGGTCCGGGCGGGCCCGAAAGCTGGAACTCCATCAGGTAGGTCGAGGCGTCCGGCGAGGGCAGGCGCACCAGGCGCGCGTCGTAGTAGCCCTGGGTCGGAGGCAGCGCGATGGCGCTGACGATCAGCCCGCCCGGCGTGGGCGCGGCGTCGAGCCCCACGATCTCCGCCGCGAGGTTCGCCCGCGGCGCGCCCGCCGCGATCGGCACCGAGCGGTCGCCGCCCAGCCAGCCGATGTTCGAGCCGATGCCGCCACCGCCAGGGCCGCCAGACGCGCAGGCCCCGAGCGCGAGCGCCGCGGCGATTGCTGAAATGACGCGCATGACCCCTCCCGGTGCTGCCGGATCGCGCATTAGCCCATCGCGTTCCCCTTGGAAAGCGAGCCTGCGCGCTCGGGGGGCTGGACCTCGCCGCGCGCGCACCCTACCTCGGGCGCAGCGAGCGGAAGGAGACCCATGGCGCAACCGGCCTTCGAAGACCTGGTGGAGACGTTCGAGTTCCTCGACGAGTGGGAGGACCGCTACCGCCATGTGATCGAGATGGGCCGCGCCTTTCCGCCGCTCGACGAAGCGCTGAAGGTGCCCGCCACGAAGGTGGAGGGCTGTGCGAGCCAGGTCTGGCTCCACCCCCGCTGGGATGGCACGGGCGCGGACGCCCGGTTCGACTTCGCGGGCGAGTCCGACGCCATGATCGTGCGGGGCCTGATCGCGGTGCTGCACGCCCTCTACGCGGGGCTGCCCGCGGGCCACGTGGCCGCGGTGGACGCGCCGGCGGAACTGGCGCGGCTGGGGCTGGCCGATCACCTGTCGTCGCAGCGCTCCAACGGAGTGCGCGCCATGGTGGCCCGCATCCGGGCGGCGGCGGAAGCGGAGGCGGGGGAGCCGGCGACCTGACGGGAGCGGAAAGAAAAATGGCCGGACGCGAGGTCCGGCCGAGTCCAACAGGGAGGTGAAGAGGGCCGAAGCCCGCTTCACCGACGAAATTAGGGGCGCGGGGCCGCTCCGGCAAGCGCAGAACTGAACCGTTCGGTGCAATGCCGCCATGCGGCACATGCATGGGTGCGCATGCTTGCCTGTGTCTTAGGCGTCGCGCCGCGCCCGCCGGTAGGCCACCACCTCCTCCACCACGAAGTCCCGGAACGCCTCGATCCGGCGCGAGCCGCGAAGCTCCTCGGGGAAGGCCAGGAATACCGGCACCTCGTTCGACTCGATCCCCGGCAGCACCTGCACGAGGTCCGGAAAGTCCTGCTGCAGGTAGTCGGGCAGCACCCCGATTCCGAGGCCCGACAGCACGCCCTGAAGCACGCCGAAGTAGTTGTTCACCGTGAGCAGACGCGGGATCTCGTAGGTCATCAGCTCGCGCACCAGCGCGGCGCCAGCGGAGACTTGGGTGGCGCCGATGTTCTGGCAGATCAGCCGGTGCAGCGAGAGGTCCTGCGGCCCCCGCGGGGTGCCCGCCGCCTTGAGGTAGTCGGACGTTGCGAAGAGCTGCATGCGGATGTCCATTAGCCGCTTTCGCACCAGGTCGGCCTGGCTCGGCTCCTTCATGCGGATGGCCACGTCCGCCTCGCGCATGGGCAGGTCGAGTACCCGCTCCTCGAGCATGAGGTCGAGCTTCAGCTCGGGGTACTTGGCGTAGAGCTTGGGCAGGCGCGGCGCGAGCCAGATCGAGCCGAAGCCGATGGTGGTCGTGACCCGCAGGTCGCCGAACACCTCCTCCTCGCTGTCGCGGATGCGCGCGGTGGCCGCGTCGAGCCGTTTGTTCATGGACTGCGTGGCGTCGAACAGCAGCTCGCCCTGCTCCGTCAGGATCAGGCCGCGCGCGTGGCGGTGGAACAGCGTGACGTTCAGCGTGTCCTCGAGGGCGCGGATCTGGCGCGAGACCGCCGACTGCGACAGGTGCAGCACCTCGCCCGCATGGGTGAGCGATCCCTTGTCAGCCACCGCATGGAAGATGCGCAGCTTGTCCCAGTCCATGACGTCGTCCCTCCCTCCGGCCCGGACGCGCCGCTTCGGCGTTCCCGCGATCCGAGTCCCGCCTGCATAGGCGCTTAGCCGCAAAACGTGAACGGAAAGGTGCTTCAAAGGTCAGGAAGGTTGACCTACTATCGGTTCAGGGAGGAAGAAACCATGCGTCATGACGTGACATTGGGCGATCGCTACGACCTCGGGAAGGACACCGTGCTGCTCAACGGCACGCAGGCGCTCGTGCGCCTCGTGCTGATGCAGAAGGAGCGCGACCGCCGCGCCGGGCTGAACACGGCCGGGCTGGTGGCGGGCTACCGCGGATCGCCCCTCGGCGCCGTCGACCTGACCATGGCGAAGTCCGAGAAGCTGCTGACCGAGAACGACATCCAGTTCCGCCCCGCGCTGAACGAGGATCTCGGCGTCACCATGCACTGGGGCGCGCAGCAGGCGGAGCTACGGGGCGAGGGGCGCTACGACGGCGTGTTCGGTCTGTGGTACGGCAAGGGCCCCGGCGTGGACCGCTCGGGCGACGCCATGCGCCACGCCAACATGGCCGGCACCTCGCGCCACGGCGGCGTGCTCATGGCCATGGGCGACGACCACACCGGCGAGTCCTCCACCACCTGCCACCAGTCCGACTGGGCGCTGATCGACGTGCACATGCCCGTGCTGTCCCCCGCGGGCGTGCAGGAGATCCTCGATTTCGGCCAGTACGGCTACGCCCTGTCGCGCTATTCGGGTCTCTGGGTCGGCTTGAAGACCATGAAGGACACCATCGAGGTCACCTCCGTGGTCGACGGCCGCCCGGGCCGCATGGACTTCGTGGAGCCCGCCGACTTCGAGATCCCCGAGGGCGGCCTCAACATCCGCTTGAACGACCACTGGATTCCCCAGGAGGAGCGCCTCTTGGAGCACAAGCGGTGGGCCGCCGAGGCCTTCGCCCGCGCCAACCGCATGGACAAGCGGATGCACGGCAAGCCGGGCGCCAAGATCGGCCTCGTGTCCCACGGCAAGAACTGGCTCGACCTCGTCCACGCCATGCACCTGCTCGGGCTGGACGACGAGACCTGCGAGCGCCTCGGCATCACCACTTACAAGGTCGCCCAGATCTGGCCCATGGACATGGAGTCCATGCACGAGTGGGCGGAGGGGCTCGAGACCATCGTGGTGGTCGAGGAGAAGCGCAAGCTGATCGAGGTGCAGGTCAAGGAGGCCATCTTCGACGACCGCCACGGCCGCCGGGTGCTCGGCTACCACGACGAGCGCGGGGAGATCATGTTCCCGCAGCACTACGCGCTCGACCCCACCGACATCGCCGTGAAGCTGGGCGAGCTCTTGGGCCGCGAGGGCATGAGCACCGACCGCATGGAGGAGGGCCTGCGCCGCACGCGCGAGGCCCGCCGCGCCGACAATGCCGAGGAAATCGCGGGCCGCACCGCGTGGTTCTGCTCGGGCTGCCCGCACAACACGTCGACCAAGGTACCCGAAGGCGCCCGTGCCGGCGCCGGCATCGGCTGCCACGTCATGGCGCTGTGGATGAACCGGAACACCGAGGGCTACACCCACATGGGCGCCGAAGGCGTCAACTGGATCGGCGAGTCGCTGTTCTCGACGCGTCGCCACGTCTTCCAGAACCTCGGCGAGGGCACCTACAACCACTCCGGCAGCCTGGCGATCCGCGCCGCGCTCGCCGCCGGCACCAACATCACCTACAAGATCCTCTACAACGACGCCGTCGCCATGACCGGCGGCCAGCACAACGAGGGTGACCTCCAGCCCCAGCAGATCGCGCACGAACTCAAGGCGATGGGCGTCAAGGAAGTGGCCGTCGTCTACGACGAGAAGGAGGACGTGGACCGCACGCTCTTCCCGTCGGGCCTGACGTGGCACGAGCGCGCCGAGATGCCCGCCGTGCAGGAGCGGATGCAGCAGGTCGAGGGCGTGTCGGCGATCCTCTACATCCAGACCTGCGCCGCCGAGAAGCGCCGCCGCCGCAAGCGCGGCCTGTTCCCCGACCCGGACCGCCGCATCTTCATCGACACCGACGTGTGCGAGGGATGCGGCGACTGCGGTGTGCAGTCCAACTGCGTCTCGCTGGTCCCCGTCGACACCGAGCTGGGCACCAAGCGCGCCGTGGACCAGTCCACCTGCAACAAGGACTACAGCTGCGTGCAGGGCTTCTGCCCCTCGTTCGTGTCCGTGGAGGGCGCGAAGAAGAAGCAGGTCGCACTCGCGGACGTGGACACGGGCGGCCTGCCCGAGCCCGCGCTGCCCGCCATCGACGGCACCTGGAACGTGGTCGTCACCGGCGTCGGCGGCACGGGCGTCGTGACCATCGGCGCCGTGTCGGCCATGGCCGCCTACCTCGACGGCAAGGCGGCAGGCCTCATGGAGATGGCCGGCCTCGCCCAGAAGGGCGGAGCGGTCCAACTTCACCTGCGCCTGGCCGAGAAGCCCGAGCACATCAACGCGATCCGGGTGGCCACCGGCGAGGCCGACGCGCTGATCGGCGGCGACCTCGTGGTCTCGGCGGGCCGCAAGACGCTGGGCCTCACCTCCACGGGGCGCACGGGCGCCGTGGTCAACGCCCACGAGATCGTCACCGGCGACTTCACCGGCAACCCCGACTTCAAGCTGCCCGCCGACCGCCTTCGCCTGTCGCTCGAGGCGCGCCTGCGCGACCGGCTGCACATGTTCGACGCGTCGCGACTGGCCGAAAAGGTGCTGGGCGACTCGATCTTCTCGAACATGGCGATCCTCGGGGCCGCCTGGCAGCAAGGAGTGGTGCCCCTGTCGCGCGAGGCGATCCTCCGGGCCGTCGAGCTGAACGGCGCCGCGGTCGCCAAGAACCAGGAAGCGTTCGAGCTGGGCCGGTGGGCCATGGTCCACCCGGAGCGCGCGGCCAAGCTGCTCGCCGGCGATGCAGTGGTGGAGATGCCGAAGACGCTGGAGCAGCGCATCGCCTTCCGCGAGCGGCACCTCACCGACTACCAGAACGCTGCCTACGCCCGGCGCTACACCGATCTAGTGGCGAAGGCGCCCGACGGGCGGCTGCGCGAGGCGGTGGCGCTCGGCTACCACAAGCTGCTGGCCTACAAGGACGAGTACGAGGTCGCGCGCCTCCTGCAGTCCACCCGCGCCAAGGTCGAGGCGGCCTTCGACGGCGACCTGAAGCTCACCCACCACCTCGCGCCCCCTGTGATCGCGAAGGAGGGGCCCGACGGGCGCCCCGCCAAGCGGGCCTTCGGCGAGTGGATCCGCCGCGGCTTCCCGCTGCTGGCCCGGCTCAAGGTCTTGCGGGGTACCCCGGTCGACCCGTTCGGCCGCACCGGGGAGCGCCGCATGGAGCGTGCCCTGATCGCGCAGTACGAGCGCGACATGGCCGAGGTGCTTCCCCTCGTCTCGGACCGCACCCGCGACGCCGTCGTGGCGCTGGCGGAGTTGCCTTTGACGATCCGCGGCTTCGGCCCGGTGAAGCAGGCGAACGCGGCCAAGGCCGAGAAGCGCCGCGAGGTGCTGCTCGCGACGATCCGCGCCGGCGGCCCCGAGATGGCCCACGCGGCGGAGTGAGCCGGCTCAGCTAGCGATACACGCCCCGGCCTCGAGCTAGGGCCTCTGCTGCTAACGGGTGCTGCGCTCCGAACCTGCAGCGCCATCGCTAACCAGACGCCCCGGATCGAGTCCGGGGCGTCTGCTCCTAACCCCCGCGTTTCCGTACCAAAAACGTCGTCCCCTCCGCCCCGAGGAACCCGTGACCCGCCTCGGCGCAGAAGTGCGGCACGTCCACGTGCGCGGCCGGATCGTCCGCGAGCAGCCGGACCACGGCGCCCGGCGCCGCGCCCTCCATCCGCTTGCGCAGGCGCAGGACGGGCAGGGGGCAGAGCAGCCCGAGGGCGTCCACTTCGAGGTCCACGTCCTGCGCGTTCATATCGGTCCTTAATATCGCCGCACCGCTCGGGCATGATCGCGGCGCCATGACAGTCCAAGCCCGTCCCGTCCAGCGCCGCAAGGTGTTCTACATCCCGGGCTACGACCCGTTCCACCCGCGCCGCTACCGCGAGCTCTACCGCAAGGAAGGGGCCGCGCAGGCGGCGCTGTCGGGCTACCGGATCGCGCAGACGAAGGGCGCGGGGCCGTATTCGTGGAACGTGGAGGCCGAGATCGACGGGGCGGAGGTGCACACCGAGATGGAGGTGCTCGTCTGGTCCGACATCGTGTCGGGCAGCATGGACGCCTCGATCCCCGCGACCTACGCGCAACTGGCCCGTACCGCCTGGACCTACATTGCTTCGGGCGCGCTGTTCCGGCTCATGCGGCTGCGCAAAGGTCCAGTCATCGCAGCGCTTTACCCGGTGATCTTCCTGATCCTGCAGGCGATCGTCGCCGTGGCCGTCGGCGCGGGCGTGGCGGCGCTCGGGGTGTGGGCGCTGGAGCGGTTCGTGTTCGGCTACGGCCTCTTCGACGGCTACTGGACCGCGCGGGCCGCCGGCCTCGGTGCGGGGCTGCTGGCCGCGTGGGCGGTGCTGCGGACGTTCAAGCGGCACGACAACAAGGTCTTCGCCTACTACCTGATGCACGACTACGCCTTCTCGGCGCGCTGGCGCGGGGCGAACCCGCCGGAGCTGGAGCGGCGGATGGATGCGTTCGGCGCGGGGATCGCCGAGGCGGCGACCGCCGGGTGGGACGAGGTACTCGTCGTCGGCCACTCCTCGGGCGCGCATCTGGGCGTGTCGATCCTGGCGGACCTCGTGCGGGCCGGGCTGCCGGCGGGGCGGGTGTCGTTCCTGTCGCTCGGGCACGTGGTGCCCATGGTCAGCTTTCTTCCCGACGCCAACAGGTTGCGACGCGACCTTCACGTGATGGGCGCTCAGGACGTCGTGCCGTGGGTCGACGTCACCGCGCCCGGCGACGGCTGCGCCTTCGCGCTGTGCGATCCCGTGGCCGTGTCGGGCGTCGCCCCCGAGGGGCACCGCTGGCCGCTGGTGATCTCGGCCGCTTTCACCCAGACGCTACGCCCCGAGACCTGGGCCGCGCTGCGCCGGCGCTACTTCCGCCTCCATTTCCAGTACCTCTGCGCCTTCGACGCGCTGCCGGGCACGCCCTCGGACTACGACTACTTCCGCATCACCGCGGGGCCCGAGCGGCTGGCGGAGCGCTTTGCGGGGCGGAGCCACAGCCCCTCGCGCCTGACCTTGCCGGCCAACCGCTACACCTCGCAGGCCGCGTGATCCCGCCCAAGCCCGCGCCTCGTCCCGAGCGGGTGGGCCTCCTGCGTTATGGGCGGCTGTTCCGCGAGGACATCCTCGGGGCCCAGCCCGCGCGCCTCTACCGCGCGTGGATGGCCGAGTTCCGCACGCCGTTCTTCCACTCGTTCATGGCCAACGATCCGGCGCTGCTCGACCTCGTGCTGAAGGAGCGGCCCGACGACTTTCCGAAGTCGGACAAGGTGCGCGAGGGGCTGGCGCCGCTGCTCGGTCGGTCGGTGTTCACGACCAACGGCGAGGAGTGGAAGCGCCAGCGGCGGATCATCGACCCGGCCTTTGGCAAGGGGCGCCTGCGCGAGGCGTTCCCGGCCATGCTGGAGGCCGCGGAGGCCTGCGTGGCAAGGCTGCGGGAGGGCGAGGTGGAGATCGAGGCGGAGGCGAGCCATGCGGCCGCGGACGTGATCTTCCGGACCCTGTTCTCGGTGCCCATCGAGGACCGGCTGGCGGCGGCGGTGTTCCGGGAGTTCCGGGCTTACCAGCGCACGTCGCCGCTGCTGAACGTGGCCGCGCTGCTGCCCTGGCCGCGGTGGATGCCGCGGTTCCACAAGAGGGCGACGCGCGAGGCGGCGCGAGCGATCCGGGGGGCGATCGCGGCGCTCGTGGATCGGCGGATGGGGGAGATCGCGGACGGCGTGGCGCCCGACGATCTGGCAACGAAGATAATGACTTACGACGACCCGCAGACGGGGCACCGGTTCGGGCGCGAGGAGATGATCGACCAGGTGGCGATCTTCTTCCTGGCCGGGCACGAGACGTCGGCCTCGGCGCTGGCGTGGGCGCTCTACCTGCTCGCCACCCACCCGGAGGCGCAGGCACGGGTGGCGGCGGAGGGCGCGCGGGACTGGGAAGGTTTCGCGTTCTCAAGGCTTTCCGAACTGGCGTTCACGCGCGACGTGTTCCGCGAGACGCTGCGGCTCTATCCGCCGGTGCCGATGATGGTGCGCGAGACGACGCGGGCGGAGACGTTCCGGGGCCGCCACGCGAAGATCGGCGCGCAAGTGGTTCTGTCACCTTGGCATCTGCATCGTCACGAGCGCCTGTGGGACGCGCCCGACGCCTTCGATCCGGACCGCTGGGGGACCGAGGCAGCCAAGGAGAGCGCGCGGCGGGCCTACATGCCGTTCAGCGCCGGGCCGCGGGTCTGCACGGGGGCGGGCTTCGCGATGGCGGAGGGGGTGCTGCTGCTCGCCCGCATCGTCGGGGCGTTCGAGGTGGGAGCGGTGGGGCCGCCTCCGGTGCCCGTGGCGCATCTGACGGTCCGTGCGCGGGACGGGATAAGGCTGCGGCTTCGGCACCGTTCGGTGCGCTGATGCAGGGGGCGCCCCCCGTGCACCCCCCGTACACCCCCTGTGCATACGCGACTGTCATCAACTTGGGCGCTGTCTTCTCCGGTGCTTCGCGCGTTCGCGGGCGAAACGATCCACTGGATCGTTTCCGGGAAGCCCGCTCACCCCCCCGTGCATACCGGAAGGCACCCCTACCTTGGACCGATCCAGAGCAGGAAACGCCCGCCGAACGGGGCGCTCAGTCCTTGCCGCGGTAGGGCTCCACGTACTGGAGCGCCATGTCCCACGGAAAGAAGATCCAGGTGTCCTGGCTGACCCCGGTGATGAAGGTGTCGACCAGCGGCTCGCCCTTGGGCTTGGCGTAGACCGTGGCGAAGTGAGCCTTCGGGTAGAGGCTGCGGCAGACCTCGAGCGTCTTGCCGGTGTCCACGAGGTCGTCGATGATCAGGACGCCGGTGCCGTCCTCGCCCATCATGTCGGGGTCGGGGCGCGAAAGGACCTGGGCCTCGCCCTGCGACTGGTGGTCGTAGCTCTTGATCGAGATGGTATCCACGAGGCGGACGCCGAGCTCGCGCGCGATGATCATGGCAGGCGCCATGCCGCCGCGGGTGATGGCGACGATGGCCTTCCACGCGCCGTCCTCCATGGGGCCGCGCCCGTCGAGGCGCCAGGCCAGCGCGCGGCTGTCGCGGTGGATCTGGTCCCAGCTGATGTGGAAGCCCTTCTCGTGGGGCAGTTGGGGGTTCGCCATCGTGGTCCTCCGGTGGTCTAGGTCGTCGCGAGAAGGCGCAGGCCGAGGGCGGCCAGCACCACCGCCATGCCGCGTTGGATGATGGGCTTCCAGCCGATGTACCGCTCGCGCACCGCGGGCTGCGCGAGGATCGCGGCGACAGTGGAATAGACGGCGATTTCGAGCGCGATGTGGTTCAGCGTGATCGCGGCCATCTGCGCGGGCGTCAGCGCGGGCGGGAAGATCACGATCAGCACACCCGCCGAGAAGAGGATCGACTTCGGATTGGCGAGGTTCAGGGCCGCGCCGCGCAGGAAGGCGCGCCGCGCCGACACGGGCGCCGTTGTCTCCACGGGGCGGGGCGCGTCGCGCCAGATCAGCACGGCGAAGACGAGGATCAGGGCGGCGCCGCCGATGCGCATGGCGTCGTAGAGGGCGGGCAGGGCGGCGAACAGGGCGTCGAGTCCGGCGAGGGCGGCGAGGGTCCAGAGCCCCGCGACCACGGCGAGGCCCGCGCCCACGGCGGCGCCCTCGGCGCGGCCGCCGCGCATGGCGGCCTGCGAGCACAGGATGAAGGCCGGGCCGGGCGCGGCCACGGCGAAGAACAGGGCGACGTTGAAGGCGGCGACGTGGCCGAGGCCGAGCGGGGTCGCGCCGCCCTCGATCATTCGCCGCGGCGCTCCAGCGTCATGTCCGGGGCCTCGGGGTTCTTCATGCCGACCACGTTGTAGCCCGCGTCGACGTGGTGGATCTCGCCCGTGACGGCCGAGGAGAGGTCGGAGAGGAGGTACATGGCCGAGCGGCCCACCTCCTCCTGCGTGACGGTGCGGCGCAGGGGGCTGTTGTTCTCGTTCCACTTCAGGATGTAGCGGAAGTCGCCGATGCCGGAAGCTGCCAGCGTCTTGATGGTGCCCGCCGAGATGGCGTTGACGCGGATGCCGTCCTTGCCGAGATCCTCGGCCAGGTACTTCACGCTGATCTCGAGCGCGGACTTGGCGAGTCCCATGACGTTGTAGTGCGGCATGACCTTCTCGGCGCCGTAGTACGACAAAGTCAGGGCCGAGCCGCCGGCCGACATCATCTTCTCGGCGCGCTGCATCACGGCGGTGAAGCTGTAGACCGAGATGTTCATGGTCATCAGGAAGTTGTCGAGCGACGTGTCGAGGTAGCGGCCGCGCAGCTCGGACTTGTCGGAGAAGCCGATGGCGTGGACGATGAAGTCGAGGCCGTCCCAGCGCTCGCGCAGGGCGTCGAAGGCCGCGTCGATCGAGGCGCCATCGCCCACGTCGCAGGGCACGAGGATGTCGGAGCCGACCTTCTCGGCGAGGGGGCCGACGCGCTTCTTGAGGGCCTCACCCTGGTAGGTGAAGGCCAGCTCGGCGCCCTGCTCGCGGCAGGCCTTGGCGATGCCCCAAGCGATCGACTTGTCGTTGGCCAGCCCCATGATGAGGCCGCGCTTTCCCGCCATCAGTCCAGTCATCGGCCCCTCCGCTTGCGTTAGGGGGGGTGTTAGGGGAAGTGCCCCGGTGCGACAAGGCGCGGGCAGGCATCGGCGGGAGAGTGCGGCATGGGCGATACCGGTGGGCGCGGGGGGATCTTCGCGGGGAGCGATCCGTTCGCGCTGGCGCAGGCGTGGCTGGACGAGGCGGCGGGGACCGAGCCGAACGATCCGAACGCCATCGCGCTGGCGACCGCGGACGCGGACGGCATGCCGAACGTGAGGATGGTGCTGCTCAAGGAGATCGAGCCGGGGCCGGATGGGGCGTTCGTGTTCTACACCAACTTCGAGGGCACGAAGGGGCAGGAGCTGGCTGCCAACCCGCAGGCGGCCTTCGTGATGCACTGGAAGAGCTTGCGCCGTCAGGTGCGGGTGCGCGGCCGGGTGGAACGGGTCGAGGACGCGAAGGCCGACGCCTACTACCGCTCGCGCGGACTGGATTCGCGGCTGGGGGCCTGGGCCTCGCGGCAGTCGCGTCCCCTCGCCAGCCGGGCGGCGCTGATGGGCGCGGTGGCGAAGGCCGCCGCGACGCAGGGGCCGAATCCCGGGCGCCCGCCATTCTGGGGTGGATTCCGCATCCGGCCCACCGAGATCGAGTTCTGGGCCGACGGCGCGGCGCGGCTCCATGACCGGTTCCGCTGGGTGCGCGAAGGCGGCGCAAGTGGCGAAAACGACGCGATTACCGGGGAACGAATTTCCGGCTGGACGGTCGCGCGACTGTTTCCTTGAGGGAAGCAGTTCCTACCTACCGTTGATGGAGCATCCTCGCCGTCGTTGACGGTTCGAGAACGATCCGCTTGCTGCAACCCGAACGTGCGGGCATGCTCGTCTCGCGCGGCGCCGCATTACTGACGTCGCAATCCTTACCGCCCGACACTCACGGGGGAGAACAGTGAACGAAGTTCAAGAAACGGTCCGGTCCGTCGCCGGAACGGTCAAGTGGTTCGACCAGACGCGGGGCTTCGGCTTCGTGGTATCGGACGAGGTGGACAGGGACATCCTGCTCCATGCCAACGTGCTGCGGGACTTCGGTCAAAGCTCGGTCGCGGAACGCAGCGCCATCGAGCTGCGCGCGGCGCACAATGCGCGCGGGTGGCAGGCCGTCGAGGTGGTGGCGATCACCGCCCCTGAGCCCGACCCGGCCGCCGGCCCGGACGGCGAGGTGCCGGAATACCTGCAGGCGATTCCCGAGGACGTGCCCTACGAGCCGGCGCGGGTGAAGTGGTTCGACAAGGCCAAGGGGTTCGGCTTTGCGAACGTCTACGGCGCGGCGGGCGACATCTTCGTCCATGCCGAGGTGCTGCGGCGCTTCGGGCTGACCGACCTGGTGCCCGGCGAGGCGATCTGCCTGCGGGTCGTGGACGGCGCGCGGGGCAAGCTGGCGGTGGAGGTTCGGCGGTGGGAATACGCCCAGGCGCTCTGAGGGGCGCGGCGCTCGCGGGGCTGCTGCTCGGGCTGCTGTCGCAGGCCGCGGCCGCCGGCGGGTGCCGGGCCGACCGCGTGGACCTGCGCGGCGACTTCGGCACGGCGAGCTTCGCGACGGAGCTGGCGCTGTCGCCGGAGGACCAGGCGCGCGGGCTGATGTTCCGCGAGTCGATGCCGTCCATGGCGGGCATGCTGTTCGTCTACGACCGCGAGCAGCCCGTCGCCTTCTGGATGCGCAACACGCTGATCCCGCTCGACATGATCTTCGTGGACGAGAGCGGGACCGTCACCAAGGTCCACGCCGAGGCGGTGCCGGGCGACGAGACGCCGATCCCCTCGGGCGATCCGGCGCGCGCCGTGCTGGAGATCAACGGCGGCATGGCGGAACGGCTCGGGATCGAGGCGGGCGACGAGCTGCGCTCGCCCGTGATGCCGCAGGACGCCGCCGCCTGGCCCTGTGCGGACGCTTCCCAATAGGCGGGGCGCCTGCTAGGGCGCGGGCACGGTCGGGGCGTGGCGCAGCCTGGTAGCGCACCTGTTTTGGGAACAGGGGGTCGCGAGTTCGAGTCTCGCCGCCCCGACCACCTCCCCCCGCCGATTCCTCCGATCAGGGCCGCCTCCGGGCGGCCTCGCGCGTCGTGGACACCCCGATTCGCGAAAGGCGTGGCGCATGTGATCGTGGCGCCACGAAGGCACGGACGCCGCAGAGCTTCCCCGGAACCTGTCCACAGGGGGGGGAACCCGCCGCGATCAAGCCCGCTTGGGGGAATCGCCGCCGCGCGCGGGGCGCGTCCGCCGGCCGGCGCCGCGCATCCGCGATTCGCGGAAAGTTCTCCACAGATTTCCTCCCCGATTCCTTTTCCCGAATCGTTGACCAAGGCCGCTTCCGCGCTCCAGTTTGTGCCGGCACCCGGGGGGACCACCAGATATGGTGGCAGACACGGGGTCACGACAGAGGCGCGCCGCAAGCCGCCGCACCCCGGATGCGGGGGCGGGGCCGGGCGACAGAGGGCCCCCGCGGGGCCGGAAGGATACGGGAGAGACCGATGCGGATCGAACGCCAGCTGACCACCGCCGAGGAGGGCGCCTACGGGGCCCTGGGCTTCACCACCACCACCTCGGAGATCCGCAACCCGGACGGGACCACCGTGTTCAAGCTCGACGCCGTCGAGGTGCCCGAGGGCTGGAGCCAGGTCGCCTCGGACGTGATCGCGCAGAAGTACTTCCGCAAGGCCGGCGTCGCCGCGAAGCTGAAAGCAGTGAAGGAGAAGGGCGTTCCCGAGTTCCTCTGGCGCTCGGTGCCCGACGAGAAGGCGCTGGCCGCGCTACCCGAGGAGGAGCGCTTCGGCGGCGAGACCTCGGCGCGGCAGGTCTTCGACCGTCTCGCCGGCGCTTGGGCCTATTGGGGCTGGAAGGGCGGCTACTTCTCCTCGGAGGAGGACGCGCGCGCCTACTACGACGAGATGCGCGCGATGCTCGCCCGCCAGATGGCCGCGCCGAACTCGCCGCAGTGGTTCAACACCGGCCTCCATTGGGCCTACGGCATCGACGGCCCCGCGCAGGGCCACCACTACGTGGACCCGTTCACGGGCGAGCTGACCCGCTCGACGTCCTCCTACGAGCACCCGCAGCCCCACGCCTGCTTCATCCAGTCGGTCGGGGACGATCTGGTGAACGACGGCGGCATCATGGACCTGTGGGTCCGCGAGGCGCGGCTGTTCAAGTACGGCTCGGGCACGGGCACCAACTTCTCGGCGCTGCGCGGCGAGGGCGAGAAGCTCTCGGGCGGCGGCAAGTCGAGTGGCCTCATGGGCTTCCTCAAGATCGGTGACCGGGCGGCGGGCGCCATCAAGTCGGGCGGCACCACGCGCCGCGCGGCGAAGATGGTGATCGTCGACATGGACCACCCCGACATCGAGAAGTTCATCGAGTGGAAGGTGGTCGAGGAGCAGAAGGTCGCGGCCCTCGTTGCCGGCTCCAAGTCCATGGAAGCCGAGCTGAACAAGGTCATGGCCGCCGTGCGCGCCTGGGACGGCGCGCTGGACGATGCCGTGGACCCGGCCGTGAACGAGGGGCTGAAGCAGGCCATCCGCACCGCCAAGAAGGCCCGGATCCCCGAGGCCTACGTGATGCGCGTGCTCCAGTACGCGCGGCAGGGCTACGAGACGATCGAGTTCCCGACCTACGACACCGACTGGGACTCCGAGGCCTACAACACGGTCGCGGGCCAGAACTCCAACAACTCGGTGCGGGTGACGGACGCTTTCCTCCACGCGGTCGAGAAGGACGCCGACTGGCCTCTCCTGAACCGGGTCGACGGCAAGGTGGCGCAGACGGTGAACGCACGCGCGCTCTGGGAGAAGGTGGGCCATGCCGCCTGGGCCTGCGCCGATCCGGGCATCCAGTTCCACGACACCGTGAACAGCTGGCACACCTGCCCCGAGGACGGGCCGATCCGGGGCTCGAACCCGTGCTCGGAGTACATGTTCCTGGATGACACCGCCTGCAACCTGGCCTCGATGAACCTGCTGACCTTCCTGCGGGACGGCCAGTTCGATGCCGAGCTCTACTGCCACGCCACGCGCCTGTGGACCGTGACGCTGGAGATCAGCGTGATGATGGCGCAGTTCCCGTCGAAGGAGATCGCGCAGCGCTCCTACGACTTCCGCACGCTGGGACTGGGCTACGCCAACATCGGCGGCCTGCTGATGAACCTCGGGCTGGGATACGACTCCGACGAGGGTCGGGCGCTCTGCGGCGCGCTGTCCGCTGTCATGACCGGCGTCAGCTACGCCACCTCGGCCGAGATGGCGGGCGAGTTGGGGCCGTTCCCCGGCTACGAGAAGAACGCCGCCCACATGCTGCGGGTGATGCGCAACCACCGCGCGGCAGCGCAGGGGCGCATCGACGGCTACGAGGCGCTGAACGTGAACCCGGTTGCGCTGGACGTCGCCAACTGCCCCGATGCGGCGCTGGCCAAGCTGGCGGGCGACGTCTGGAACCGGGCAGTCGCCTTGGGCGAGAAGCACGGGTACCGCAACGCGCAGTCGACCGTGATCGCGCCGACGGGCACGATCGGCCTCGTGATGGACTGCGACACCACGGGCATCGAGCCGGACTTCGCGCTGGTGAAGTTCAAGAAGCTCGCGGGCGGCGGCTACTTCAAGATCATCAACCAGTCGGTTCCGGCGGCCCTCGCCAAGCTGGGCTACGGCGAGGCGGAGATCGGCGAGATCATCGCCTACGCGGTGGGCCACGGGAGCCTCGGCAACGCGCCCGGAATCAACCACACGGCGCTGATCGGCCACGGCTTCGGCAAGCGCGAGATCGACGCGATCGAGAAGGCCCTGCCCTCGGCGTTCGACATCCGCTTCGTGATGAACCAGTGGACGCTGGGCGAGGGGTTCCTGACCAAGACGCTGGGCATCCCGGCGGCGAAGCTGGCGGACCCGTCCTTCGACCTGCTGCGCCACCTCGGCTTCACGAAGGCCGAGATCGAGGCGGCCAACGACCACGTCTGCGGGACCATGACGCTGGAGGGCGCGCCGCACCTGCGCGAGGAGCACCTCGTGGTGTTCGACTGCGCCAATCCCTGCGGCAAGAAGGGCCGGCGCTACCTCTCGGTGGACAGCCACATCCGCATGATGGCGGCGGCCCAGTCGTTCATCTCGGGCGCGATCTCGAAGACGATCAACATGCCCAACGACGCCACCATCGAGGACTGCCAGAAGGCCTACGAGCTGTCCTGGTCGCTGGGGGTGAAGGCGAACGCCCTCTACCGCGACGGCTCGAAGCTGAGCCAGCCGCTGGCAGCCAGCCTCGTCGAGGACGACGAGGAGGCCGCCGAGGTTCTGGAGACCGGCACGCCGGCGCAGAAGGCGGAGGTGCTGGCCGAGAAGATCGTGGAGCGGATCGTGGTGCGCGAGATCGCCCGCGGCCGCGAGCGGATGCCCGAGCGGCGCAAGGGCTACACCCAGAAGGCCGTGGTCGGCGGGCACAAGGTGTACCTGCGGACCGGCGAGTACGAGGGCGGCCAGCTCGGCGAGATCTTCATCGACATGCACAAGGAGGGGGCTGGCTTCCGGGCGATGATGAACAACTTCGCCATCGCCGTCTCGGTGGGCCTCCAGTACGGGGTGCCGCTCGAGGAGTTCGTGGACGCGTTCACGTTCACCAAGTTCGAGCCTGCGGGCATGGTGCAGGGCAACGACTCGATCAAGAACGCGACCTCGGTGCTCGACTACATCTTCCGCGAGCTGGCCGTGAGCTACCTGGACCGCACCGATCTGGCGCACGTGAAGCCCGAGGGCGCGACGTTCGACAGCCTCCACACCGAGGCGGACGGCAACGTGGCGCCGGTGGGCGAGGCGGGCGACAAGTCGCTGGCGGTGATCCGTCAGGTCACCTCGTCGGGCTACCTGCGCAAGCGCCTGCCGCGCGACCTGGTGGCGCTGCGGGGCGGCGCCGACCGCGTGGCGGCTGAGCTGGCAGGCGGCGAGACGCGGACCGTCGAGGTCGAGACCTCGAGCGAGACGTCGACCACGGTGGCGGTGTCGATGGACGCGCGCGTGAAGGCCAAGATGCAGGGCTACGAGGGCGAGGCCTGCGGCGAGTGCGGCAACTACACGCTGGTCCGCAACGGCACCTGCATGAAGTGCAACACCTGCGGGTCGACGAGCGGGTGTAGCTGAGCACCAGACGCATCTTACGACCGGAAGGGGGGCCTCGCGGCCCCCCTTTCCCGTTCCTCCCCTCATCCTGCCCGAAATACCTCGGGGTCCGGGGCGGAGCCCCGGCGCTCGACGCGGGGACGCGCCCGCAGTAGGGCACCCCGATGCAACCCGTCTCCGTCTTCCTCGCCTGCGCCCCCGGCCTCGAGCCGCAGCTCCTCGCGGAGGCGCGCGGGATCGGCGTGCCGGGGCCGAAGCTCGTGCCCGGGGGCGTGGAGTGCGGGGGCGGTTGGGAGGCCGTGCGGCGGGCGAACCTGCGCAGCCGGATCGCGAACCGGGTCCTCGCGCGCATCTTGCAGTTCCGGGCCGCCGGGTGGCCGGCGCTGGATGCGGGGCTGCGCGAGGTGGACTGGAGCGTCCTGCCGCCACACTCGCGGGTGCGCGTCGACGCCTCGGTGGCGCGCTCGCGCACGGCGCATGCGGGCGCGGTGGCGGGGCGGGTGGCGGAGGCGCTGGAGCGGGCGGGGCACGTGGCGGACCGCGACGGCGCGTTCCGCGTCTTCGCCCGGGTGGAGCGGGACGAGGCGACGATCTCGATGGACACCTCGGGCGAGCCGCTGCACCGGCGGGGCTTCAAGCAGGCCGTGAACCGTGCGCCCCTGCGCGAGACGCTGGCGGCGGGGTTCCTGCGGATGGCGGAGTGGGACGGGGGCGTGGTGCTCGACCCGATGTGCGGGTCGGGGACGTTCCCGATCGAGGCGGCGGAGATGGCGGCGGGGCTGCGACCGGGGCGGGAGCGTAGCTTCGCGTTCGAGGCGTTGCCCTCGCACGACCCGGAGCGGTGGGCCGCGCTGCGGGCCGAGGCGCCCGAGGGACGGGCCGTGACGATGCACGGGTCGGACCGCGATGCGGGCGCGGTGGCGATGGCTCGCGCGAATGCGGAGCGGGCCGGGGTGTCCTGCGCGTTCCGCGAGGCCGCGGTGTCGGACGCGGTGCCGCCCGAAGGGCCGCCGGGGCTGGTGATCGTCAATCCGCCCTACGGGGGGCGTCTGGGCAAGGGGCTGCAACCGCTCCACGCGGCGTTCGGCGCGGTGATGCGCGAGCGGTTCACGGGATGGCGCGTGGCGATGGTGACGAGCGAGGCCGGGCTGGCGAAGGCCGCGGGGCTGGACTGGGGGCCGCCGGGCCCGGTGGTGGACCACGGCGGCATCAAGGTGCGGCTCTGGACGGCGCGGGTGGCGTAGGCGGTCAGGCCGCCTCCATCTCGCGCTTGCGGCGGCGGGCGAGGCTCTCGAGGTCGTCGTGGGGCACCTTCTCGACGATCCGGTAGGCGGCGTTCACGAAGCAGAAGAACGCGAAGCCCAGCAGGCCGAGGCAGAGCACGATCACCAGCACGTTGCCGAAGGGCTGCGAGGCGAGCCAGTCGAACACCTTGCCCATGCCGCCTGCCTTCTCGGGCGTGCCGGCCCAGGCGGCGGCGCCGAGGAAGCCGCCGACCACGAGGATGATGACCCCGTTGGCGATCACGCCCGCGCGCAGGGCCCAGTCGTAGCGGCCCGTGAAGCGGTTGGCGGCAAGCTTCTCGCGGTACTTCGCCTTCCAGCCCTTGATTACGTAGTAGATGCCCGCGCCGATCGTCGCGAGCGCGGCAAAGGCGAGGATCCAGCGCCCGCCGGGCAGCTCCAGCACGCGGGCCACCACGGATGAGACGCCGCCGCGTCCGCCGTCCTCCTCGCTGCGGCCGAACACGATCGACAGGGCGAGGCCGGCGATGACGCCGTGGACGAGGCCGGTCACGACCATGCCGGCGCGCGCGACGAGGCCCTTGGCCTCGGTGCCGTAGTCCTCAAGGTCCTTGATGGCATCGAGCCCGCGCCAGATGGCGTAGGCGACGAGCCCGATGGCGATGAGCCACAGCACGACGACGCCCCACGTGCTGTCGCCGAGCGAGCGCAGCGCCGAGCCGGTGCCCTGCGCCTCGCCGCCGTGCCAGATCGCCCAGAGCGACAGGCCCGCGACGGCGAGGTAGGTGACGCCGCGCCCGGCGTAGCCCGCGCGCATCACGGGGATCGCCCACTTGTAGTCGGTCTCGGTGTCGCGTTCGGCCATGCCGCCCTCCGGGTTGTGCCGAGGTCAACGCGCCCCGGAGGGAGGGGGTTCAGCCTATTCGGCGGCGATCTGGATCACCGGCTCCATGCCCTGCAGCGCCTCGTCGGAAAGGTGGCACTTGATGGCGTGGCCGCCGAACTTCTTCATCGGGGGCACCTCGCGCTCGCACAGGCCCCCGGGCACCTGGGACTTCCAGCGGCAGCGGGTCTGGAACGGGCAGCCGGGCGGCGGATCCATGGCCGAGGGAATGTCGCCCTCCAGCACGATGTGCTTCTTCACGACGTGGGTGTCGGCGATGGGGACCGCGGACAGCAGCGCCTCGGTGTAGGGGTGGTAGGGCGGCGAGAACACCTCCTCGGTGGTGCCCAGCTCGACCACGTGGCCGAGGTACATGACCATCACGCGGTCGCTCAGGTAGCGCACGATCGAGAGGTCGTGGGAGATGAAAAGGAGCGTGGTGCGGTGCTCGCGCTGGATGTCCATCAGGAGGTCGGTGACGGCGGCCTGCACCGAGACGTCGAGGGCCGAGACCGGCTCATCGGCCACCACGATGCGGGCGTCCCCGGCGAAGGCGCGGGCGATGCCGACGCGCTGCTTCTGGCCCCCGGACAGCTGGCGGGGCATGCGGCCCGCGAACTCGCGTGGCAGCTTCACGAGGTCGAGGAGCTGGAGCATCCGCTCGCGCCGCGCGGCGTCGTCCTTGCCCACGCCGAACACCTCCAGCGCGCGAATGATCTGGCGGCCCACGGTCATTGAGGGGTTGAGCGTGTCGAAGGGGTTCTGGAACACCATCTGGATCTTCGAGACCTGCCCCGGCCCGCGCTGCTCGATGGGCTTGTCCTGGATCTCGTCGTTGTCGAGCAGGATGGTGCCGTCGGATGCGGTCTCCAGCCCCATCAGGAGCTTGGCGAGGGTGGACTTGCCGCAGCCCGATTCGCCCACGATGGCGAGGGTCTCGGACTCGCGGGCCTCGAAATCGATCTCCTCGTTGGCCTTGACCACGCGCGCCTCGCCGCCGCCGAACAGGGCGTTGGCGGCGACCTCGTAGTACTTGCGCAGGTTGGACACGCGCAGGACCGTGGCGCCGGGGGGCGCGCCGGCGGGCTTGTCGACCACCTCGGGCGGGTGCGCCCAGTCGATCTCGTCCCAGCGGATGCAGCGGGAATGGTGGTCGGGGCGGCCCGCCTCCTCCATGGGGATCTTGCCCTGGTCGCAGCGGCCGGCGACGAAGTACTCGCAGCGGGGGCCGAAGTTGCAGCCGGGCGGGCGCTCGTGGGGCAGGGGGAAGTTGCCGGGGATAGCGACCAGGGGGCGCGCGGTCTTGGAGGCGCCCGGCAGCGGGATCGAGCGGAAGAGCGCCTGGGTGTAGGGGTGGCGCATGCGGTCGAAGACCTCGGCGATCTCGCCGTCCTCGACCGCCTCGCCCGAGTACATCACGCAGATGCGGTCGCAGGTCTCCAGCACCAGCCCGAGGTTGTGGGAGATGAACAGCATCGCGGTGCCGTACTTGCGGCCCAGATCCTTCACGAGGTCGACGATGCCGGCCTCGACCGTGACGTCCAGCGCGGTGGTCGGCTCGTCGAGGATGAGGAGCGAGGGCTTCGACATCAGCGCCATTGCGATCACGATGCGCTGCTGCTGCCCACCCGAGAGCTGGTGCGGGTAGCTGTCGAGGATGCGCGCGGGGTCGGGGAGCTTCACGTCCGTGACGGTCTGGAGGGCCATGGCGCGGGCCTCCTCCTCGGAGGCGCCGTCGTGGAGCATGGGCACTTCCATGAGCTGCCGGCCCACGCGCATGGCGGGGTTCAGCGAGGCCATGGGCTCCTGGTAGATCATGGCGATCTCGTTGCCGCGGATGTCGCGCAACTCCTCGGCCGAGAGGTCGGCGAGGTCGCGGCCCTTGAACTTGATCGAGCCGCCGACGACGCGGCCGTTCACGCCGAGGTCCTGCATGACGCCCAGGGCGACCGTGGACTTGCCGCATCCCGATTCCCCCACGAGGCCCACCGCCTCGCCCGGCTGGACCGAGACGGAGAAGTCCATCACGGCGGGGATCTCGCGCAGGCGGGTGAAGAACGAGATCGACAGGCGGTCGATCTCGAGGATGGGGCCGTCGTGGTCGGGGGCGATCTTCATCTAGATATCCAGTGAACCGATAGAAAATGCCGCTGCCGCTAGGGCGGACAATATTGCTGCAACTTTGTTGTTGCTCGCGACTGCTTCGGCCCAAGCCCGCTCCGGAGCGCCATCGGCATCCAAACGGACTTGGAAGGCATCGGCAGGTAGTTTCACCATAGCGCTCCTGAACCAAAAGAAGGCTGCTCCAGCGGAAGCGAGGGTGCCAACGAAATTCGCGACGGCCGTTACGATTACAGGCAAATTTTCCATCAATCCCGTAGACTTTCTTCTCTCAACCCGTCCGCCAACAGATTCAGCCCCAGCACCAAACTTAGCAGCGCCAGCGCGGGCACGATGGCCGGATGGGGCGCGATGGTGAGGAGGCGGCGGCCGTCGTTGATGGTGTTGCCCCAGTTGGGGCTCTCCGACTCCAGGCCGAGCCCGAAGAAGCCCAGGGTTCCGAGCAGGATCGTGGTGTAGCCGATTCGCAGGCAGAAATCGACGATCAGCGGGCCTCGGGCGTTGGGCAGGATCTCCCACAGCATGATGTACCACGGGGTCTCGCCGCGGGTCTGGGCGGCGGCCACGTAGTCGCGGGTCTTGATGTCGAGCGTGAGGCCCCGGACGATGCGGAACACGGTGGGCGAGTTCACGAAGACCACCGCCACGAAGACAGTGAGGATGCCGGCGCCACCCGGCAGGTCGAAGAGGTCGAGGGGCAGCCACTCGAACGGGCTGTCGGGGGCGTTGATGACCGACAGGTAGGCCAGCCCCATGGGCGTGCAGACGACCGCGAGCAACGCGTAGGCCTTGGGCGGCTGGGTGCGGTAGCGGCTCCAGATCAGCACGGCGGCGAACACCACCGGCGCCACGAAGAGCACGGCGGCCATGTAGGAGGGCAGGCCGGTAAGGCGGATCTCGGGGGTGACGAGGAGGAAGAACAGAAGGATCACCGGAAAGGCGAGGATCAGGTTCGCGAGGAACGTCAGCACCGTGTCGAAGCGCCCGCCGTAGTAGCCCGCCGGAAGCCCCAGCGTGATGCCGACCATGAAGGCGAACACAGTCGCGAGGGGCGCGATCAGCATCACCGTGACCGAGCCGACCACCATGCGCGCGAACACGTCGCGCGCGAGGTTGTCGCCGCCGAGCAGGTAGTAGGGGTAGCCCTCGTCCGCGACCGGGGAGCCGAGGGGCTCGTTCTTCATGCCCGAGACCTGGGAGAGCGGGTCGTGGGTCAGGATCAGGTCGAAGGCGCCCGACCAGAACGCGGTGAACACCCAGAACATCACCAGCGCGAAGCCGATCATGCCGATGGTCGAGTCGAAGAGCTTGCCGTAAAGGCCCGTACTCCGCTTGGTCCAGATCGACACCGCGAAGAGGGCCACGAGGCTGAGCCACACGGGCAGGAACTGCCGGCACATGCCGCCGACGATGCCGCCGCCCTGCCAGTCGACCACGACGCCGGTGACGACGTAGGCGACCAGCGTGGCGAGCACGGCCCAGAGCGAGTAGCGCTGCGCGCGGGTGACAAGGCCGGGGAAGCCCTCGGCCATGGCGGCGGTGCCGTCGGGGTTGATGACGACGCGGGGGCCGGTCGTCACCAGCGAGGCGGCGATGGCGAGCACCGTGGTCACCCCGAGCGCGGTGGCGGAGATAGCAAGGATGGGGTCGAGCACCTCGCCCATCGCGCCGGTCCAGGTCAGCTGTTCCATGTCAGGCCATCCTGATGCGGGGATTGAGGTAGACGTAGCCCACGTCCGAGATCAGCTGCGTGACCAGCACGACCGCCACCGAGACGATCGAGACGCCGAGCAGCAGGTCCACGTCGTTGTTGCCGGCGGCCTGAACGAGGGTCCAGCCGATGCCCTTGAAGTTGAACAGCGTCTCCACGATCACCACGCCGTTCAGGAGCCAGGGGAACTGGAGCATGATCACCGTGAAGGGCGCGATCAGCGCGTTCCGCAGCGCGTGCTTCAGGACGATGTTGCCGAAGCTCACCCCCTTGAGGCGGGCGGTGCGGATGTACTGCGCGGTCATCACCTCGGTCATGGACGCGCGGGTCATGCGGGCGATGTAGCCCATGCCGTAGAGGGCGACGGTCAGCACGGGCAGCGTGAAGTTGGCGAAGGTGATGTCGTCCATCGCCGAGGCGGCCGAGCCCTTGAACCATTTCAGGCCCACCGCCGAGGAGGCGAACACGGCGATGAAGATCACGCCCGAGACGTATTCCGGCGTGGCCGTGGTGGCGATCGAGACCGTGGAGAGGGTGCGGTCCAGCTTGGAGCCCTCGCGCATGCCGGCCAGCACGCCGAGGAGGAGGGCGCCGGGCACCATCACGAGCGTCACCCAGAACATGAGCTTGGCGGTCTGCCAGCCGCGCGTGCCCAGGATCGAGAGCACGTCGTCCTTGAACACGGTCGAGAAGCCCCAGTCGCCCTGCAGGATGCCGCAGAAGCGGGGCGCGGTGGCCGGATCCTCGCCGGGGCGGGCGCAGCGGCTGAACACCACCGCGCCGTCCTCGACGCGCTGGTAGGCCGGGGCGGCGCCCAGCCAGCGGGCGTACTTCAGCGGGATCGGGTCGAGGTAGCCGCGGTCATCCAGCCAGGAGACAACCTGCTCGTCGGACATGCGGTTGTTGGCCTGGTTCTTGGCCAGCTTCTCGAGGTTCGGGAAGAGGTTCGTGAGGAAGAACACGATGAAGGTGAGGCACAGCGCCGTGAGGATCATGACCCCCAGCCGTCGTGCGATGAAGCCCAGCATTCGCGCCGCCTCCGGTCAGTCGAGAGCCCCCGGACGGGGGCGGGGTGGGGGACGCGGCTCGCGCGTCCCCCGGGGCGGGGTCAGCCTTCGGCGAGGCCCCATTTGTACATCTGCGGCAGGTACGCGATGTGCATGTCCACGCCCACCACGCCGGGGCGCGAGTGGCGGTAAAGCGAGCGCCAGTACGGCTGGATGGTGACGCCCTCGTCGATCACGATGCGCTGGATCTTGGACATGACCACCTTGCGGGCCGCCGCGTCGGCGATGGCGTTTGCCTCGGCGAGCAGCGCGTCGAACTCCTCGTTGGACCAGCCGAACTCGTTCCACGCCACGCCCGACTTGTAGGCGAGGCCGAGCACCTGGGTGCCCAGGGGGCGGTGGTTCCAGTTGGTGGACGAGAAGGGGTACTTCACCCAGTCGTTCCAGAACGTGGAGCCCGGCAGGATCGTGCGCTTCACCGGGATGCCGGCGTCGCGCAGCTGCGCGGCCACGGCGTCGGTGGTGTTGCGGCGCCAGTCGTCGTCGATCGAGATCAGCTCGTGCTCGAAGTCGGCCATGCCGGCCTCCTCCATCAGCGCCTTGGCGCCCGCGGGGTCGAACGGGATGCGCTCCACCGAGTCGTCGTACTCGGGGTGCACGGGGCCGACGTGGCAGTTCTCGGCGGGTGTGCCCTGGCCGGCGTAGCCCAGCTCCAGCAGCACGGCGTTGTCGCAGGCCATGGCGAGGGCGCGGCGGACGCGCACGTCCTCGTAGGGGCGCTTGCCGTCGACCTCGGCCAGCTGGTTGGGCCGGATCACGATGGTGGAGCCGGTGACGACCTCGGAGCGGTCCCAGCCGATCGAGTCGAAGATGTCGACGAACTCGCCGACGTTCTCGAACATCGTGTCGATCTCCTCGGCCTCGGCGGCGGCCATCCAGGCGGCCGGGTCGGTGCCGTAGTCGAGGTACTCGATGCGGTCGAGATAGGCGCCCTTGCCCTCGGCGGTGCCCCACCACTCGAAGTCGGGACGGCGGACGAGCACGGACTTCACGCCGACCTCGTGGCTCTCGGACATGTAGGGGCCGGTGCCGATCTGGTTGCCCAGGAGGTCGTCGGGATCCTGGTCGGGGTGCAGCACGTGGGCCGGATAGTCGGCGATGCCCGGGATCAGCGTGATGTCGGGCTGCAGCAGGTTGAGGCGCACGGTCATGTCGTCGACCACCTCGATGGCGCCCTCGGCGGCCATGTTGGTCTCGGGGTCCACGATCGAGGTGACGCGGGCGGCCATGGAGTTGCCCTCGGCGTCGGCCTCGGCCCAGCGGCGGAAGTTGTGGGCCACGTGCTCGGCGGTGAAGTCGTCGCCGTTCGACCACTTCACGCCCGGACGGACGCGCAGGGTGTAGACGGTGGCGTCGTCCGAGACGTCCCAGCTCTCCAGCAGCCAGCCGCCGAAGGTGCCGTCGTTGTTGTACTCGACAAGGGATTCCAGCCAGCCGCCGGCGACGTAGCTCATCTGCGTCCAGTCGAAGGTGCGCGGGTCCTTGAGGGCGCGGACCTCCATCTGCATGCGAAGCGTGCCGCCCTGCTGGGGCATGGCGTGGGCGTCGGCGCGGGCCGGCTCGGCGCCGATGAGCGCGTAGGCGGCGGGGATCGAGACCCCGAGGGCAGTGGCGCGGGCGAGGAACTCGCGGCGGTCCATCTGGCCGTCGAGATGCTCCTCGGCGTACATCACGGCGCCCGGATGGGGGGCGTTGTGCAGGTCTTTCATGGCGTTCTCCCGGTTGATCGCCGCACGGTTCGGCCGCGCGGTCGTCGGAACGGGTTCATTGCCCGCTCTCTCGTGGTGGCCGCATCGGACCCGATGGGATGGGGGGCGTCAACGCGGTTTATCGGCACATGGCGGTTCGAAAGCGACATGGGGGCGTCGGATCGGGGCGCGGAAGGCATCGCTTCTGGGGGGCGCGGCGACCGGAGACCGAACGCAACCGACGCGCGAAATTGGAGAATCATCCTCGGGGGGAGCGGTGGCGCGCGGCGCAACCGCCGGTATCGTCACGCCGGCGGCATCCGTGGCGTCACCCGAGGGTCTCGGCGTCCACCCGGGTCCAGTCGCGCATCCGGCGCCGGAACCACGTGCGCTGGCGCTTGGCGTAGCGGCGCGAGGCGAGCACGGCGCGGGTCCGTGCCTCCTCCAGCGTGATCTCGCCGCGCAGGTGGGCGACCAGCTCGGGCGCGCCGATGGCGCGGGCCGCGTTCAGCGCCGGGTCCCAGCGGGGCAGCACGCGGCGCGCCTCGTCCAGCGCGCCCGCCTCCAGCATAAGGTCGAAGCGCCGGGCGATGCGCGGGTCGACCCACGCGGCGGGGGCGTCGAGCACGAGCGCGGCGCAGCGCCTCAAGGGCAGGAGGGGCGGCGGGGTCTCCGCCTGCCACGCGCGGATCGGGCGGCCCGTGTGGCGCGCGACCTCCCACGCGCGCAGGACGCGGGCGGGGTTCGCCATGTCGAGGCCCGCGCGGGTGGCGGCGTCCAGCTCCCGGCCCATCGCCTCCAGCCCGATGGCGGCGAGCCGCGCCTCGGCCTCGGCGCGGATCTCGGGGGGCGTCGCGGGGATCTCGGCCAGCCCTTCCGTGAGGGCGCGGAACGCCAGCCCCGTGCCGCCGACCACGATGGGGCGCGTGCCGCCCGCAAGCACCCCGGCGGCGTCGCGCAGCCAGTCGCCGACCGAGAAGCGCGCCTCCCAAGGCACGTAGCCGTAGAGCGCATGAGGCGCGGCACGCTCCTCCTCGGGCGAGGGGCGGGCGGTCAGGACCCGCCAGTCACGGAAGACCTGCAGCGCGTCGGCGTTCACGATCGTGCCCCCCCGCCGGGCGATCCGCAGGGCCAGCGCGGACTTGCCGCTCGCCGTGGGTCCGGCGATCAGCACGGGGCGATCGGGGGGGATATCGTCGATCCAGTCCAGCATGGTGCGCGGCGGCGCCGATCCCCCTCTTGCCGCGGTGCGGCGCGGTTGTGCGCTCCGGGCTAATCTCCTACACCCGGCGGCGCAACGGCGGCACGGGGGCGGGCACATGCGGGCAGGCGGGGAGAAGGCGGCGCGAGGCGCCGACGGAGGGCCGGCCTTCCGGCGCGTGATGCTGAAGATCAGCGGCGAGGCCCTGATGGGCCCGCAGGGCTACGGCCTGCATCCCCCCACCGTGGAGCGCATCGCACGCGAAGTCGCCTCGGTGCAGGAGCTGGGCGTCGAGGTCTGCATGGTGATCGGCGGCGGCAACATCTTCCGCGGGCTCCAGGGCTCCGCGCAGGGGATGGAGCGCACCACGGCCGACTATATGGGCATGCTGGCGACGGTGATGAACGCGCTGGCGATGCAGGGCGCCTTGGAGAGCCTTGGGTTGCACACCCGCGTCATCTCGGCGATCCCGATGGACCAGGTCTGCGAGCCCTACATCCGCCGCCGCGCCGTGCGCCACCTCGAGAAGAAGCGGATCGTCGTGTTCGCGGCCGGCACCGGGAACCCCTACTTCACCACCGACACCGCGGCCACGCTGCGCGCCTCGGAGATGTCCTGCGAGGCGATCTTCAAGGGCACGAAGGTGGACGGGGTCTACGACAAGGACCCGGTCCAGCACGCCGACGCGGTGCGCTACGACCGGGTGAGCTACGACGAGGTGCTGACCAAGCACCTGAAGGTCATGGACGCCTCGGCGATCGCGCTGGCGCGCGAGAACAAGCTGCCGATCATCGTGTTCTCGCTCGACGAGCCGGGCGGCTTCCGCGGCATCCTCGCGGGCGAGGGCACCTACACGCGGGTCGCGGACTGAGCGCGCGCGGCCGGGTCGCCGCGCTCCTCGGGCCACGCCACGGTGTGGAAGGTGCAGCGTGGGGCGGGCCGCACCGATCCGTCGCCTTGAAGGTCGCCCAGCGCGTATCCGGCCGCACGGAGGCGCGCGGTGACCGCGTCGGCGTTGCGCTCGCTGACCTCGACGTAGAGCACGGGGCGCACGTCGCGCAGGAGGCGGGCGCAACCCTCGAGCGCCGCCAGCTCGGCGCCCTCGACGTCGATCTTGACCAGGGCGGGCGCGGGCCAGTGGGCGAGCAAACCGTCGCCCGTCACGGCGACCACCGAGCGGATCGCGGCGGCGGGGGGCGCCGCGTCGCCGCCGCCGTGGCCCACGAGATGGCTGCGGGCGTGCCCGCGCGAGGACACCGCGAAGAGCAGCACCCCGGGGGCATCCGCGATCGCCGCGCAGAGCACCTCGACCGGCGCGTATGACGGGCCGAGGGCCGCGGCGGAGCGGAACGCCATGTCGGCATAGGCCGGATCGGCCTCCAGCGCGCGCACCGCGCCGCCGGGGCCCGCCCGGTACGCGGCGAGGAAGGCGAAGATCCCCTGGTTCGCGCCGATGTCCCACACCGCGTCCCCGGGGCGCACCATCCGGTCGGCCACGAGCATGAGGTCGCGGGCGATGCCCTCCCACCCGCGCCGCAGGAGGCGCGCGTCGGCGCGCGGCGTGACCCGCACGCGGGCGCCGCCGAAGCGGGCGGGCAGGCGCTTGCGGTAGGTGAAGGCGAGAAGGGCGCGCAGCATCGGCGTGGTCTCCGGGGGGCGGCGGCTTCGAAGCGCGTCCCCCGAGACACGCCCGCCGCGCCGCTGGGCCGAGCCCCTAGCCTTCGGAGAGGCGAATGGCTAGGACGCCGTGAAACGAGGCCCCCCCGGAGGACCCCATGGCCGACGCGTTCGAGCTCGACACCGACGACCTTCAGCGCCGCATGGACGGCGCGCTGGCGAACCTGCGACAGGAGTTCGGCTCGCTGCGCACCGGGCGGGCCTCGGGCTCGATGCTCGAGCCGGTCACGGTGGACGCCTACGGCGCGCAGACGCCGATCAACCAGGTGGGTACCATCAACGTGCCAGAGCCGCGGATGGTGACGATCAACGTCTGGGACAAGGGACTGGTCGGCAAGGTCGAGAAGGCGATCCGCGAGAGCGGGCTGGGCATCAACCCGCAGACCAACGGCACGATCATCATGCTGCCGATCCCCGAGCTCAACGAGGAGCGCCGCCGCGAGCTCACGAAGGTGGCCGGGCACTACGCCGAGAGCGCGCGCGTCGGCATCCGCAACGTGCGCCGCGACGGCATGGACCGGATCAAGAAGTCCGACCTCCCCGAGGACGAGCGCAAGTTCTGGGAGCAGGAGGTCCAGGAGATGACCGACCGGCACATCAAGATGGTCGACGACGCGCTGGAGACGAAGCAGGCGGAGATCATGCAGGTCTGACCCGCTATGCCCGTCCGACCGGACGGGAGGCGGCGGGGCGATGCCGCGCTGTTATTGCATGTCCGCCGGTCCGCGGCATCCCGATGCGCCTTCGGGGCCGCGACTGCCGACCGGCGGGCGGGACGACCGACGAGCGGCGCCGCCCGACGGGCCGGCGCACGGGGCAGGGCGGCCACGTCCGCGCGCCCCGATCAAGGAGCCGGCATCCCCCACGGGGCCTTCGGCTCGCTGCGCCCGCGAGGGCACGAGGACGAGGAACGGATCATGTCAGGCAACTCGCACGAGGGCGGACCGAGGCACGTCGCCGTCATCATGGACGGCAACGGCCGCTGGGCGCAGCAGCGGGGGCGGCCGCGCCTCCTCGGCCACCGCGCCGGCGCCAAGCGGGTCCGCGAGATCGTCGAGGCCTGCCCCGACCTCGGCGTCGACTACCTGACCATCTTCGCCTTCTCGACCGAGAACTGGAAGCGCACGCAAGAGGAGGTCTCGGGCCTCATGAGCCTGTTCCGCCGCTACATCCAGTCCGAGGCGCAGACGCTGCTGGAGCAGGGCACGCGGGTGCGCTTCATCGGCGACCGGCTGCGGCTGGATGCCAAGCTGCGCCGCCTCATGGACTCGCTGGAGGCGATGACCGCACACAACACGCGCTGCAACCTCACCATCGCGCTCAACTACGGCGGCCGCGACGAGGTGGCCCGGGCCACGAAGCGCCTCGCGCACGACGTAGCAGACGGCAAGCTCGACCCCGATGCGATCTGCGACGAGACGCTGCCGCGCTATCTCGACACCTGCGTGCTGCCCGACCCGGACCTCGTGATCCGCACGTCGGGCGAGGCGCGGATCTCGAACTTCCTGCTGTGGCAGTCGGCCTATGCGGAGTACGAGTTCGTGGACACGCTCTGGCCCGACTTCGACCGCGCGGCCTTCGCCGCGGTGCTGCGCCGCTACGGGAGCCGCGAGCGGCGCTTCGGCGGCGTCCTCTCCGCATGAGCGAACGGCGCGACACGCCCGAGCCGGTGGCGCCCGAGGACGAGCCGCCGCTGTTCGAGTTCGAGCACGTGGCGCCCGTCGCCCCGACCGTGGCGGGAAGGTTCCAGGACCTCGCGCCGCGTCTGATCACGGCGATCCTGCTGCTGATCGTGGGCGGCGTCGCTGTCTGGCTGGGGGGCGTGGTGTTCGCGGCCCTCATCTCGGTCTGCGTGGGCGTGATGATCTGGGAGCTGGCGACGATCGTCCGCACCGGGCCGCGCCGCGCCATGCTGCTGGCAGGGACGGGGGGCGGCTCGCTCTTCCTCGCGGGGCTGGTGCCGGTGGGCCTCGGCCTGCCGCTGCTGATGCTGACCCCGATGCTCGCCATCGCCGTGATCCGCGAGAGCCGGCGCCTCATGGTGTTCCTGCCGCTCGGGATCATCCTCGCGGGCCTTTCGCTGATCGAGCACCTGACCAACTTCGGGTTGGCTTGGATGCTGTGGCTGATCGCCATCGTGGTCGCCTCGGATGTCTTGGGCTACTTCGCGGGCCGGATGCTGGGCGGGCCGAAGTTCTGGCCGCGCGTGAGCCCCAAGAAGACCTGGTCGGGCACCATCGCCGGCTGGATCGGCGCCGCGGTCGTCGGCGTGATCTGGGTGCTCGCGCTCGACGCCCCCTGGGGCACGGTGGGCATCTCGGTGGCGATCGCCATGATGGCGCAGATGGGCGACATCGCGGAGTCGGCCGTGAAGCGGCGGCACGGGGTCAAGGACAGCTCCAATCTCCTGCCGGGCCACGGCGGCCTGTTCGACCGCTTCGATGCGATGCTCGGCGCCGCCCTGATGCTGCTGGTCATCACGTCGATGACGCCGTTCCCGCCCGCGCCCGCCCTTTGACCCGCCGCCTCAGCGTGTTCGGCGCCACCGGCTCGGTGGGCTTACAGACGCTCGACCTCGTGGCGCGCGAGCCCGAGAGCTACCGCGTCGTGGCCATGACGGGGGCGTCGAACGTTGCGCAGCTCGCCGCCGACGCCCGGCGCCTGCGGGCCCAGGTGGCCGTGACGGCCGACGACGCGCGGCTGGGCGATCTGCGCGACGCGCTCGCCGGGTCGGGGGTGGAGGCCGCCGCCGGGCGCACTGCCGTGCTGGAGGCCGCCGACCGGCCCGCCGACTGGACCATGAGCGCCATCGTCGGCGCCGCCGGGCTGGAGCCCGGACTGCGCGCTCTGCGCCACGGCGGCACGCTGGCGCTCGCCAACAAGGAGAGCCTCGTCTGCGCCGGCCCGCTGCTGCGCGCCGAAGCTGCGCGGTTCGGTGCGACGATCCTGCCCGTGGACAGCGAGCATTCCGCCGTCTTCCAGGCCCTCGCGGGCGAGCGGCGGGCGGACGTGGAGAAGGTCACGCTCACCGCGTCGGGCGGGGGGCTGCGCGAATGGCCGCTGGAGCGGCTGCGCGACGCCACCCCCGAGGAGGCGGGGCGGCATCCGAACTGGGACATGGGCCAGCGGATCACGGTCGACTCCGCGTCGATGTTCAACAAGGCGATGGAGCTGATCGAGGCCCACGCCCTGTTCGACCTCGGCGCGCACGAGATCGACGCGGTGATCCACCCCCAGAGTATCGTGCACGCGCTCGTGCAGTTCCGCGACGGGGGCGTGATGGCGCACATGGGGATGCCCGACATGCGCCACGCGATCGGCTACGCCCTGCACTGGCCCGAGCGGCGCATGCTGCCCGTCGAGCGGCTCGACCTCGCGGCCCTCGGGCGCCTCGATTTCAGCGCCCCGGATCCCGCGCGCTACCCGGCGATCGCGCTGGCCTACGACGTGATCCGCCGCGGCGGGCTGGCGGGGGCGGCGTTCAACGCGGCCAAGGAGGCGGCGCTGGACCTGTTCCTGGGCCGCGCGATCCGCTTCACGGACATGGCGCCGCTGGTGGAGCGGGTGATGACGCGGCTGGACCCCCGCCTTGAAGCGGACACGATAGGGCTCGATATGGTGCTTGAGATCGACGAGGAGGCCCGGCGGGTCGCCCGAAGCCTTGCGGAGGATACGGCATGGACCTAGGCGGCATCGCCCAGTTCGGGGGGCTTCTCTGGACGTTGCTGGCCTTCGTTACCGCGCTCAGCGTGATCGTGGCGATCCACGAGTACGGCCATTACATCGTCGGCCGCTGGTGCGGCATCAAGGCGGAGGTGTTCTCGATCGGCTTCGGCCCGGTGCTCGTGTCGCGCATGGACCGCCACGGAACGCGCTGGCAGCTCGCCGCGCTGCCCCTCGGCGGCTACGTGAAGTTCCGCGGCGACGCCAACGCCGCCTCGGTTGGCGCCGACGGCCAAGTCGCCGCGATGACGGCCGCCGAGCGCGAGACGACCATGACCGGCGCCAAGCTCTGGAAGCGCGCCGCGACCGTGGCGGCGGGGCCGGTCTTCAACTTCATTCTCTCGATCCTCGTATTCGCGGCGTTCGTGCTGGCCTCGGGCCGCGCCATAGAGACGCCGGTGATCGGCGCCGTGGCCGAGCTGCCGCCGGGCGTGGAGTTCCTCCAGGAGGGCGACGAGGTCGTGTCGATCGACGGCACGCCCGTCGGGTCCCTGACGGAGCTGAACACCCTGGCCGGCGAGCTGACCGATGCCGAGACCGTGCGCTACGAGGTTCTGCGCGACGGCGAGCGGCTGGAGGTGGACGCTTCCGCGCCGTTCCTGCCGCTGGCGGCGTCGGTGCAGCCGCGCTCCGCCGCCTGGGAGGTGGGGATGCGTCCCGGCGACTACGTGCTCGCCATCGACGGAGAGCCGATCACGACCTTCCGCGACATGCAGGATCGCACCGCCGCCGGCGACGGGCGCCCCATGGAGCTGCGCGTCTGGCGCCCCTCCGAGGCGCGCGAGCTGACCCTCACCGTGGTGCCGCGGCGCATGGACCTGCCCTTGCCCGACGGCGGCTTCGAGACGCGCTGGCTGATGGGCCTGTCTGGCGGGCTGGTGTTCGAGAGCCCCACAGAGGCTGCCGGCCCGATCGAGGCCCTGAGCTACGGCGTCAGCCAGACGCTGTTCATCGTGCGCTCGTCGCTGTCGGCGCTGGGGCACATCGTGTCGGGCGCGATCTCCACCTGCAACCTGTCGGGGCCGATCGGCATCGCCGAGACGTCCGGCGCCGCGGCCACCCTGGGCGCGTCGAACTTCATCTGGTTCATCGCCGTGCTCTCCACCGCGGTGGGCCTGCTGAACCTCTTCCCGATCCCGGTGCTCGACGGCGGCCACCTCGTGTTCCACGCCTACGAGGCGGTGCGCGGGCGTCCGCCATCGGACGACGCGGTGCGGGTGCTGATGACCCTCGGCGTGGCGCTGATGGGGGCGCTGATGCTGTTCGCGCTGTTCAACGACGTGATGTGCCCCTGATCCGGCGCGGGGCCGCCGCCTGACTCCCCGAACGCGCCCCACGCCCGCCCAAGTCGCGCCCCATTCCCCCTTCAGTCCTCGTGTCATCGACGGACCTTCAGAAGGAGGCGAGGCCATGCGCCACATGCAGGACGGATACCGCGGACTTTCCCTGTTCCTCGGAATGAACATCGACCGCTTCCTCTCGGTCTTCGCGATCCTCGCGGCGATCCTGTGCGCGAGCTGGATCCAGGGCCTCTGACGGACGCCCCCGACGCGCGGCACGGAACGGTGCCGCGCTTTGACAACCCCCCTGCCAGCCGCTAACCCCTCGGGCAAAACGAGGCACCGGGGGGCAGGGGCATGCAGGTTTTCGCGCGAGGGGCGTGCCGGTTCGGTGCGACGGCGGCAGGCACGCTCGGGGCGGTCGCCCTGGCCGGCACCACGGCATTCTGGTTCGCCGGCGCGGCCGAGGCACAGACCTTCCGCTTCACCTCGTTCGACGTGCAGGGCAACCAGCGCATCGACGACGCGACCGTCATCTCCACGCTCGGCGTGACGCCCGGCCAGCCGATCGGCGCGGGCCCCCTGAACGACGGGTTCCAGCGCCTCCAGGCCTCGGGCCTGTTCGAGAGCGTCGAGATCGTGCCGAGCGGCGAGCGCCTCGTGGTGGTGGTGCGCGAGTTCCCGACCATCAGCCGCATCGCCATCGAGGGCAACGCGCGCATCAAGGACGACCAGCTCCTGGAGCTGGTCCGCTCCACGCCGCGCCGCGTCTACGACCCCGCGCAGGCCGAGGCCGACGCCGCCGCCATCGCCGCCGCCTACGGGCAGGCCGGTCGTCTGGCGGCGACCGTGTCGCCCAAGATCATCCGCCGCAGCGACAACCGCGTGGATCTCGTGTTCGAGGTGGCCGAGGGCCGCGTCACCGAGGTCGAGCGCGTGGGCATCGTCGGCAACCGCGCCTTCTCGGACCGGCGCCTGCGCCGGGTGCTCGAGACCACCCAAGCGGGCATCTTCCGCGCGGTGATCGGCTCCGACACGCTGGTGCCCGAGCGGCTGGAGTTCGACCGCCAGCTCCTGCGCGACTTCTACCTCAGCCGCGGCTACGTGGACGTGGAGGTGCTGTCGGTCACGCCCGAGCTCGCGCCCACGCGCGACGCCTTCTTCCTGACGTTCCGCATCCGCGAGGGGCAGCAGTTCCGCTTCGGGCAGGTCGGCGCGGCCACCAACCTCGGCGGCGTGGACGCGGCCGAGTTCGGCGCCGAGGTGCCGGTGCAGCGCGGCGACGTCTACAGCCCCCAGGCCGTGGAGCGCACCATCGAGCGGCTGGAGCGGCTGGCCACGCGCAAGGGCCTGAACTTCGTGCGGGTCGTGCCGCGCGTGACCCGCAACGAGGCGGCGCGCACCCTCGACGTGGCCTTCGTGATCGAGCGCGGGCCCCGCGTCTTCGTGGAGCGCATCGACATCGAGGGCAACGCCACCACCCTCGACCGCGTGATCCGCCGCCAGTTCCGCATCGCCGAGGGCGATCCCTTCGACCCCCGCGAGATCCGCGCCGCGGCGGAGCGCATCCGAGCGCTCGGCTACTTCGCGGACGCCTCCGTCGAGGCGCGCGACGGCTCGGCCGCCGATCAGGTGATCGTGGACGTCGACGTCGAGGAGCAGCCCACCGGCAGCCTCGGCTTCGGCCTCAGCTTCTCGGTCGACGCCGGCGCCTCGCTTGCGCTGACCTTCGCGGAGACGAACTTCCTCGGCCGCGGGCAGTCGCTGAACCTTGCCGTCAACGTCGGCAGCACCGCCGGCAACTCGCAGCTCACCTTCGTGGAGCCCGCGTTCCTCGGACGCGACCTCGCGCTGTCGACGTCGCTCTACTACAGCGAGACCGATCCCGACGACGAGAACTTCGCGCTCGAGCAGCTGGGCTTCCGCCCCGGGCTGGAGTTCCCGGTGGGCGAGTACGCGCGGCTCGGCGTGTTCTACAACATCGACCGCGCCACGCTGATCTCCGACGATCCGGGCAGCGACGTGAACGGCGACGGCGTGATCTCGCCGGGCGAGGGGCTGGCGAACGTCTCGGCGATCCTCGCGCGCGAGGCCAACGAGGAGCGCATCACCTCCTCGGTGGGCTACCGCTACGTCTACAACACCATCGGCGACGGGCTCGACCCGACGCGCGGCTACCGCCTGACCCTGGAGCAGGAGGTCGCGGGCCTCGGCGGCGACGAGAAGTTCGTGAAGTCCGCCGTGACCGCGCAGGGCGAGCAGCTGGTCCTCAACGAGGAGGTGACGCTGCGCGGCACCCTGAGCTTCGGCGCCCTCGTGCAGCTCGAGGACACCGTGTCCACCCGCTCGAACCGCTACTTCGGCACCGGCAACCTGATCCGCGGCTTCCGCTCGGGCGGCATCGGTCCGCGCGACACCTTCGCGCCCTCCGACCCCTTGGGCGGCAACCGCTTCGTGCAGGCCCGCGCCGAGGCGCTGTTCCCGATCGGCATCCTGCCCGAGGAGTACGGCATCTCCGGTGCCGCCTTCGTGGACGCGGCCTCGGTCTGGGGGCTGGACGACACCGACGGCGGGGCGGTCTCGGGCGACGGCGTCGGCATCGTGGACGACGGGTTCTTTCTGAACTCCTCCGTGGGCGTGTCGATCCTGTGGGACACGGCGATCGGGCCGCTGCGCTTCGACTTCACCGAGGCGATCCGCAAGCGCGACTTCGACCGCGAGCAGAACTTCGACCTCACGATCCAGACCCGCTTCTGATGCGCGCCGCTGCCCGCCTCGCGGCCCTCGCCGTGATGGCGGCGACGGCGGGACAGGCCCAGGAGGCCCCGGCGCCCGCCGTGGCGCCCGCGCTGCCGGTGGTGGTGCTGGACCGCGACGCGCTCTACGCCCGCTCCATGTTCGGCCAGCGGGTGCGCGCGGACGTGGAAGCTGCGCTCGCGCAGCTCGGCGCCGAGAACCGCCGCATCGAGGCGATGCTGGAGGCCGAGGAGCGCGCGCTGACCGAGCGCCGCCCCGCCGAGGCGGCCGAGGTGTTCCGCGAGCTCGCCACCGCGTTCGACCGCCGCGTCGAGGGCATCCGCGAGGCC
Organism: Jannaschia sp. W003; assembly: GCF_025144335.1. Taxonomy (NCBI): domain Bacteria; kingdom Pseudomonadati; phylum Pseudomonadota; class Alphaproteobacteria; order Rhodobacterales; family Roseobacteraceae; genus Jannaschia; species Jannaschia sp. W003. The sequence goes on from NZ_CP083539.1 coordinate 2,204,446, forward strand.
CAGGACGCGAAGGCGCGCGCGATCCAGGACCAGCAGGACCGGGCGCAGCAGGTCTTCCTCGAGGAGATCGGGCCGGTGCTCTCCGCGTTCACCCGCGAGGTCGGGGCGCAGGTGATCCTCGACCGGCGCATGGTGATCGCCGCCACGGGCGAGGTCGACATCACCGAGGAGGCGCTGGCGCGCATCGACGCGGCCCTCGCCGACGGCGCGGGGCTGGAACCGTCGGCCCCCACGCCGCGGCCGGGTGCGGAGACGGCGCCGGAGACGGGCGCGCGGACGGACCCGGACCGCTAGGAACCGCGCTGGACCGCCCCCCCGGCGCTTGCTAGCGAAGGGGCGCGCGCAACCGGACGGAGCCTGCCTTGCCCATTTCCACCGAAGCCGACATCGACCTGATCCAGCGGATCATCCCGCACCGCTATCCGCTGCTGCTGATCGACAAGGTGCGCGACATCGTCGCTCACAAATCGGCCACCGGCATCAAGTGCGTGACGATGAACGAGCCGCATCTGCAGGGGCACTTTCCCGGCACGCCCATCATGCCCGGCGTCTACATCGTCGAGGCGATGGCGCAGACGGCGGCGCTCTTGGTGGGTCTGAGCGACGAGCTCGAGGGGCGCGACGCGCTGGTCTACTTCATGGGCATCGACGGCGCCAAGTTCCGCCGCAAGGTCGTGCCCGGCGACGTGGTGGAGATGCGGCTCGAGGTGCTGCGCGGGCGGCCCGGCGGCAAGGTCTGGAAGCTGAAGGGCGTGGCAACCGTCGAGGGCGAGGTCGCCGCCGAGGCCGAGCTGACCGCCATGATCGACGTGCGCGGCTGATGGCCGTCGATCCCGCCGCCGAGGTCCACCCGTCGGCGGTGGTCGAGGCGGGCGCGCGGATCGGCCCCGGCGCCCGCGTCGGCCCGTTCTGCGTCGTGGGCGCGGAGGTGGAGCTGGCCGAAGGGGTGGAGCTGAAGTCCCATGTGGTCGTCGCCGGCGACACGCGGATCGGAGAGGGCTCGACCGTCTATCCCTTCGCCTGTGTCGGCGAGGTGCCGCAGGACCTGAAGTTCGGCGGCGAGCGCACGTCCCTGCGCATCGGCGCCCGCAACCGCATCCGCGAGCACGTCACCATCAACCCCGGCACCGAGGGCGGCGGCGGCGTCACCCGGATCGGCTACGACGGGCTGTTCATGGCGGGCTGCCACGTGGCCCACGACTGCCAGATCGGCGACCGGGTGATCGTGGTGAACAGCTCCGCCGTGGCGGGTCACTGCGTGGTCGAGGACGACGTGATCATCGGCGGCCTGTCGGGCATCCACCAGTTCGTGCGCATCGGCACCGGGGCCATCATCGGCGCGCTGTCGATGGTGACCAACGACGTCGTTCCCTACGGCCTCGTGCAGGGGCCGCGGGCGGAGCTGGACGGCCTCAACCTCGTCGGGCTCAAGCGCCGGGGGGTGGCGCGCGCCGACATCCAGGCGCTGCGCGTGGCGCTGCTGACGCTCAAGCAGGGCGAGGGGACGTTCCTGGAGCGGGCCCGCCGCCTCGGCGACGAGAGCGACAGCGACTACGTGCAGCGCATGGTCGCGTTCATCACCGGGGCCTCGGACCGCTCGTTCCTGGTGCCGCGGTGAGGCGCACCGTGCTGGTGGCGGGCGAAGGGGCCTTGCCCCGCGCGGTGACGGCGGCGCTGGACGCGGCTGGAACGCCGTGGATCGCGCGGCACCTCGACGGGCATGTGCCGGAGGGGATCGCCTCCGAGCCGTTCCGGATCGAGCGCCTCGGCACGCTGCTGGAGGAGCTGGCGGGGCAGGGCGTCGGTCGCGCCATCTTCGCCGGACGCATCGCGCGGCCCCCGATCGACCCCGCTAAGCTCGACGCGGCCACGATGCCGCTGGTGCCCCGCATCGCCGCCGCCGTGGCGCGGGGCGACGACGGAGCCTTGCGCGAGGTGATCGCGGTGTTCGAGGAACGCGGGATCGCCGTCGCGGGGCTGGCGGAGGCGGCGCCGTCGCTGCTGGAGGTCCCGGAGATCGGCACGCCCACCGACCGCGACGTCCGCGACGTCGCCAGGGCGCGCGAGGTCCACGCCGCGCTGGGGGCGCTCGACATCGGGCAGGGGGTGGTGGTGGCCGGCGGGCAGGTGCTCGCCGTGGAGGCGCAGCCGGGAACGGACTGGATGCTCGAAAGCCTGCAGCGACCCTCGGCCTACGGACGGCCCGAGGGCGGCGTGCTCCTGAAGGCGCCGAAGGCCGCGCAGGACCGGCGCATCGACCTTCCCGCGATCGGCCCCGACACGGTGCGGCGGGCCACCGCCGCGGGGCTGCGCGGCATCGCCGTGGAGCGGGGCGGCACGGTGATCCTCCATGGCACCGGCGAGGCCGCCGCTGCCGCCGGTCTCTTCCTCCACGCTTTCGCGCCGTGAAGCTTTTCCTCGTCGCCGGCGAGCCCTCGGGCGACCGCCTCGGGGCCGCGCTGATGGCCGGGTTGCAGCAGCTCGCTCCTGAGGTCGAGATCGCCGGCGTGGGCGGCAACGCCATGGCCGCGCAGGGGCTGCGGAGCCTGTTCCCCATGGAGCGCCTGTCGGTCATGGGGTTGGCCGAGGTGTTGCCCCGCCTGCCGGAGCTGTTCGCCCTGCGCGACCGCACGGTGCGGGCCGTGCTCGACGCGGCACCGGACGCGCTGGTCACCATCGACAGCCCCGACTTCGGCCTGCGCGTCGCCGCGAAGGTGCGGGCCGCGAACCCCGCGATCCGCACCGTCCACTACGTCGCGCCTTCGGTCTGGGCGTGGCGTCCGGGCCGGGCCGAACGCATGGCGCGCAGCATCGACCACGTGCTGGCCCTGCTACCCTTCGAGCCTCCCTACATGGAAGCGGCCGGTATGACCTGCGACTTCGTGGGCCATCCCGTGGTGGCCGAGCCGCGCGCGAGCGAGGACGAGGTGGCCGCCTTCCGCGCCCGCCACGGCCGCACCGCCCTCGTGCTGCCCGGCTCGCGCGGCGGCGAGATCGCGCGGCTCGCCCCGGTCTTCGGCACGGCGCTGCGCCGGCTGCCCGACGGCGTCCGCCCCGTGGTCCCCACGCTGCCGCACCTGCGCGAGCGCATCGACGACGCGGTGGCGGACTGGCCTGTGAAGCCCGTGATCGTCGACCGCCCCTCGCGCCGCCGGGCCGCCTTCGCCGCCGCCGATGCCGCCCTGGCCGCCTCGGGCACCGTCAGTCTGGAGCTGGCCGCGAACCGCGTGCCGATGGTGATCGCCTACGACATGGCGTGGTTCAGCCGCGTGGTCTTGAGCCGTCTCCTGCGCGTGGACACGGTGACGCTGGTGAACCTGGTCAGCGAGACCCGCGCGGTGCCGGAGTTCCTCGGCGCCGCCTGCAAGCCCGGCCCGGTGGGCGACGCGCTCGCCCGCCTCCTCACGGTCCCGAGCTTGCGCGAGGCGCAGCGCGATGCGTTGGACATGACGATGGACCGGCTCGGCCGCGGCGGCGAGGCGCCCGGTCTGCGGGCGGCACGCTCGGTCCTTGCGCGGATCGAGGCTTAGCGACGGCGCGCCGAGGGCCGGACGACCCGGCCCCGGTTAGACTGCGTCCCAGCGCATGGCGAACCCGAGGTCCGCGGGTTGCGCGTCCTTCGATGAAGCGACCTCCGGGTTCGATGCGGAACGCCTCAGCGTCAAACTGGATGCCGCATTTTTCATCGGTCGATCAGCTGCGGCAGCACGCGTGAAGTGGTTCTTGCACGCATGTCCGGCGAAGTGTCGATGGCATTCCAGTTGGAATGGGAGGACATGCAAGGGGGGAATGGGAACGGGGCCAATGGGGAGACTACAGAGCTGAAATGAAACATGAATGCATATCGGGTAGAACGTCGCGCTTTTGAAATTCACTTCCCGGAAGGTCGGCCCTATGTGGCAGCGGACGGGAAGCGCTGGAACGGATGATCCGACCGGCGGCCATCCTCACCTTAAGGGACCGCTTCAATGAAGACGCTGTTCGCAACCACTGCCGCGCTCGCCCTCGTTCTTGGCGCGCAGGCCCACGCGCAGGCCACCAACCTCACCGGCGTGGAGCGGCTCGACGACCGCATCGACGACATCACCGAGGACGCGCAGGACGACCTCGCCGAGGGCCAGGACGCGGAGCGCTTCTCGACGCTCGGCGTGCCCCAGGGCCTGCGCGGCTCGGCCGCGCTCACCTTCTCGGGCGCCAACGGCAACACCGACACCGGCGAGCTCTCGGCCGCGGCGCGCATGACCTACGGCGTGGGCCAGTTCTCGCACAGCTTCGGCCTCGCCGCCGAGTTCGGCGAAGCCAACGGCACGCGCAACGAGGAGAAGTTCTTCGCCACCTACGAGGGCACCCGCGCCTTCACGCCCGCCCTCTACGCCTTCGGCACGGGCCGCTTCGAGTACGACGGCTTCGCCACCGTGGAGCGCGACGCGTTCCTGGGCGGCGGCCTCGGCTACCGGATCCTGAACACGCCCCAAGCCGCCTGGCGCGTGCAGGCCGGCCCCGGCATCCGCTACACCGACCTCGCCAGCGGCACCGACGAGACCGAAGGCGCCGGCATCCTGTCGTCGCGCTTCTTCTACGGCCTGACCGACGCGGTCTCGCTGACCAACGACACCGACGTGCTGACCTCGGACATCAACACCCTGGTCACCAACGACTTCGGCGTGAACTTCCGCGTGAGCGACAACCTGTCGACCCGCGTGAGCTACCGCACCGAGTACAACGACGATCCCCTGCCGGGCTTCCGCAACGCCGACAACACCCTCGGCGTGTCCCTCGTCGTCGGCTTCTGAAGCCGGCGCCACTCATCACGATCGCAGCCGGCGGCGGCATCCCGCCGCCGGCTCCCCCGAACGCCACACGGACCGACAGGTCCGGGTGGCGTTTTCGGTTGGAGGGGCGCCATCCCGGGCGTGATCCGAAGGGCGCGCAAGAATTCCGCGCCGCGCCGAATGCAGACGAGCGATTGGGTCCAATGCAGAAATCGTCGTCGCGGGGTGGGAATGGCGCGCCCAAGAGGATTCGAACCTCTGACCTCTGCCTTCGGAGGGCAGCGCTCTATCCAGCTGAGCTATGGGCGCGTGTGGGGCCGGAGTAGCCCGGAGGCGGGGCGCCCGCAAGCGCCCGTCCGTCTCTGTTCGAGAAATACCTCGGGGGAGGCTTGCAGGGCCGGGGGCGGAGTCCCCAAATCCCCTTAGCTCAGGACGAACCGATCCCGCTTGCCGATCCACACCTTGCGCCCCGGCGCAGCAATCACCGGCGCGCCCGGATCCTCGACCTTGTCGCCGTCCACCCGCACGCCGCCGCCCGCGATCAGGCGCTTGAGCGCGCCGCGGGACTGCGAGGGCAGGGCGGCGGCGCAGAGGTCCAGAAGGGTCGCCCCATCGGGCAGGTCGGCGACGGCGAGCGGCGCATGGTCCTCCTCGGCGGGGGCCTTGCGCTGCACGGTGCGCTCGAAGTGGCCGCGCGCCTCACTCCCTGCGCCGGCGCCGTGGAAGCGGTCGGTGACGTTCTCGGCCAGCGCCTTCTTCAGCGCCATCGGGTTCTCGCCCGCCTCCAGCGCCCGAAGCATCTCGCGCTTCGCATCCGCGTCGAAGGTGGTGGTGAGGTCGAGGTAGTTCGGCAGCATGGCGTCCGAGATCGACATGAGCTTGCCGAACATGTCCTCGGGCGCGTCGGTCAGGCCGACGTAGTTCGCCTTCGACTTCGACATCTTGTCGGACCCGTCGGTGCCCACCAGCAGCGGCATGCACATCACCGCCTGCCCGGGCTTGCCCGCGGCCTCCTGGAGGTGGCGGCCCATGAGGTTGTTGAAGAGCTGGTCGGTGCCTCCGAGCTCAATGTCGGCGTCGATCATCACCGAGTCGTAGCCCTGCAGGATCGGGTAGAGCAGCTCGTGCAGGTGGATCGGCAGGCCGCCCTGGAAGCGGTTGCGGAAGTCGTCGCGCGCCATGATCTGCGCGACCGTCACCGAGGCCATGAGACGGATCGTGGCGGCGAGGTCGAGCTTGCCGTGCCATTCGGAGTTGCGGCGCACCTCGATGTCGTCCGTGTCCACCACCTTGCCGAGCTGGGCGAGGTAGGTCTCGGCGTTGGCGTCGATCTCCTCGGCGGTGAGCGGCGGGCGCAGCTTGTTGCGGCCCGTGGGATCGCCGATCGAGGCGGTGAAGTCGCCGATGATCACGACGATGCGGTGCCCGGCCTCCTGGAAGTCGCGGAGTTTCTGCAACACCACCGCATGGCCGAGGTGCAGGTCCGGGGCGGTGGGGTCGAAGCCCAGCTTCACGCGCAGGGGGCGACCTTCGGATTCGGCGAGGCGGAGCTTCGCGGCGACGCCGTCCTCGGGCTCGACGATGGCGGCGTTGGCGAGCAGGCGGTAGAGCATCGGTCCTCCGGGCGCCGCGGAGCGGCATCATCTCGTTGTCGCGCGGGGGAAAAGTGGCGGAGAGACAGGGATTCGAACCCTGGGTAGGCTTGCACCCACAACGGTTTTCGAAACCGTCCCGTTCGACCACTCCGGCACCTCTCCGCGCGGGGTCGTGGCGCGGCTTCTCGCAAAGGCGTGCGATGGGCGCAAGGGGGTGCGGCGGGGTGCCCGCAACGAATGCATGGAACCGGAACCCTGCGCGGGGAATCGCGCGCGCGCGACCCGAAGACTTGCCCGCCGGCGGCAACGCGGTGTTCACTCCTTGCACATAATCAAGAAACTCCGAGGTGGCAGTGATGACGGGCAAGCAGAGACTTCTATTGGCGTTCCTGTGCGGCGCGACCCTGATGGGCGGCGCCGCCTGGGCCGACGCGCCGCGGCCGGGCGCGGGCGTGGAGGCGGCCGAGAGCGCGGCGGTGGACGCGTTGATGGACGCCGCGCGGCTGGGGCCGCTCATGGCGGTGGTGGCGACCGAGGGCGCGCGCCACGGCGCGGGGCTGGAGGCCGCGCTCTTTCCCGGGCGCGGCGGACGGGCCTGGAGCCGGGCGGTCGCGCGCATCCAGTCGCCGGAGCGCCTTTCGCGGATGCTGGCCGGCGTGCTGGCGACGGAGCTCGATGCGGCGGAGATGCGCGAGGCCGCGGGCTTCTACGCATCGCCCCTGGGCGCGAAGGTTGCGCGGGCCGAGGTGGACTCGCGGCGCGCCATGCTGGACGGGGCGGTCGAGGCCGAGGCGCTCAACGTCGCCGACGCCGCGCCGAAGGACGACCCCCGGTCGGCCCTTGTCGCTCAACTGATCGACGGGCTCGACCTCGTGGGCGCCAACGTGTCGGGCGGGCTGAACGCCAACTACGCCTTCTACCGCGGGCTGGGCGACGGCGGCGCCATGACCCGGCGCCTATCCGAGAGCGAGCTGCTCGCGATGGTCTGGCAGCAGGAGGGCGAGGTGCGCGAGACGACGTCGCGCTGGCTCGACGCCTACCTGACGCTGGCCTATGGGGCGCTCAGCGAGGAGGAGCTGCGGTCCTACGTGGACTGGGCGGCCTCGGCGGTGGGGCGGCGCACGAACGCCGCGCTCTTCGCAGGGTTCGGCGCCGTGTTCGAGCGCACGTCCTACGAGTTGGGGCTGGCCGCGGCGGGCTTCATCGTCTCGGAGGACGCCTGAGGGCGCAGGGTCGCCCATCCGGTTGACATTCCTCGCCCGCCGTGGGAATCCGCGCGCACTGGGCCGCAGGCATCGCTTGCGGCCCTCGCTTATTCGCAACGCCCCTATGCGGGGCCGCTGTCCGAGGTGCCGCGAGGCGCGAACGCCCCTTCGGGGGGACCGCAGGGCGCGACAACACGAAGGAGATGGCGCATGTTCGCTGTCATGAAGACGGGCGGCAAGCAGTACCGTGTCGCCGAAGGCGACGTCCTGCGGGTCGAGAAGCTGGCTGCGAGCGCGGGCGAGCGGGTCCAGTTCAACGAGGTCCTGATGGTGGGCGGCGACACGCTCACCGTGGGCGCACCGTTGGTCGCCGGCGCGGCCGTGCAGGCCGACGTGATCGACCAGATCAAGGGCGAGAAGCTGATCCACTTCGTGAAGCGCCGCCGCAAGCACTCGTCGAAGCGCACCAAGGGCCACCGCCAGCAGCTGACCCTGCTGCGCGTGACCTCGATCCTCGCCTCGGGCGCGGACGGGTCGGGCGTGAAGGCCGCCAAGGGCGCCGGCTCCGCGCCGAAAGCCGCTGCCAGCGCCGCAGCGCCCGCCGGCATGTCCGACCTCGGCGTGCCCGAGACCGCCTCGGACGCCGACAAGATCGCCGAGGCCGCCGCCCCCGGCGCGCGCCCCGCGAACCTTCTCGACGCCCCGCGCGACGGCAAGGCGGACGACCTCAAGAAGATCTCGGGCGTGGGTCCGAAGCTCGAGGGGCTTCTCCACAAGAACGGGGTCTATCACTTCGACCAGATCGTCGCCTGGGGCCCCGAGGAGATCGCCTACATGGACGATCGCCTTTCGTTCAAGGGCCGCATCGAGCGTGACGGCTGGATCGAGCAGGCGAAGAAATTCGCCGCAGAGCAGGAGTAAGGACGCATGGCACACAAGAAAGCGGGCGGCTCCAGCCGCAACGGCCGCGACTCCGCCGGCCGCCGTCTCGGGGTCAAGCTGTTCGGTGGCCAGGCCGCCATCCCGGGCAACATCATCGTCCGCCAGCGCGGCACCAAGTGGTACCCGGGCAACGGCGTCGGCATGGGCAAGGATCACACGATCTTCGCCGTGGTCGAGGGCGCGGTGACCTTCCGCAAGGGCCTCAAGGGGCGCACCTTCATCGACGTGCTGCCGGTGGCCGAGGCCGCCGAGTAGGCCGGTCCTCGAAGCGTTTCCCCGGGGGGTCGGCCGTGCCGGCCCCTTCGTCGTTCCGGAGCCCATCATGCGCGCAGACCGCACCCCCGCGTCATGAGCGTCGCCGTGCTTCCCTTCGCGGCCTTCGCCCTGAGCCAGGTCGGCACGCCCGGCCCGGCCAACATGGCGCTGATGGCCACGGGCGCGGCCCACGGCCTGCGCGCGGCGCTGCCCTTCGTGCTGGGCGTGGCGCTGGGAAAGCAGCTCGTGATCTGGCCCGTGGGCTTCGGACTGATGGAGCTGGCGGGCCGCGCGCCGTGGGCCTTCGAGGTGCTGAAATGGGTCTCCGCCGCCTACATCGTCTGGCTGGCGTGGCGGGTCGCCAACCTGCGGCTGGGCGAGGCGCGGGGCGCGCAGGCGCCGGGCTTCCTGGCCGGGCTGGTGGTGCATCCGCTGAACCCCAAGGCCTGGGCGATGATCACGGGCGGCTTCACCGCCTTCACCGCGCCCGGAACGCCCGCGCTGGAGGCGACGGCGACCATCGCCGCCATCCTGCTCGCCGCGCAGCTCGTGCTGCATCCGCTGTGGTGCTGGGGCGGCAGCCTCGCTGCGCATCGCCTGCGCGGACGGCCCGCCGAGCGCTGGCTCATGTGGACCCTCGCGGCCCTCACGGTCGCCAGCGTCCTCATCGTCTTGTTCGCAGGAGGAGCGACATGACCCCTCAGAAGTCCCCCGTGCGCATCGACCCCCCGGGCGGCGGCGCCCAGGCGGTGATCGAGACCGACCGCCTCACCCTGCGCCCGCTGCGCCGCTCCGACATGGGGCCGATCGAGCTGTATGCCGGCGACATCCGCGTAGCCGGCAGCACCTCGTCGATCCCGCACCCGCTGCCGCCCGGCATGACCGACAACTTCGTCACCCGCACCCTCGCCGGGGAGCGGGACGAGGTCGTGTGGGCGATGGACGCGACCCGCGCCGGGCTCGGCGACCTGATCGGCCTCGTGACGCTCGACCCGATGGACCGCGCGCAGCTCGAGATCGGCTACTGGGTCGCGCCCGTCGTGTGGAACACGGGCCTCGCCACGGAGGCGGTGCGCGCGCTGATGGAGGCGAACCCGCTCGGCGCCTCCCAGATCTTCGGCAAGGTGTTCCAGGACAACCCCGCCTCGGCGCGGGTGCTGACCAACGCCGGCTTCGACTACATCGGCGACGCCGAGGCGTTCTGCGTCGCGCGCGGCGCGGTGCTGCCGATGTGGACCTACATCCGGCAGATGCACGAGAGGACGGCCCCGTGAAGTTCCTGGACCTGGCCAAGGTGTACGTCCGCTCGGGCGCGGGCGGGAACGGGGCGATCTCGTTCCGTCGCGAGAAGTACATCGAGCACGGCGGCCCCGACGGCGGCGACGGCGGGCGCGGCGGCGACGTGGTGGTCGAGGCCGTGGACGGGCTGAACACCCTGATCGACTTCCGCTACCAGCAGCACTTCTTCGCCCGGAACGGGCAGGGCGGCATGGGCCGTCAGCGCACCGGCCGGGGCGGCGAGGACATCGTGCTGCGCGTGCCCGTGGGCACCGAGATCCTCGACGAGGACGAGGAGACCGTGGTCGCCGACATGACCGAGGTGGGCCAGCGCGTGGTACTGGCGAAGGGCGGCAACGGCGGCTTCGGCAACCTTCACTTCAAGACGTCGACCAACCAGGCGCCTCGCCGCTCCAACCCCGGCCAGCCGGGCGTGGAGCGCACGCTCTGGCTGCGCCTCAAGCTGATCGCCGACGTCGGGCTGCTGGGCCTGCCCAACGCCGGCAAGTCCACCTTCCTCGCGGCCACATCGAACGCCCGGCCCAAGATCGCGGACTACCCGTTCACGACGCTGGTCCCGAACCTCGGAGTCGTGGGCGTGGACGGGGGCGAGTTCGTGGTGGCCGACATCCCTGGCCTGATCGAGGGCGCGCACGAGGGCAGGGGGATCGGCGACCGCTTCCTCGGCCATGTGGAGCGCTGCGGCGCGCTCCTGCACCTCGTGGACGGGACCTCCGAGGACGTGGCGGGCGACTACCGCACCGTCATCACGGAGCTGGAGATGTACGGCGGCGGGCTGGTCGACAAGCCGCGGCTGACGGTCCTCAACAAGGCCGACGCCGTGGCGGAGGACGAGCTGCCGGTGCGTTTGCAGGCGTTGTCCGAGGCTTGCGGCGCGGAGGTCATGCAGATGTCCGGCGCCACGGGGCAGGGGGTCACCGAGGTCCTGCGGGCCCTGCGGCGCATGATCCGCCCCGAGGCGGCCGAGCCCGAGGGCGCCGCGTGGACGCCGCTCTGAGCGACGCGCGCCGGGTCGTCGTCAAGATCGGCTCGGCGCTGCTGGTGGACCGCGCGACGGGCGCGCTGCGGGCGGACTGGCTGCGCGGGCTGGCCGAGGACGTGCGGAGCCTGCGGGCGCGGGGCGCGGACGTGATCCTCGTCTCTTCGGGCTCGATCGCGTTGGGACGCGGCGTGCTGGGGCTCGTGCCGCCGCTGTCGCTGGAACAGGCGCAGGCCGCCGCCGCCGTGGGCCAAATCCGCCTCGCGCGGGCCTACGACGAGGCGCTGGCGCCGCTCCATTCGGCGCAGGTGCTGCTGACCCTCGACGACGGCGAGGACCGGCGCCGCTACCTCAACATGCGCGCGACGTTCGAGACGCTGCTGTCCCTCGGCGCGGTGCCCGTCGTCAACGAGAACGACACCGTGGCCACCGACGAAATCCGCTTCGGCGACAACGACCGGCTGGCCGCGCAGGTCGCCGTGATGGCGGGCGCCGACGTCTGCGTGCTCCTGTCCGACGTGGACGGTCTCTACACCGCGAACCCGGGGCTGGACCCGTCGGCCGAGCACCTGCCGGAGGTGGTCGAGATCACGCCCGAGATCGCCGCCATGGCGGGCGAGGGGGTCTCCGGACTGTCGAAGGGCGGCATGGTCACGAAGCTGATGGCCGCGCGCACGGCGATGGAGGCGGGCTGCGCGCTCGCGATCACGCAGGGTGCGGTGGACCGGCCGCTCGCGGCCCTGGACGCCGGCGCGCGGGCCACGTGGTTCCGCGCCAAGGGCGACCCGCAGACCCAGCGCAAGCGCTGGATCGGGGCGATGAAGCCGCGCGGCACGGTCGCCGTGGATGCGGGCGCCGTCGAGGCGCTGCGCGGCGGCAAGTCGCTGCTGCCGGCGGGCGTCACCTGGGTCGGCGGGCGCTTCGGGCGCGGCGAGCCGGTGGCCATCGAGGGGCCGGACGGGCGCGCGATGGGGCAGGGGCTGATCCGCTACACCGCCGAGGAGGCCCGCGCGATCCGCGGCTGCCGCTCCGGTGACATCGAGCGCGTGCTCGGCTATCCGGGCCGCGCCGCGCTGATCCACCGCGACGACATGGCGATCTGAGAAGGGCCGAGACATGAAGGATTTCGACGGCGACGCCGATGCGCTGATCCGTTCCATGGGCGAAGCCGCGCGCGAGGCTTCGGCCGCGCTCGCCCACGCCTCGGCGGAACGCAAGCATGCCGCCCTGATCGGTGCGTCGGAGGCGCTCTGGGCGCGCCGCGCGGAGGTGCTGGACGCCAACGCCCGCGACCTCGCGTTCGCCCGCGGGAAGGGCGTCTCGGGTCCGATGCTCGACCGCCTCGCCCTCGACGAGGACCGCATCCGCGGCATCGTCGACAGTCTGCGCGCCATAGCCAAGCAGCCCGACCCGGTGGGCGCGGTGCTGGACGAGTGGGGGCGTCCCAACGGCCTGCGGATCCGCCGCGTGCGCACGCCCCTCGGCGTGGTGGGCGTGATCTACGAGAGCCGGCCCAACGTCACCGCCGACGCCGGCGCGCTGTGCCTCAAGTCCGGCAACGCGGTGATCCTGCGCGGCGGCTCCGAGAGCCTCAACAGCGCTCGCGCGATCCACGGCGCGATGGTCGAGGGGCTGCGCTGCGCGAACCTCCCCGAGGCGGCCATCCAACTCGTGCCGACTCGCGACCGCTCCGCGGTGGCGGCGATGCTGACGGCCACGGACCACATCGACGTGATCGTGCCGCGCGGCGGCAAGGGGCTCGTCGGCCTCGTGCAGCGCGAGGCGCGGGTGCCGGTCTTCGCGCATCTCGAGGGCATCGTCCACGTCTACGTGGACCGCTCCGCCGACCCGGAGACCGCGCGCCGCGTGGTGCTGAATGCCAAGACCCGCCGCACGAGCATCTGCGGCGCCGCCGAGTGCTTGCTCGTCCACCGCGACGTGGCCGAAGGGCTGGGACAGGACCTGGTGGACATGCTCGTGGAAGCGGGCGTCGAGGTGCGGGCCGGCGAGGGGCTTCGTGGCACGGTGGCTGCGACCGAGGCCGACTGGGGCACCGAGTTCCTCGACATGCGCATCGCCGCGCGCGTGGTGGACGACGTGGACGGCGCCATCGCGCACATCCGGCGCCACGGCTCGGACCACACCGACTGCATCCTTGCCGAGGACCCGGCCACCGTGGCGCGCTTCTTCGAGCGGGTCGACAGCGCCATCGTGATGCACAACGCGTCCACCCAGTTCGCCGACGGCGGCGAGTTCGGCATGGGCGCGGAGATCGGCATCGCGACCGGCAAGCTGCATGCGCGCGGCCCCGTCGGGGCCGAGCAGCTCTGCAGCTTCAAATACCTGGTCGAGGGCCGGGGCGCGGTGCGCCCCTAGGAGGTCGCGAGCCGGGGACCGCGGCCCATCGCCACGAGGTCGAACGCGAGGCTGGGGGCGACCTCGGCCACGTCGGCGCGGATGACCGCCTCGTGCGCGACGTCCGTGGCATAGGCCACGTAGCGTCCGGTGAACCCGAGCGCACCGAGGCGTTCCGCCAGCTCGAACGCATCGAACTCCGGCGCGACGAGCGGAGACAGCACCACCATCGCGCCGTGGACCCGCTCCGGATCGAGGGCGTCGAACCCGACGCTCCGCGCGCCTGGTGCGAGTGCTCCGAACAGGCGCGACGGAACCGTCTCGCGTTCCCTCGGGCCGAGGCCCACGAGAAGGATGTCCGTCCGTTCCGCGCGGGCTGTACCGGACTTCGGACCGATCCGCGCCGCGTCGATCTGCGATGCTGCCATCGGCCCACCCCTGTGCCATGACCGGGCGGGCCGCATGATGCGGCGCCATCCCTCGAACCATCGTTAGCGCAAAGCTGGAATACCCAAAAGGCAAATATGAGTATTTCCAGTGATTTACATCGCGAGGCGGACGAGTTGCCACGTGAATCGCCTTTGGGTTGCGATATGTTCCGGAGAGCGGGGCGGACTTCGGCGTGGCGTTTCGTGGTGAGAAAGCGGCGGGCACGGGGTCTGACCCATCCACCACTTCGCGGCCACCGTCATCCTGTAAGGCAGATTATGTAAACGATTGGCTAACCGGAAGGTGCCGAGGTCGCTCGTCCGCCTGCCTATCGCACCTTTACGCCCCTGACCCCACCGGTCCGGTATCGACACGGTTCCCCCGTGCTGCCTAGCTAGGCGGAACGCGGGAGACCTCATGCCATCCATCCTCGTCCTGAACGGCCCCAACCTCAACCTGCTCGGCACGCGCGAGCCGGCGATCTATGGCGCGGACACGCTGGCGGACGTCGAGCGACGATGCCGCGCGCTCGGTGAGAGCCTGGGAAGCTCGATCGACTGCCTCCAATCCAACCACGAAGGCGCGCTGGTCGATGCGATCCACGACGCCCGCGGGCGCCATGCCGGAATCGTGCTGAACGCCGGCGCCTACACCCACACGTCGATCGCCCTGCGCGACGCGATCTCCGGCGTCGCGCTGCCCTGCGTGGAGGTCCACGTCTCCAACGTCCACGCGCGCGAGGCCTTCCGCCATCATTCCGTGATCGCGCCCGTCTGCCGGGGCGTGATCGCGGGTTTCGGGGTGGCGGGATACGAGCTCGCGATCCGTGCGCTCGCGGAGGATCCGTGACCCTGCCCTCCGAAGTGCTCCGCGGCCTCATCGCCGACGAGACGGTCGACGCGGTGTGGTCGCGCCTCGAGGCCTACACGGCGGCCTTCGGCTTCGACCGGATGCTCTACGCGGCCTCGCACTACCTCACGCTCCACAGCGCCGGCGATGCCCGCGACGCGCTGATCCTCACGAACTATCCGACCTCCTACACCGACGAGTACGTCGGCGCGGGCCTGTTCCAGAAGGCGCCGCTGGTTCGCTGGGCCATGAACGAGATCGGCACCACGTCCTGGCGCCGGGTCGCCGAGGACGCGCGCGCGGGGCTGCTGAGCGCCGACGAGCTGGAAGTCGTCGCGTTCAACCAGCGCCACGGCGTGGTCGCGGGCTACGCGATCAGCTTCCCGCGCTCATCGCCCCGCGCCGGCGCGGGTCTCGGCCTGTCGTCCGCGACCATGTCCCAGGACGAGATCGACGCGCTCTGGGCGCGTCATGGCGAGGAGATCGAACTGGTCGCGGGCGTCGCGCATCTCAAGCTGCTCTCGCTTCCGCACGGCGACCACGTCCGCAGCCTGACGAAGCGCCAGCGGGAGGTGCTCGAGCTCGTGTCGGACGGCAAGACGGTGCAGGATGCCGCGGTGCTGCTGGAGATCAACGCCGCCACGGTCGAGAAGCACCTGCGCCTCGCACGCGAGGCCCTGGGGGTGGAGACCACGGCGCAGGCGATTCGAAAGATGAGCACCCACAACCAGTTCTTCACCTACCACCCCGATCACGTGTCGAGGTAAGGTTTTCCCCACTGGCCCGATCGGGGCCGCGGGTGCACCTTGGAGACGTCTCGTGAGTGGCGGCAATTGCGTCGTTGGACTAGTCGGACGGGGGGTCGTTCCGAATATTTACGCGATCGCTTCCCGGTCGGGCCGGTGAATTCCGGCGGCGCGATGCGCGGGCCATTTCGCCCGCGGTCGCGAACAGCTTGGCCCGCGCCTCGTGAGGCGTGGACCGGAGAGCCGCGTCGCGCATCCCATCCGCGATGCGACTTGTGCCGCCGCGTACTGGCAGGCACGGAGAGCGGCGCCGGGATGTCTTTCCCCGGCGCCGCCTCGCATTCAGCCCCGGGCGGTCTTGGCGACCTCGGCGGCGAAGTCCTCCTTCACCACCTCGATGCCCTCGCCCACTTCCAGGCGCACGTAGCCGGTGATCTCGACGCCGGCGTCCTTGGCCGCCTGGCCCACGGTCACGTCGGGGTTCACGACGAACTGCTGGTTCAGCAGCGTGACCTCGGCCATGTACTTCTTCATGCGGCCCTCGATCATCTTCTCGATGACCTGCTCGGGCTTGCCGCTCTCGCGGGCGATGTCGATCTGGACCTGACGCTCCTTCTCGATCACGGCCGCGTCCAGCTCGTCCTCGTTGAGGGCGGCGGGGTTGGTGGCGGCAATGTGCATGGCGACCTGCTTGCCGAAGGCCTCGTCGGCCGAGGACAGGGCCACCAGCACGCCGATCTTGCCCATGTCGGTCGCGGCGGCGTTATGCACGTAGGTGACGATGCTTCCGCCCGAGAGCGACTCCATGCGGCGCAGGGTCATGTTCTCGCCGATCTTGGCGATGGCGTCGGTGATCACGGTGCCCACGGTGCGGCCGCCGATCTCGGCGTCGGTCAGGGCGCCGAGGTCCGGGACCTTCAGCGCGGTGCGGGCGATGTCGCCGACCATGGACTGGAACTCGGCGTTCTTGCCCACGAAGTCGGTCTCGGAGTTCACCTCGACGGCGACGCCCTTGCCGCCGTCGACGGCGACGGCCACGAGGCCCTCGGCGGCGGTGCGGCCCGACTTCTTGGCGGCCTTGGCGAGACCCTTGGTGCGCAGCCAGTCCACGGCGGCATCCATGTCGCCGTCCGTCTCGGTCAGCGCCTTCTTGGCGTCCATCATGCCCGCGCCGGTCGTGTCGCGGAGTTCCTTCACCTGAGCTGCGGTGACTGCCATCTGCTCTCTCCTGAAATGGGGTGCGCGGACGCGGGGCCCCTGCCCCGCGCCCTGATTGTCGTTCGCCGTCCGCGGCTTACGCCTCGGCGGGCGCCTCTTCGGCGGCGGGGGCGTCCTCGGCGGCGGGCTCGACGGCCTCGCCCTCGTCCACGCCCTCCTCGAGTTCGCCGAGGTCGACGCCGGCGGCGCCGAGCTGGGCGCTCATGCCGTCGAGCGCCGCGCGGGCGATCAGGTCGCAGTAGAGCGCGATGGCGCGGGCCGCGTCGTCGTTGCCCGGGATCACGTAGTCAACGCCGTCGGGCGAGCAGTTCGTGTCGACCACGGCCACCACCGGGATGCCGAGCTTCTTGGCCTCGGCGATGGCGAGGTCTTCCTTGTTGACGTCGATAACGAAGAGCAGATCCGGCAGTCCACCCATTTCGCGGATGCCGCCCAGGGTCGCGGTCAGCTTCTGCTGGTCGCGCTCCATGCCGAGCCGCTCCTTCTTGGTGAGGCCCTCGCCGCCCTGCTCGATCGCTTCGTCGATGGATTTCAGGCGGTTGATCGAGTTCGACACGGTCTTCCAGTTGGTGAGCGTGCCGCCCAGCCAACGGTGGTTCATGTAGTACTGGGCGCAGCGCTCGGCGGCGTCGGCGATCGGCTTCTGGGCCTGGCGCTTGGTGCCGACGAAGAGGATGCGACCGCCCTTGGCGACGGTGTCGCGGACGACCTGGAGGGCCTGGTCGAGCATCGGGACCGTCTGGGTGAGGTCCATGATGTGGATGCCGCCCTTGGCGCCGTAGATGTACGGCCCCATGCGGGGGTTCCAGCGCTGGGTCTGGTGGCCGAAGTGGACGCCGCTCTCGAGGAGCTGGCGCAGCGAAAATTCGGGCAGTGCCATCAGTAGGTTACCTTTCCGGTTTGAGCCTCGGCGGGGGATCAAGGGCATGGTGCCCAACCGGTGGACCGTCCGGGATGTCTCCCCGGAGCGGCCCGCCCCCGCCTGCGAAGTGCGCGCGATCTAGTGGATCGGGGCGGCGGCGGCAAGCGCGGAATCGGGGGGGCGCCTCCCGTGCACCCCCCGTACACCCCCCGTGCATACCGCGCGTCGCCCCTAGGGCAGGATGCGGGTGTACTTCTGGCCCTCGATGGTGGCGCCCGCGATCAGGCCGGCCTGGCCGAACACCACGGCGACCACCGGGGTCAGGAGCGTGGTCGTGTCGGTGGTCAGCGCGCCGGTGCGGGACGCCATCGCGTACTCCAGGTCGGCGCCGGCCACCCAGCCGCGCGAGGTGCGGAAGTCCGACAGCGCGCGCTCGGTCATGAAGAACAGCGCGTGGCTGTACTGCTGCGCCCCGAGCTGGAGTCCAACGGAGGCGTTGGCCACCGAGTAGTAGTCGACGGTCGCGTCGTCGACGCGCAGCGCACCGCGGCCGAAGGCCCCGCCGAGGCCGACGCCGGCCTCGGTCACGAGGGGCAGCATCAGCACGCCCACGGACTTGTCGGCGAGGGTCCGCGTCTCGGGAAGCTCCCGGTACATGAAGGAGAAGGCGGCGTCGGTGCGGGCGTCGATGCGGCCCGCGCCGTTGGAGCCGACGCCGTTGCCGCAGGCCGCGAGGGCCAGCGGGGCGGATGCGGCCGCGAGGAAGCGGCGACGCGAGAGTGCGGTCATGGGGTCACCTGTGTCTGTCTGCTCGGTCCGGGGTCTGGTGCCCCTTCGACGCCGGCGAGACTAGCGCGCGGCCCCCTGCCCTGTCACGCCTCCGGGGCGCGCGCGGCCTCGGGTGTGTCATCCGGGAATCGCCGGGCGAAGTGCTCGGCCTGACGGGCGGTCCAGCGGACGCGCAGCGCGAAGCCCTCCTCGCCCTGCCGCTCGCCCGTGACCACGCCCGCCTCGTGCAGCCATGCGCGCGCGGCGCCGGCCGCGAAGGGCAGCGCGACGGTGCCCTCGACCATGGAGGCCGACAGGCGCTCCGCGATCTCGGCGAGCACGGCGTCGAGCCCCTCGCCGGTCAGGGCCGAGGCGAGGTACACCGCATCGTCGCGTCCCGCGCGGTTCTCGGCCACGGCCCGCTCCTCGGGGGCGAGCGCGTCGAGCTTGTTCCACAGCTCCAGCTTGGGCACGTCGGCGCCCACGCCGAGCGCTTCCATGATCGTCTCCACGTCGCGGGCCTGCGCCTCGCTTTCGGGATGCGAGATGTCGCGGACGTGGAGGATCAGGTCCGCCTCCAGCACCTCCTCGAGGGTGGCGCGGAAGGCGGCGACGAGCTGGGTGGGCAGGTCCGAGATGAAGCCCACCGTGTCCGAGAGGATCACGTCGAGGGCGTCGCGGGTGCCGCCGGTGTTCAGCTTCACGGCGCGCATGGTCGGATCGAGCGTGGCGAACAGCATGTCCGCGGCCATGACCTCGGCGCCGGTGAGGCGGTTGAAGAGCGTGGACTTGCCGGCGTTGGTGTAGCCCACGAAGGCCACGACGGGGTACGGCACCTTGGCGCGCGCGGCGCGGTGCAGCTCGCGGGTGCGGGTGACCTTCTCGAGCTGCTTGCGGATGCGGACGATCTGCTCGTCGATGGCGCGTCGGTCGGCCTCGATCTGGGTCTCGCCGGGGCCGCCCACGAAGCCGAGGCCGCCGCGCTGGCGCTCCAGGTGCGTCCAGGCGCGCACGAGGCGGGTGCGCTGGTAGCTGAGGGCGGCCAGCTCCACCTGCAGCACGCCCTCGCGGGTGGCGGCGCGGTCGGCGAAGATCTCGAGGATGAGCGAGGTGCGGTCCAGGAGCTTGACCTTCCAGGCCTTCTCCAGGTTGCGCTGCTGCACGGGGCTGACGTTGCCGTCGATCAGCACCAGCTCGACCTCGTCCGCCTCGATGCGGCGGCCAAGTTCTTCCAGCTTGCCGGAGCCGAACAGGCGGCCGGGATGGGGGCGCGGCAGACGCACCACCTCGTCGCCCACGACCTCCAGCCCCGGAAGCGCGTGGGCGAGGCTGACGGCCTCGGCGAGTGCCAGGCGCGGGTCGCGGCCCGAGCGGTCGGCGCCCCGCGTGTCGGGATGCAGGATCAGCGCGCGGGTCGGCCGGGCCGCGGTGTCGAAGGCCTCAGGCAGCGTCGTCGCCGTTGTAGAGCGAGATGGGCTGCGAGGGCATCACGGTGGAGATGGCGTGCTTGTAGACGAGCTGGGACTGACCGTCGCGGCGCAGGAGCACGCAAAAGTTGTCGAACCAGGTGATCACGCCCTGAAGCTTCACGCCGTTGATGAGGAAGATCGTGACCGGCACCTTCGTCTTGCGGACATGATTGAGGAAGGCGTCCTGGAGGTTCTGCTTGTCCGAGGCCATGAGTCGTTCCTTGCGTGCGGCCCTTGACCGGGCCGTCTTTCCCGTTGGTCCGGATCGTTATGCGGGGGGGGCCGCACGGTTTCCAGTGCCGAATCGCGCGTTTCGGCCCGAATGGTGCCCGCTTGCGCCTACTTTCGCCAGAAATCGGGGTTGAACAGCGCGATCAGCGCCAGCGCCTCCAGCCGGCCCACGAGCATCGCGGCGCACAGGATCACCTTGGCGGGGTCGGACACGGCGGCGGTGCCGCCCTCCAGCGCGATGGTGGCGAGGGGGCCGCACAAGGTCAGCACGGCGGAGGCGAGGACGATGGATTCGCGGAAATCCAGCTCGGTCAGCCCGAGCAGGAGCGTGACGACGGCGATCGACGTGGCGAAGAGCATGAAGAAGACCCAGGCCGCCTCGACCCCGCGCGCCGGCAGGTGGCCCGACTGCGGCGCGTGGGAGCCGACCGAGTGCGGGTGGACCAAGAGCGCCATCTCGCGGCGCCCGTGGGCGTAGAGGGCATAGACGCGCAGGAGCTTCACGCCGCCCGCGGTCGTGGCGACGCCGCCGCCGAACATGGCGAGGCCGACGAGGAGCACGGCGGGCGTCTCGAGCCCGGACCAGGCGCGGGCCTCGATCCAGCCGCCCGACTCGAAGCCTGTGGTGGTCAGGAAGCTGAGCACGGTGAAGGTGGCGCCCCAGTAGGCCTTGACCGCCTCGGCGAGGTTCTCGCCGCCGCGCACCTCGAAGGCGCCGATCCAGTGGCGCAGGAACAGGAGCGTCGGGACGGCGAGCACGATGGCGACGGCGAGGCGCAGCTCGCGGTCGGCCACGAGACGCTGCACCTGCTCGCGGTGCAGGTCGGTGGCGAAGGTCAGACGCGAGACGGCGAAGAAGAGGAACGCGAAGACCGCGATCTCGCCCCAGGGGCCGAAGGGCTCGTCGTTGCCGACGATGCCGGAGGTGGAGAGCGTGGACATGGCGCGGATCGCGGCCTCGGTGGGATCCATGCCGCTGGCCGCGAGCATCATCCATAAGGCGAGCGTGAGGCCGGCGTAGATGGGGGTGAGCTGCGCGGCGTAGCGGGCGATGCGCTGGGACGGCAGCGCCTCCTGGATCAGCGAGGAGAGGCGCGCGGACTGGCCGGTGCGGGGCGACCACGTGACCTCGAAGCCGCCCAGGCGGATGGGCGCGAGGATGGCAGCGGCGCCGACCCAGACGAGGAGGCCGCCCTCCCAGGCGACGAGGGCGCGCCAGAGGTGGAGCGTGGGCGACAGGCGGTCGGGGTCGTAGAGGGTGCCGCCCGTGGTGGTGAGGGCGGCGGTCATCTCGAGGTAGAGGTTGAGGGTGGAGGTGTCGCGGATCACCTCCCGCATGGGCTGGAGCGCGAGGGCGGGCAGCAGGACGTAGGTGCCGACGAGGGCCAGGAGGTGCGAGCGGGCGATGCTGCCGCGCCGGGTGCGCATGGTGGCGAGGGCGACCGCGGCGATCAGGGCGCCGGAGATGAGCGTCCAGTAGAAGAAGGCGCGGGCCTCCTCGTGGGCGTCGCGCGCGAGGGCGTGGAGCGCGGGCACCGGCATGGACAGCGTGAGCACCGCCGCGAGGGCGACCAGGAGGGGGAGGCGTTCGAGGCGCTCCACGTCAGAAGAAGTCCACCTGCACCTGGAGGAGACGCTCCACCTCGGGGACGTCGTCGGCGAGCGCGAAGATGACCACGGTGTCGCCCTCCTCGATGCGGGTGGAGCCGGTGGGCTTCTCGACGGCGCCGCCGCGCTTGCGGATGGCGCCGACGAGGGCGCCCTCGGGGAAGCCGACGGCGGAGATGGTGCGGCCCGAGAGGGGCGAGGTGCCCATGACCTGCGCCTCGATGATCTCGGCCTCGGCGTCGCCCACGGAGTAGACGTTGCGCACCCGGCCGTGGCGCACGTGGCGCAGGATCGAGGACACCGTGGTCTGGCGGGGGTTGATGTAGGCGTCGATGCGCAGAGGCTCCATCAATGGCACCAGCGTGGGGTCGTTGATGAGCGCGATGGTCTTGGGGCATCCGCTCGCCTTGGCACGCACCGCGGCGAGCATGTTGGTCTTGTCGTCGTCGGTGACGCAGAGCACCGCATCCGCGCGGTCGATCGAGGCCTCGCGCAGCAGCTCCATGTCGAGGCCGTCGCCCGACAGCACGATGGTGCGCTCCAGCGCCTCGGCGGCGCGCTCGGCGGACTGGCGGTTCTTCTCGATCATCTTGGCGCGGATGCGGTCGGGCGCCTCCTCCAGCGCCAGCGCCACGGCGAGGCCGACGTTGCCGCCGCCGATGATGACCACGCGCTCCTGCTTGCGGACGTCCTTGCCGAAGATCTCCTGGGTGCGGGCGAGGTCGGCCTCGTGGCACATCACGTAGATCTGGTCGCCCGCGTAGAGCTGGTCGCCCGGCTCGGGGGCGAAGAGGCGCTTGCCGCGGCGGCGCACGCCGACCACGACGGCGCGCAAGGTCGAGAACAGCTCCGAGAGCTGGCGCAGCGGCGTGTCGAGAACGGGGCAGTCCTCGCCGAGCAGGAGGCCGATGAGCTGGGCCTGCCCGTCCATGAAGCTCTCGACGTCGAAGGCCTCGGGCGCGCGCAGCCGGCGCAGCGCGGCCTGGGCCACCTCGCGCTCGGGCGAGATCACCACGTCGATGGGCATGTGGTCGCGGCGGTAGAGGTCGGCGCGCATGGCGGCGAGGTAGCTCTGGGCGCGCAGGCGCGCGATCTTGCGCGGCACCGTGAACACCGAGTGGGCCACCTGGCAGGTGACCATGTTGACCTCGTCGGAATGGGTGGCGGCGATCAGCATGTCGGCGTCCTCGGCGCCTGCCCGCTCCAGCACGTCCGGGTAGGAGGCGAAGCCGGTAATGCCCTGCACGTCGAGCGTGTCGGTGGCGCGGTGCACGAGGTCGGGGTCGTTGTCGACCACGGTGACGTCGTTGCGCTCGCCCGAGAGGTGGCGGGCGATCTGCCAGCCGACCTGGCCCGCGCCGCAGATGATGACCTTCATGCACGCGCCCCGCGCCGTTTCCCGACCCGCTTTCCTAGAGCGGGGGCGCGGGGGGGTCAATCGAACGGGGAGCGCGCCGGGGGCGGCCGGCGCAAGTCGCTGACGGCGCGAGATATCTTGCAGTGCGGCGCGCCGTCGCTAGGGTTGCGGCATGAGACGCATCGCCACCCTCCCCGCCCTTCTTGCCCTCGCCGCCTGCGCGGGCGCCCCCGCCGCCGGGCCGCCCGTGCCGGTCTACCTCAAGCCCTCGGTCTCGGCGCGGCAGGCGCTGGAGGACGTGGCGATCTGCCGCGAGGAGGCGCGGCGCGCCGTGCCGCGGCGGTCGGTCCCGGTCTCGGTGCAGCCCACGATCTCGGTGGGCGTGAGCCGGTGCTCGGGCCGCGTCTGCGTCGGCGCCAGCCAGGGACTGGGCGGCGGCATCGGCGCGCGCGTCGGGCCGCTGGGCTACGAGCGCTTCCCCACGGCGCGGGTGGACCGCAACGCGCCCCTGCGCGGCGAGGCGATCGGGGCCTGCATGGGGGCCAAGGGCTACGGTCTGACCACCCTACCCCGCTGCACCGGTCCCGCGCGGGCGCTGCAGAGCCACCCGTTCGACACCACGGGGCTGTGCGTGGCCCGGGGCGAGGTGATCGCCGAGCCGGTCTGAGGGGCGTTCGCCGCCCGGCCCGTCATCCCCGGGCCCGACCCGGGGATGACGGACCGTGGGGGCCGAAGCGCCCGGGGGCGCCCTCCCCCTAGGTGTCCACCCGGGCCACCCGCGCGCCGCCGCGCGAGGCGGTGACGACGCCGAGGCTCTTGAGCTTTCTGTGCAGCGCCGAGCGCTCCATGCCCACGAAGCTGGCCGTCCGCGAGATGTTACCGCCGAAGCGGTTGATCTGCGTCATCAGGTACTGGCGCTCGAACAGCTCGCGCGCCTCGCGCAGAGGCAGCGAGGCGAGCGAGCCCGACAAGGTCACGTCGCCGGTGTCGCCGCCGCCCTCGGAGGGGTTCGGCAGCTCCGACGGCTCGATCGGCCCCGTGCCCTCGCCCAGGATCAGCACCCGCTCGATCATGTTGCGCAGCTGGCGCACGTTGCCGGGCCAGCGCATGGTCTGCAGCAGCGCGCGGGTCTCGTCGCCCAGGGGGCGGAGCGGCAAGCCTTGGGCCTTGTTGAGCGCGTTGATGAAGTGGTCCGCGAGCACCGGAATGTCCTCGCGCCGGTCCTCGAGCGCGGGCACCTCGACGGGCACGACGTTGAGGCGGTGGAAGAGCTCCTCGCGGAAGCGGCCGGCGCGGATCTCGCCCTCCAGGTCGCGGTTCGTGGAGGAGAGCACGCGCAGGTCCACGCGCACCTTCTCGGAGCCGCCCACGCGCTGGAACGCCTGCTCCACCAACACCCGCAGGATCTTTCCTTGGGTGGCCATGGGCATGTCGGCCACCTCGTCGAAGTAGAGCACCCCCTCGTGGGCCTGCTCCAGGAGGCCCTGCTCGATGCCGCGCTCGGGGCTCTCGCGGCCGAACAGCACGGCCTCCATGCGCTCGGGCTCGATCGAGGCGCTGCTGACGGTGACGAAGGGCGCGCCGGCGCGGCTGGAGTTCGCGTGGATCCAGCGGGCGGCCACCTCCTTGCCCGACCCGGCGGGCCCCGACAGCATGACGCGGGCGTTGGAGTTGGTGACCTTCTTGAGGTTCGACACGAGCGTGCGGAAGCCGGGCGACTGGCCGATCATCTCGGCCGAGGCGGCGTCCTTGCGGCGCAGCTCGGAGTTCTCGCGGCGCAGGCGCGCGGTCTCGGTGGCGCGGCCGACCACCACCATGAGCTGGTCGATGTTGAACGGCTTCTCGATGTAGTCGTAGGCGCCCTGCTTGATGGCGGCGACCGCGATCTCGATGTTGCCGTGGCCCGAGATGATGATGACGGGCACGTCCGGATACTCGCGGCGCGCGACCTTCAGGATGTCGATGCCGTCCATCTCGCTGTCCTTCAGCCAGATGTCGAGGATCATGACGGCCGGCTCCTCGTCGCGCAGCGCGTCCATGCACTCGGTCGCCGTGCCGGCGGTGCGCGTGCGGTAGCCCTCGTCCTCGAGGATGTCCGAGATCAGCGAGCGGATGTCGCTCTCGTCGTCGGTGATCAGGATGTCGCCCATTTTCATGCTCCCTCTGGGGTCGCGGGCAGCCGCATCACGGCTTCCGCGCCCCGGTGTCCCGTCGCGTCCGGGGCGGCATCCTCGAGCGAGAGGGTGCCGCCGTGCTCCTCGGCGATCTTCTTGACGATGGCGAGGCCCAGTCCGGTGCCCTTCGCCCTGGTGGTCACGTATGGCTCGAAGAGCCGCGTCCGGTCCTCCGGCAGCCCGCAGCCGGTGTCGGCGATGCGGACCGTGGCGGTGCCGTTCTCCTCGGCGAGCGAGACGGTGACGCGGCGGGGGTGCTCGCCCTCGCCCCGCGCCTCGATGGCCTCGCCGGCGTTCTTGATGAGGTTGGTGAACGCCTGGCCGATCATGGTGGCGTCGAACTCCGCCCAGACGGGCGCCTCGGGAAGCTCCAGCTCGACCTCGACCGGATCGAGCGCAGCACGCTGGAGCGTCACGGTCTCGCGCAGGAGCGCGCCGAGGTCGTGGCGGCGGCGCTCGGGCTCGGGCATGCGGGCGAAGCGCGAGAACTCGTCGACGATGCGGCGCAGGTCGTTGGTCTGGCGCACGATCACGTCGGTGAGCTCGGCGAGCTTGGTGGCCGATTCCTCCCCCAGCTCGCGGCCGAAGCGGCGTTTCACGCGCTCGGCCGAGAGCTGGATGGGGGTGAGCGGGTTCTTGATCTCGTGGGCGATGCGGCGGGCCACGTCGCCCCAGGCGGCCATGCGCTGCGCGGAGACCAGCTCCGAGACGTCGTCGAAGGCGACCACGTAGCCCTCGGGGGCGCCGTCGGAGCCGTGGCGGGTGGCGATGCGCACGAGCAGGGTCTCGAGGGCGCCGCGGCGCAGGAGGCGGATCTCCTCCTGCAGGGTCTGGGCGCCCTGCCCGCGCAGGCGCTCCAGGAGCGCGCCGTACTCGGGCACCACCTCCGCCAGGGGGCGGCCGTAGGGCGGCGCGTCGATATTGAGCAGCTCCAGCGCGGAGCGGTTCATGAAGTCCACGCGGCCCGCCTCGTCGAGGCCGATCACGCCGGCGGTGACCGAGGAGAGCACGCTGTCGAACAGGCGGCGGCGGCGCTCGGTCTGCTGGTTGGTCTCCACCAGGGCATCGCGCTGGCCCTTCAGCTGGCGGGTCATCTGGTTGAAGATGCGGCCCAGCATGGCGATCTCGTCGTCGCCCTGCTCCTCGCGCACGCGCACGTCGAGGTCGCCCTGCCCGACCCGCTGCGCGGCGCCCGTGAGTCGGCCCACGGGGCGCGAGAGGCGCTCGGCCACCCACAAGCCGGTCCAAGTGGCGGCCAGGATCAGGATCATCGCGAAGCCGAGGTAGAGGAGGCCGAACTCGAACAGGAGGCGCCCGCGGTCCTGCTCGAGCTGATGGTAGAGCTGGGCCGTGGCGGTGGTCTCGTCGAGCAGCTCGAGGATGCCGCCGTCCACGTCGCGGGTGATGTAGAGGTAGCGGTCGATGTAGCTGTCGAGGCGCACGAGGGCGCGGAACTCGTCGATCGCCTGGTCCTCGATAAGCACCACGCCGCCCTCGCGGGCGCGGTCGAGCTGGGCTTCGTCGACGGGCTCGAAGTCGAACAGGTAGCTCGATTCGCCGCGGGCGCGGATCTCGCCGGCGCCGTCGATCACGAACGCCTCCTCCAGCCCGCGCTGCACCTGCTCCTGCCCCTGGGCCAGCACCTGCCGCAGGTCGCCGTCGGTCATGAAGAACGAGGCCTGCTTGGCGATGTCGAGATAGCCCGCGAGCGCGCGGGCGTCCTCGGCGAGGTCGTCGCGGTGCTCCTGCGCGTAGGCCTCGGCGGCGGCGACCGAATTGCCGAGCGCGGAGCGCACCCGGTCCGAGAACCAGCCCTCGAGGCCGATGTTGATGGTGATGGTGGCGAACACGGCCGTCAGCACCGTGGGGATGATCGCGATGCCGGTGAAGATGGAGGTGAGGCGCAGGTAGAGCTGTGAGCCGGCGGAGCGGGCCCGGCGCGCGGCGATGATGCGGGTCACGCGGCGGATCACCAGCCCGGCGATGGCGACGATGTAGACGAGGTCGGCGAGCAGGATTCCGCGCAGGAGGGCCTGGCTCGCCCCCGGGCCGCGCACCGACAGGGCGAGGAAGGTGACGATCACGAGCACCGGGCCGACGGCCACGAGGGTGAGCGTCAGTCCGGTCTGTAGACCCCGCCGGCCGCTCCACAGGAAGCCGCGCGGCAGCGCTTCGGGCGTGTCCGGAGCCTGCAAATGTTGCCTCGTCCCAATGCCACCGGCAGGTGCCGGCCTATCCGCCGAACGTCGGTCCCGCCGGGGTTGTGCCCGATCTGCAACGTCCTGTGGCCGATCTACATCAGTTTGCGGCGCCGTGTCACGGAGATTTCGAGGTCGGTGATCTTCTTGCGCAGGGTATTGCGGTTGATTCCAAGAAGATCGGCCGCGCGGGCCTGATTTCCCGCGGTGGCGTCGAGGGCGATCTCGATCAGCGGCACCTCGATCTCGCGCAGGACGCGGCCGTAGAGGCCCGCCGGCGGCAGGCCGCCGGGGTGCAGCGCGAAGTGGCGCTGGAGGTGGCGCGCGACGGATTCGCCCAGATCGCCCGCCGCCTCGGCCTGCGGGCCCGGCGGCGCGGCGGGACCGACCGCGAGGTCGAGCTCGGCGGGCGCGATCTCCTCGGCCGGCGAGGTGGCGACGAGGCGGCGCACGGCGTTCTCGAGCTGGCGCACGTTGCCGGGCCAGGGATGGCGGCGCACCCGGTCCATGGCCGCGGGCGAGAAGCGCCGAAGGCTGCCGCCCTCGCGCTCGGCGCGGGCCAGGAAGTGGTTCGCGAGGAGGGGGATGTCCTCGACCCGGTCGCGCAGCGCGGGGATCTCCAGCACGGCGCCGGCGAGGCGGTACCAGAGGTCGGAGCGCAGCCCGCCCGGGCGATCGAGGGTGGGCACGGGATCGTGGAGCGCGGTGGCGACGATGCGGGGGCCGCCCTCGCCCGAGGCGGCGTCGAGCAGGCGCGCGAGGCGGCCCTGCGCCTCGGCGTCGAGGTCGGCCACCTCGTCCACCACGATGGTGCCCCCCCGCGCCCGGTCGAGGAGGTCGGCGGCGGTTCCGGGCGCGGCGAAGTCGAGCGCGGAGACCACCGTGAACGGCTGCGCGCGCCGGTCTGAGAAGTCGTGCACGGCGCGGGCCACGAGACTCTTGCCGGTGCCGGACTCGCCGGTGACGACCAGAGGGAGGTCGGTGTTCATGACGCGGGCCACCAGCCGGTAGAGCGCCTGCATCCGCGGCGTGCGCCCCACGAGGGGCAGGTCGTCCGCGGGCGCCGCCGCGGGGGCGGCGGGGGCCGCTTCGGCGGCGGGCTGCGCGGCGGGCGCGGCGGCGGCGGGGCGCCGCTTCTCGCCTAGGGCGCGGGCGGCGCGGCGCATCAGGTCGGGCAGGTCGAAGGGCTTGGGCAGGTAGTCGTAGGCCTCGGCCTCGGCGGCGCGGATCGCGGTGGTGATGGTGTTCTGCGCCGAGATCACGATCACCGGCATGCCGGGTCGCCGCTGCGCGATCTGCGGCAGCGTCTCCAGCCCGTTGCCGTCGGGCATGACCACGTCCGAGATCACGAGGTCGCCCTTGCCCTCGTCGACCCAGCGCATGAGCGTGCCGAGCGACGCGGTGGCGTGGACCTTGCAGCCGGCGCGGGTCAGCGCCTGGGTCAGCACGGTGCGGATGGTGCGGTCGTCGTCGGCGACGAGGATGGTTCCGTCCATGGGGGCCTCTAGGGGTTCGGGGTGCGCGGCGGCATGGGCAGCGACAGGCGGAAGGCGGTGCGTCCGGGGCGGCTCTCGAGGGCGACGAGGCCGTCGTGTTCGGCCATGATCTTGGCCACGAGGGCGAGCCCGAGGCCGGTGCCGTTCTCGCGGCCCGACACGAAGGGCTCGAACATCGTGGCGCGGATGTCCTCGGGGATGCCGGGGCCGTCGTCGGCGATCTCGACCTGCAGGGGCACGGGCACGCAGCGGTCGGGGCGGCGGACGCGGTAGCCCGGGTCGTAGTAGGTGCGCAGCGTGATGCGCCCGCCCTGCGCGCCGGCCTCGGCGGCGTTCTTGAGGAGGTTCAGCGCGACCTGCAGGAGGCGGTCGGGGTCGGCCCAGGCGAAGGGCAGCGAAGGGTCGTAGCGCTCCTCGATCTCCATGTGGGCGGCGAAGCCCACGGCGGCGGAGCGGCGGGCGCGGTCGAGCACGTCGTGGAGGTTCACGGGCCGCAGGTCGGGGGGCGAGAGGTCGCCGAAGCGCTCCACCTCCTCGAGCAGCGAGACGATGCGGCGGCTCTCGGCGACGATGAGGTCCGTGAGCTCGCGGTCCTCGCCCTCCAGCCCCATGCCGAGGAGCTGGGCGGCCCCGGTGATGCCGGCGAGCGGGTTCTTGATCTCGTGGGCCAGCATCTCGGCCATGCCCACCGCGGAGCGCGCGGCGCCCCGGGTGTCGCGGGTGCCGGAGAGCCGGCCCGAGACGTCGCCAGGGGCCATGAGGACCACGAAGCCGTCGTCGTTCGGGGCCACGTGGAGGTCGCAGCGCTGCGGGGTCACGCCGGGGGGCGCCATGCGGGCGTCGTGCAGCGTGAGCGGCGCCTCGGTGCGGCGGACCCTTTCGAGGGCCGTGCCGAGGCCGCCCTCCACGCCGAGCGCGGCGTCCGCCTCGCGCCCCGCGAGGGCGCGCTGGGCGCGGTTCAGGAAGGTCTCGGCGGCGGCGTTGGCGGTCTCGATGCGCCCGCCGGCGTCCAGCGACACCGCCGGCAGGGGCAGCGCGTTCCAGACGTCGGCGTGGGGGCTCATGCGGCGCGCGCCTCGGCGGGCGCGAGGGCGTCCCACAGGAGTGCGGCGGCGTCGCGGGGCGCGGCGGTGAGGACGCGGCGGCGCACGGCGGGGGGCGTGGCGGCACGGTCCATGTACCAGCCGAGGTGCTTGCGCGCGACGCGGGCGCCCAAGGCTTCGCCGTAGAAGCGCATGGAAGCGTCGAGGTGCTCGACCGCGAGGGCGGCGAGCGCGGCGCCGGTGGGGGCCGGTGCGGGGCTGCCCGCGATCTCGGCCAGCAGCCAAGGGGCGCCCCCGGCGGCGCGGCCCACCATCACGCCCGCCGCGCCCGAGAGGCGCAGGGCCTCGCGGGCGGAGGCGTGGTCGCGGACGTCGCCGTTGGCGAGCACGGGGATCGAGACGGCGTCCACGATTGGGCGGATCCCGGCCCAGTCGGCCTTCCCGCGGTAGAACTGGCAGCGGGTGCGGCCGTGGATCGCCAGCATCGCCACCCCGGCGGCCTCGGCCCGGCGGGCGAGCGCGGCGGTGTCGCGGCTTTCGTCGTCCCAGCCGAGGCGGGTCTTGAGCGTCACGGGCACGTCGACGGCCCCGACCACGGCCTCGATCAGCCGCAGCGCGTGGTCGTGGTCGCGCAGAAGCGCGGAGCCGGACAGGCCGCCCGTCACCTTCTTGGCCGGGCAGCCCATGTTGATGTCGATGACGCGCGCGCCCTCGCCCGCGACCATGCGCGCCGCCTCGGCCATCCAGTGCGCGTCGCGGCCGGCGATCTGCACCGCGGCGCCCTCGGCGCCGCCGCCCAGCTCGGCGCGGGCGCGGACCGAGGGCTTGGCCTCCACCATCTCGCGGCTCGCCACCATCTCTGACACCACCAGGCCGGCGCCGAAGCGGCGCACGAGGTCGCGGAAGGGCCGGTCGGTGATGCCCGCCATGGGCGCCAGCGTCACCGGCGCGCGCAGTCCCAGCGCCGCCAGGCGGGAGTCGAGCGGAAGGGGCGCGGCGTCGGTCATGGGGGGCACCATAGGTGTGGCCGGAGCGGGACGGGATGGATCGCGAGGCTTGCACGGATGCGAGGCGGCGTTTGCCTAATTTTTGAGCAGTGCGCCAGCCCCCTGCCCGATTGCTGCCCGGCGCCGGTCTGCGTAGACCGGCCCGGCGCGTTCCCGCGAGGTTCCATGATCGACTGTACCGCCCTTCTCGTCGCCGCCGGCCGCGGCACCCGCGCGGGCGGGCCGCCGAAGCAGTGGCGGATGCTCGGGGGGCGGACGGTGCTTGCGCACGCGGTCGCGGCGTTCCGGGGGATGCCGGTGGTGCTGGTCGTCCACCCCGAGGAGCGCGTGCGGGCCGAGGCCGCGTTCCCGGACGCCCGCGTCGTCGAGGGCGGAGCCACGCGCGCCGCGTCCGTCGCGGCGGGGCTGGCGGCGGTCGAAACGCCCTACGTGCTGATCCACGACGGCGCGCGGCCCCTCTTGCCCCGTGCGGTGATCGAGCGGGTGGTGGCGGCGCTGGAAGGTGGCGCCGAGGCCGCGGCGCCGGGGCTTGCGGTCACGGACGCGCTGTGGCGCGGTGCGGGGGCGGTCGAGGCCGCCGTCCCGCGCGAGGGGCTGTGGCGGGCGCAGACGCCGCAGGGGTTCCGCACGGACCGGCTGCGCGCCGCCCATGCCGGGGCGTCGGAGGACGCGGCCGACGACGTGGCGGTGGCGCGCGCCGCCGGGATGGAGGTGCGGATCGTGCCGGGAGACGAGCGGAACATGAAGATCACCGGGCCGGAGGACTTCGCGCGGGCGGAAGGATTGCTGGGGCCGGACGTGCGGGTGGGCAACGGCTTCGACGTCCATCGCTTCGGGCCGGGCGACCACGTCACCTTGTGCGGCGTGCGGGTGCCCCACGGGCGCGGGTTGCAGGGCCATTCCGACGCCGACGTGGGGCTACACGTGCTGTGCGACGCGCTCTACGGGGCAATGGGCGAGGGCGACATCGGGCGGCACTTCCCGCCCTCGGAGGACGCGTGGAAGGACGCCGACAGCGCGCGCTTCCTCCGTCACGCCGCGCGGCTGGCCGAGGCGCGGGGCTTCCGCATCACCGCGCTCGACGTGACGCTGATCTGCGAGCATCCGAAGATCGGCCCGCACGCCGAGGCGATGCGCGCGCGGGTGGCGGAGATCGCCGGAATGGACGTGGCGCGCGTAAGCGTGAAGGCGACCACGACCGAGCGGCTCGGCTTCGCCGGGCGCGGCGAGGGGATCGCGGCGCAGGCCACCGCGACGGTGGTCCGATGACCGCCGCGCGCATGGTCGCCACGGTGTTCGGGTCGGGCCTCCTGCGCCCCGCGCCGGGCACCTGGGGGACGCTGGCCGCCCTGCCCCTCGGCTGGCTCGCCATGCAGGGCGGGCCGGTGCTGTTCACGGTGCTGACGGCGCTGGTGGTGCCGCTCGGCTGGTGGTCGATCCGCGAGACGACGCGGGGCATGGCGGACCACGACCCCGGCATGGTGGTGATCGACGAGCTGCTGGGCATGTGGATCGCGCTGCTGCCTGTTGCTTGGGGCGCGGCGCAAGCGGGCGTGCCGGTGCTGGCGCTCTGGCCCGGCTGGATCGCGGCGTTCGCGCTGTTCCGGCTGTTCGACATCCTGAAGCCCGGCCCCGTGGGCTGGCTGGACCGCCGCAACGACGTGGCGGGGGTGCTGTTCGATGACGCGGTGGCGGGCGCGATGGCGGCCGTGGGCGTGGTGGTGCTGGCGGGCGTGGCGCACGCATGGATCTGAGCGCCGCCGACCTCGTGCTCGCGGCGCGCTCGCGGGGGCTGAAGCTGGCGACCGCCGAGAGCTGTACCGGCGGCATGGTGGCGGCGGCCCTGACCGATCCGCCGGGCGCTTCGGCGGCGTTCGATTGGGGCGTCGTGACCTACTCGAACGAGGCCAAGCGGCTCCTGCTGGGGGTGTCGGGCGACACTCTGGACCGGCACGGCGCCGTATCCGAGGCGGTGGCGCGCGAGATGGCGGCGGGCGCGCGGGCCCGCTCGGGGGCCGACGTGGCGGTTGGCGTGACCGGCATCGCCGGGCCGGACGGCGGGACCGAGGCGAAGCCCGTGGGGCGGGTGTGCTTCGGGCTGGCCACGGCGGACGGGGTTGTGGCGGAGACGGTGGACTTCGGCGCGCTGGGGCGCGACGCGGTGCGCCGGGCGGCGCGCGACCATGCTCTGGGGCTGCTGGCTCAGGCGGTGATGGCGGCGCGGTAGGCGGCGAGGTCGCGGGCGTCGATCGCGGCCTGCACGGTGTCGGCGAGGTCTCCGATCAGAAGGCGGGCCTTGCCCATCAGCCGCGCGCGCAGGGCGTCCCGGTCCATCGGCTCGGCGAGGTCGTGCGCGGTGACGCGGTCGCCCGCGCGGACGCGGGCGGCGGTGTCGGGCAGCGCGGGGTCGGTGACGACGGTGACGTGTTCGCGCAGAGCGACGGCCGCCGCGTCGCGGGCGAGCGCGTCCGAGAAGGTCGCCGGGTCGGCGGTATCATGGCCGAGGGCGGCGAGGGCCAGCGCGTGGCGGTACGAGAACTTCGCGCCGAGGCCGGTGTCGGGGGACCGCTGGTCGCAGACGCGGAGCCAGCGGGGGTGGGTGGTGACCTCGATCGCGTCCACGGGGCCCGCGTGGGCGCGCACGGCTTCCAAGGCGGCGTGGAGGCCGTGGCAGCAGGCGTGGAGCTTGTGGCTTACAAGGTGGAAGCGTGGCGCGTCGGGGACCCGCGCCCCCTCGCCCGCGTGGGTCGCGCCGAAGCCCTGCGGGCCGTCGAGCGCGTCCCTCGCGGAGCCGGCCCCGGCGGCGGCGAGCGCGGCGCAGTCCACGCCTGCCGAGGCGGCCAGCCCGGCGTTGAGCGGCTTGCCGTCGGTGCCGAACTGCGACTTCAGGCCCGACGCGCGGGTGGCGCAGAGGCCGAGCGCGTGGGCGGTGCGCTCCCGGTCCAGCCCCAAGCAACGGGCGGCCGCGAGGGTGGCGCCGAAGGCGCCGGCGGTAGCGGTGCCGTGGAAGCCAGCGTCGTAGTGCGCGCGGCCGAGCCAGACGCCCATCCGCACGGCGCCCTCGGCACCCGCGAGGGCGGCGGCCTCGAACGTTTCCCAGTCGCCCGCCAGCGCGAGGGCGGCGGGCAGAACCACGGTGCTGACGTGGCCCACGTGGTCGAAGTGGGTGTCGTCGTAATCGAGCGCGTGCCCGGCGGTGGCGTTGAAGAGGGCCGCGCGGGCGGGCGTGGCCGCGCCGCCGCCGACGAGGGCCGCCGCGCCCGGATCGGCCAGCGCGCGGGCGGCGCGGGCCGAGGGCTCCGCCACGCCGGCGAGGGCGCATGCGGTCCAGTCCAGGATCGACAGGCGCAGCATCGCGCGCCCCTCGGGGTCGCCGCCCGGCGCATCCAGGAGCGCGCGGAGGATCACGCCGCCTCGGGTCCGTAAAGCTGGCGCGCGCGGCGCTCGAAGGCGGCGACCACACGGCGCATGGCCTCGTCGAACACGGTGCCGATGACGCGCCCGAGGATGCGGTTGCGGAACTCGAAGTCGACCCAGAACGAGACGCGGCATCCGCCTTCCACGTCCTCGAAGCGCCATTCGGACTGGAGGTGGCGGAACGGGCCGTCGATGTAGCGCGTCTCGATGCGGCGCTCGTCGGGGTGGAGCGTCACCTCGCTGCCGAAGCTCTCGCGGAACACCTTGAACGAGATCACGAGGTCGGCGAGCAGCACCTCCCCGTCGCCGCGCGGCTTGCGCGAGCGGATGCGCGCGGCGCCGGTCCAGGGCAGGAACTCGGGGTATCGCTCCACGTCCGCGACGAGGTCGTACATCTGCGCCGCCGTGTAGGGCAGCACGCGGGTCTCGGAGTGTCGTGGCATGTTCTCTCCCGGCGGCCTCTCGGGTCGAACGCGTCTTCGCGCGGTTCGATCCCGCTGTCGAGGCGGAGAGTGCCCGATCAGGTGGCCATTCGGGACCGGCGCAGTTCGCGCAGCTCCTCGGCCGTGGGGCCGGCCGCGCGCTTGTCGGGCACCGCGCCCCCGCGGGAGCCGGCGCCGAGCTGGCGGAAGAAGGCGACCGCCACCGTGGACAGCACGGCAAGGCCCGCGACCGCCTTCACGACGTTAGGAACCGCGCCCGCGACCGCGTTCCGGTAGTCGCGCGGCACCTGCATCTCCACCAGGAGGTCGAGCGCCGGCAGGAGCGCGGCGGTGGCGGCGAGGATCAGCGCCGCCTTGAGCGCGCCGGCCAGCACGGTGTGGGGGTTCGCGATCCCGCGCGGCAGGAGGACCGGGAAGGCCAGGAGGAGGCCCCAGACGAAGTAGACGACGGTCGCGGTCTGCGGGGTGATCCCGTGCAGCACCGCGGCGCACTTCTCGGGGTCGGCCAGCGTGCGGATCGCCCAGGCGAGCGCCACGAGTCCCAGGCCGAGGATGCGGAGCATGACCCAGTCCACCGCGCGATAGGCCTTCATCAAAGGGCCTACGTTCGGCAGCGCCACCGGGGCGGCGCGGCCGGGTTTGGCGATCCTGTCCGACATGGGCGCCTCCACCTGTTCCGTCCCCCCCGTTTTGGGGAGAGGAATGCGGCGGCGGTGCGGCAGGTCAGCGATAAAGGAGGGACGTTCCGTTCCTGAACACGTGGACCTTGCGCGGATCGGCCGTCATGCGCATGCGCCGGCCCCGCATGTCGGGGTGGATGCCGGGCAGCTTGGCGATGATCGGCTCGCCGCCCTCGTGCTCGGACTCGAAGTACATCAGCGTCACCTCGCCCAGCGATTCGCTGTACTCCACCTCGCCCTCGAAGGCGTAGCTTTCGCCGTCGGTGAGCTGGGCGTCCTCGGGGCGCACCCCGACCTTGACCTCGGCGCCCTCGTCCTCCGGGCGCGAGGGCACTGCCGACTCCACGGTGCCGCCGTGGTCGAGGCGAAGCACGGTGCGCTCGCCGGTGCCGACGATCGTGCCGCGGAACAGGTTCATGGCGGGCGAGCCGATGAAGCGGGCCACGAACTCGCTGCGCGGCGTCTCGTAAAGCTCCATCGGCGTGCCGACCTGGGCGATCGAGTACTTGCCGCCGTTGTCCTTGAGGGCATCGAGCACCACGATCCGGGTGGCTAGCGTCATCGCCTCGACCTGGTCGTGGGTGACGTAGATCATGGTGGAGTCGGGCATCGCCTCCTTGAGCTGGGCGATCTCGATCCGGGTAGCGACGCGCAGGGCGGCGTCGAGGTTCGAGAGCGGCTCGTCGAAGAGGTAGACCTTGGGGTCGCGCACGATGGAGCGGCCGATGGCGACGCGCTGGCGCTGGCCGCCCGACAGCTCTTTCGGCAGGCGGTCGAGGTACTCGGTCAGCTGCAGCTTGCGCGCCGCGGCGTTCACCCGCTCGTCGATCTCCTCCTTGGACTTCTTGGCGATCTGGAGCGCGAAGCTCATGTTGTCGCGCACGGTCATGTGCGGGTAGAGCGCGTAGCTCTGGAACACCATGGCGATGCCGCGCTGCGATGGCGGCACGTCGTTGACCACCATTCCGTCGATCTCGAGCGTGCCCGAGCTGATCTGCTCCAGCCCCGCGATCATGCGCAGGAGCGTGGACTTGCCGCAGCCCGAGGGACCGACGAAGACGATCAGCTCGCCGGTCGAGATGTCGAGGTCGATGTCCTTCAGCACCTCGACTTTGCCGCCGTAGACCTTGCCCACGTCGGTGAGCTTCAGGTTGGCCATCGTAGTCCCCCTATGTCGGTCGCGCCGCGTCCCGGAGGCGCAGCATCGTGTAGCTCCACGGTCCGAGGTGAATGCCCCCGGAGCCGTCCTGCGGGTTCTCGCATCCGATCCCGTCGATCAGCGCCCAGCCGGCGCCGGCGGGCGCGGGCACGGTCGTGGTCTCGCCGCCGAGGTTGAAGGCGCAGAAGATGCGCTCGCCCTCCAGCACGCGGGTGAAGGTCAGCACGTCGCCGTGGGCCGCCTCGTCCACCTGATCGCCGCGCTGGAGCACCGCGGAGCCGCGGCGGAGCGCGATCACCGCGCGGTAGTGGTGCAGCAGCGCGTCGGCGCGCATCTCCTGCACGTTCACCGCATTCCCGAGGTGCTCGGAGGCGACCGGAAGCCAGGGCTTGCCGTCGGTGAAGCCGCCCGAGCGGTTGTCGGACTCCCACACCATGGGCGTGCGGCAGCCGTCGCGGCCCGCGAACTCGGGCCAGAACTTGATGCCGTAGGGATCCTGCAGGTCCTCGTAGGCGATGCGCGCCTCCACGAGGCCCAGCTCCTCGCCTTGGTAGAGGCAGACCGAGCCGCGCAGCGCGTGGATCAGCGTGGCGAAGCAGCGCGCGCCGCGCAGGTCGAGGTTCCAGCGGCTGATGTGGCGGGCCACGTCGTGGTTCGAGAAGGCCCAGCAGGCCCAGCCGTCGGGCGCCGCCTCGCGCAGGCGGCGGAACACGTCGACCACGCCCGCCGCGGTCAGGCGATCGTAGGAGAGGAAGTCGAAGGCGTAGCACATCTGCACCCCCTGCCCCTCGCGCGTGTACTGGCCGAGCAGCTCCATGCCGAGCTGCGCGTCGCCCACCTCACCCACGGCGCAGGCGCCGTACTCGTCGAGCAGCGTGCGGAAGCGGCGCAGGAACGCGAGGTTCTCGGGCTGGTTCTTGGAGTAGATGTGCTCCTGGTGGTTGTAGGGGTTCACCGAGGGCGCGATGGTGGCGTTCCGCCGCTCGGGCGGCAGCGCCGGATTGTCGCGCAGGTCCTTGTCAGCGAAGTAGAAGTTGATGGTGTCGAGGCGGAAGCCGTCGACGCCCCGGTCGAGCCAGAACCGCGTCACGTCCAGCAGCGCGTCCTGCACGTCCGGGTGGTGGAGGTTCAGGTCGGGCTGCGAGACCAGGAAGTTGTGCATGTAGTACTGCTGGCGCCGCACGTCCCATTCCCACGCCCCGCCGCCGAAGATCGACAGCCAGTTGTTGGGGGGCGTGCCGTCGGGCTTGGGGTTGCCCCAGACGTACCAGTCGGCGCGGGGGTTCGTGTGGCTGGAGCGCGATTCCTGGAACCAGGAGTGCTCGTCCGAGGAGTGCGACAGCACGAGGTCGATCATCACCCGCACGCCCAGCGAATGGGCGCGGGCCACCAGTGCATCGAAGTCCGCGAGCGAGCCGAACATCGGGTCCACGTCACAGTAGTCCGAGACGTCGTAGCC
Source organism: Jannaschia sp. W003 (assembly GCF_025144335.1). Taxonomy (NCBI): domain Bacteria; kingdom Pseudomonadati; phylum Pseudomonadota; class Alphaproteobacteria; order Rhodobacterales; family Roseobacteraceae; genus Jannaschia; species Jannaschia sp. W003. The sequence goes on from NZ_CP083539.1 coordinate 2,242,461, forward strand.
GAAGTCCTTCATGGGCGAGGTGAAGAACGGGCTGATCCAGATGGCGTCCACGCCGAGCGCGGCGACGTAGGGAAGCCGCTCGGTGATGCCGGCGAGGTCGCCCACGCCGTCGCCGTCCGTGTCCTGGTAGGAGCGCGGGTAGATCTGGTAGATGATCCCGCCGCGCCACCATTCGGGGTTGCCCGCCGTCTCGGGAAGTTGCGCCGGTGCGGGCTCCGCGCCCTCTGCCAATGCCGTCATGCGGTGTGCCTCATTTGACCGAGCCTGCGAGCAGGCCGCGGACGAGGTACCGCTGCATCGTGAAGAAGACCACAAGGGGCACGGCGATGGACGCGAATGCCGCTGCGGCAAGAATGCCCCAGTCCCCGCCGCGCGAGCCGAGCAGGTCGTCCGCGATCTTGCGGGTCATCACCATCGCGCTGTCGCCGTCGGGCAGGAACACCTTGGCGACGAGGAGGTCGTTCCAGGTCCACAGGAACTGGAAGATCGCGAACGAGGCGAGCGCCGGGAAGCTGAGCGGCAGCACGATCTTCGTGAACACCTGGAAGTCGGTGGCGCCGTCGACCTTGGCGCTCTCGATGATGTCGCGCGGCAGGCCGACCATGTAGTTGCGCAGCAGGTAGATGGCCAAGGGCAGGCCGAAGCCGGTGTGTGCCAGCCAGACACCCACGAAGGAGCGGCCGATGCCGATCTCGGTGTGGAGCTTCAGGAGCGGCACGAGCGCGAGCTGGAGCGGCACCACCAGGAGGCCGACCACGAGCGCGATCAGGAGGCCCCGCAGCGGGAACTGCATCCACGCCAGCGCGTAGGCCGCGAAGGCCGCCACGAGGATGGGGATGATGGTCGCCGGTATCGTCACCGTGAGGGTGTTGATGAAGGCCTGCCCCATGCCCCCTGCCCCGAGCACGGTGCGGTAGTTGTCGAGCGAGAACGAGGGCGGCGTCTCGGCCAAGAAGTAGATTCGCTGGCCGCGGCGCCCCGGCTCCTCGGGGGTCACGTAGCGGTAGGTGCCGTCGGCGTTCACGACGAGCGACTCGTCGTCGCCCAAAGCGGCGGTCTCGCCGACGGCGAACTCGCCCGGGTCCACGGCGCGGGTGCCGAAGGCCGAGATGGTGCCCGTGGCGTCGGACTCGTCGAAGAGGTTGCCCTCGACCACGTAGAGACCGGCGTCCGAGGAGGTCGGCTCCGAGCCGGCGCGGGCGCGGTAGCTCTGCTCGGCCGAGAACGGCGCCATCCACCAGCCCGAGGCGCTGATCTGGTCGCGGTCGCGGAACGAGGAGACCAGCAGGCCGACCGTGGGGATCACCCATACCAGCACCATGAAGACCACGGCGATGTTGACGGCCCACCCGAGCGAGGACTTCTGACCTGCGATGTTGTCCATGTCAGCGCATCTCCTTGCGGGTCTGGACCATGTTCCAGATCATCACGGGCGAGACGATCAGCATGATCACGAAGGCCACCGCGGTGGCGCGCCCGTCGTCGCGGAACATGAACTCGAACATGTAGGAGGGCAGGATCTGGGTGCCGAAGTTGCCCCCGGTCATCGTGTAGACGATGTCGAACACCTTGAGGACGAGGATGGTGATCGTGGTCCAGACCACGACGATGGTGCCCATGATCTGCGGCACCTTGATGCGGAAGAACACCTGCAGCGGCGAGGCGCCATCGACGATGGCCGCCTCCACGGTCTCCTCGGGGATGCCGCGCAGCGCGGCCGAGAGGATCACCATGGCGAAGCCGGTCTGGATCCAGATCAGAATGAACATCAGGAAGAAGTTGTTCCAGAACGACACCTGGAGCGGGTCGAGCGGGTCGGACCCGAAGGCCCAGGCGCGGAACGCGTTGATGATGCCGATCTCGGGGTCCACGGCGTAGACGAACTTCCAGATCAGCGAGGCGCCCACGAAGCTGATGGCCATGGGCATGAAGATCAGCGACTTCGCGATGTTGCCCCAGCTCAGGCGGTCGGTGAGCTGCGCCGCGATCAGTCCGAAGAACGTCGAGCCGGCGGGCACGAAGAGCGCCCAGAGGATGTTGTTGAACACCGCCTGCCGGAACTCGCCCTCGCCCAGGAGCCACTGGTAGTTGCCCAGGCCGATGAACGTGTTGCCCGAGCGGTCGTAGAGCGAGCGGATGAACGAGCCCACCACCGGGTAGGCGAGATAGAGCCCCAGCGCGAAGATGGCCGGGAACAGGAACAGCCAGGGGCGGATCTGGTTGGCGCGGTTGATGTTGCGCCCGGCGTTCGGCCCGCGGGGCGGGAAGATGTAGCGGTCGAGCACGAGGTTCGACGCCCAGAAGTAGGCGATGCATCCGCCCACCCCGAGGACGATCGTGATCAGGCCCTGTACGATCGGCGGCATCGCGCGCTCCCCTCCCCGGTGCGTTGCGTGTCGTGGGTCGTGCGGCGGCCCGCGCGGGGCCGCGGTGCCGGGGGCGCGGGCGCGCCCCCGGCGGGGTCAGCCGATCACTTGATGGCGTCCCAGCGCTGCTGGATCTCGGACGCCACGGTCTGCGCGTCCGCGCCGGTGGTGTAGTCCACCATGCCGGTCCAGAACGCGCCCGCGCCGATCTCGCCGGGCATCAGATCCGAGCCGTCGAAGCGGAATGTGGTGGCGTTCTGGATGATCTCCGCCTGGCCGCGCAGCGCGTCGTCGGAATACAGTTCCGGGTCCACGCCGCCGTGGGCCGTGAGGAACCCGCCTTGGGCCATCCAGATCTCGTGGGCGATGGGCAGCTTCAGGAACTCGATGAACGCGTTCGCCGTGTCCGACGGGTTGGTGATCGAGAACAGCGTGCCCGCGCCCAGCACCGGCTGGCCGAGGTCCTTGTCGGCGTAGGCGGGGAAGTAGAAGAAGTCGACGTCCTCGCCCACCTCGGTGCCTTCCGGGAAGAAGGCCGGGATGAACGACGCCTGGCGGTGCATGTAGCAGTCGGGCGGCACCTCGAAGAGGCCCTTCGGGCTGTCGCGGAAGTCGGTCGACGCCACGGTCTCGCCGCCGCCCGAAACGTACTCCTCGTTGCGTGCGAAGTAGCCGAACTCCTCGATCGCGGCGACGACCTCGGGGCTGTCGAAGGGCAGCTCGTTCTCGACCCAGGCGTCGTAGGTCTCGGGGGACTGGGTGCGGAGCATCATGTCCTCGACCCAGTCGGTCGCCGGCCAGCCGGTGGCCGCGCCCGAGCCGAGGCCGATGCACCACGGGGTGCCGCCGTCCTCGACGATCTGGTCGGTGAGGGCCTTGAGGTCCTCCATCGTCTCGGGGACCTCGTAGTCCATCTCCTCGAAGGCCTCGGGCACGTACCAGACGAGCGACTTGAGGTCGACGCGGTAGAACATTCCGTAGAGGTCCTCCTCGCCGTCCTGGCCCTCGTAGGTGCCCAGGTCGACCCAGGACTGGCCGGCGGCGAAGTTCTCGGCGACGAAGTCCGCGGTGCCCTCGGGCAGCGGGCTGAGCTGGCCGCGCGCGGCCATGTCGGAGGCGAGGCCCGGCTGCGGGAACACGGCGAGGTTGGGCGCGGAGCCCGCCTCGGCGGCGATCACGATGTCCTGCTCGAAGCTGTCGGAGCCGGAATACTCGGCGTCGGCGCCGGTGGCCTCGGCGAAGAGCGCGACGATCGCGTCGAACTTGGCCTTCTCGTCACCGGTCCAGGGGCCGGTAATCGAGAGCGACTGGCCCGTGAGGTCGGTGGATTCGGCGAAGCCCTCGTAGCCGCTCCAGTCGAAGTCGCCAGAGCCGGGCTGGAAGTCGGCGTGGGCGTCGGCGAAGGCGGCGCCGGCGGTGGCCAGCCCGATCGCAGTGCTCGCCGCGAGCAGCGTGCGCGTGTTGGTCATATGATCTCTCCCTTGCGGGCGGCGGGGCCGCCCCTGCTGAACGTGGCGGGGCCCTCTCCCGGGACCCAAACCGCTTTCACCCCGCACCTAGCCCGACCGCCCCGGCCCTTGTCAATCGTCCAACCGCGATGCTGCGCCGCGGCGGTGAAATCCCTTGCCACGAAGGCTTCCGGTGAGTCACCCAAGGGTGGCGACGGGGTGCTCGAAAGCGGTTGCGAGGCGGCACGCGGACGGAAGGCGGACAGGTGAATCTGCGCGAATTCTCCAAGACCCTCGGCCTCTCGCCCACCACCGTCAGCCGCGCGCTCGGCGGCTACCCCGAGGTCTCGCCCCGCACCCGACGCCTCGTGCAGGAGGCCGCGCGCGAGCAGGGATACCGCCCCGACCGCCGCGCCGCGGCGCTGGCCACCGGGCGCGCCATGACCATCGGCCATGTGATTCCCGCACAGATGGGCCGCGAGATGCTCAACCCGGTGTTCGGCGACTTCATGGCCGGCGCGGGCGAGGTTTACTCGGCGGCCGGCTACGACATGGCGATCTCGTTCGTGCCCGACGAGGACGAGCTGCGGGTCTACCGCCAGATCGTCTCGGCGCGCTCGGCGGACGGGGTGATCGTCCATGCGCCCCGCGTCGGCGACACGCGCGTCCCGTTCCTGCGCGCCTGCGGCCTGCCCTTCGTGGTCCACGGCCGCGTGCCAGGCGAGCCGCTGGACTACCCGTTCGTGGACATCGCAAACCGCCGCGCCTTCCGCCGCCTCACCTCGTTCCTCCTGGACCTCGGGCACCGGCGCGTGGCGCTGGTGAACGGCGAGCCGCAGCTCGAGTTCGCGCGCCGCCGTCATGAGGGCTGGGCCGAGGCGCACGGGGCCGCGGGCCTCGCACCCGACCCCGAGCTGGTCCGCGCCGGGCCCATGTCCGAAGGCAATGGGCACCGCTTCGCAGCCGAGCTGCTCGCCCTGCCCGACCCGCCCACCGCCTTCGTCTGCGGCTCGGTGATCACCGCGGTGGGCGTGCGCCGCGCCGCCCACGCCGCCGGGCTCCTGCCGGGCCGCGACGTGTCGATCGCCGCCCACGACGACATGCTGGGCTACTTCGGCAACGGCGAGGCGGAGCCGGTGTTCACCGCCACCCGCTCCTCGGCCATGGAGGCGGGACGCCGCTGCGCCGAGATCCTGCTCGCGCAGATCGCGCGGCCCGACGCGCCGCTCGAGCAGGAGGTGTGGGACTGCGACCTCGTGCTCGGCGCCTCGACCGGGCCTCTGCGGGCCGGCGCCCTTTCCACCCGTGGCGATTAGTGGGTTAAGGGGCGCCGCACAGGCAACCGAGGGCGCACCCCGTGAAAGACACCAACCCCCTGCCCGAGCTCTCGGTCGGACGCGCCGACTTTCCCGAGGGCTTCCGACTGTCCACCGCCACCTCGGCCTACCAGATCGAGGGCCATGCCTTCGGCGGCGCGGGGCCGACGCACTGGGACACCTTCGCCTCGATCCCCGGCAAGGTGGCGCGCGAGGAGGACGGGGCGGTGGCCTGCGACCACTACCACCGCTGGGAGGAGGACCTCGATCTCATCGCCGCCGGCAACTTCGACGCCTACCGCTTCTCGACCTCGTGGGCGCGGGTCATGCCCGACGGCGTGACGGTGAACCCCGAAGGCCTCGACTTCTACGACCGCCTCGTGGACGGGATGCTTGAGCGGGGCATCGCGCCCATGGGCACGCTCTACCACTGGGAGCTGCCTGAGGCCCTGAACCAGCGCGGCGGCTGGCTCGTGCGCGAGACGCCGGAGCGCTTCGCGGAGTTCACCCGCGTGGTGGCCGAGCGCATCGGCGACCGGCTCCATGCGGTCGCCCCGATCAACGAGCCTTGGTGCGTCGCGTGGCTGTCGCACTATCACGGCTTCCACGCCCCCGGGCACGCCTCGCTGGAGGCGGGCGTGCGGGCGATGCACCACGTCGCCCTCGCCCACGGGCTGTCCGCCGAGGTGCTTCACGGGATGGGCCAGCGCGGCGTGGGCGCGGCCTGCAACTTCGAGTACGCGCTGCCGGCCTCGGACACGGATGCGGACCGCGCTGCGGCGCGCCTCTACGACGGCATCTACAACCGCTGGTTCGTGCAGGCGATGACGCAAGGTACCTACCCCGAGGACGTGCTCGAGGGCTTCGCGCCGCACATGCCGGAGGGCTGGGAGGCGGACCTCGCCACCATCCGCCAGCCGCTCGACTGGTTCGGGGTCAACTACTACACCTGCCAGCGCCTCGCGGCAGGCGCCGGGGACTGGCCGGGCTATCAGCCCGTGCCGGGACCGCTGCCGAAGACCGCGATGGGGTGGGAGATCTGCCCGGAGGGGCTCGCCTACATCCTCAAGCGCCTCCACGGCGAGTTCACCGGCGACGTGCCGCTGTTCATCACCGAGAACGGGCTGGCCAACGCCGACCAGCCGGGCCGCCCCGACCGCGAGCGCATCGCCTACACCGACGCGCATCTCCACGCCTGCCTCGATGCCATCCGCGCGGGCGTGCCGCTGGCCGGCTACACGGCGTGGTCGCTCATGGACAACTACGAGTGGACCTTCGGCTACGAGAAGCGCTTCGGCCTCGTCCACGTGGACTTCGAGACGCAGGAGCGCACGCCGAAGGCCAGCTACCACGCGCTTGCCCGCGCCTTCGCGCGCGCCTAGGGGGCCCGGCATGGACGATCCCAGACTCTTCCTCGTGGCCGACGTCGGCGGAACGAACACCCGCGTCGGCATGGCGCGCGGCAACATCGTGCTGCCCGAGACGGTGCGCCGCTACCGCAACCGCGACTTCGCCAACCTCGCCCCGGTGCTGCGCCGCTACCGCGAGGAGGAGGGCGGCCCCGCCCCCGACGGCGCCTGCGTCGCCGTGGCCGGCCCCGTGCGCGACGGTCGGGCCGAGCTGACCAACCTCGACTGGTCGATCGACGCCGCCCGGCTGATCGACGCCACCGGCGCGCGCGGCGCGGCGATCCTCAACGACCTGCAGGCGCAGGGCTTCGCGCTGGGGCATCTCGATCCCGACCAGGTCCGCCCGATCGTCGAGGGCCCCGCCCCCGAGGGCGCCGCGCGCCTCGTGATCGGCGTGGGCACCGGCTTCAACGCCGCGCCGGTGCACGTCGTGCCCACGGGCCGGCTCGTGCCGCCCTGCGAAGCGGGCCACGCCAACCTGCCGATCCGCACCGAGGCCGACCTGCGCCTCGCCACCTTCCTGTCCACCGCCCACGGCTTCGCCGCCGTGGAGGACGTGCTGTCGGGCCGGGGGCTGGAGCAGGTCTATCACTGGCTCGCTTCCGAGGCCGGCTCTTTCGACGAGTTCGGGGCCGCCGAGATCATGGCGCGCCTCGGCAGCGACGCCCGCGCGGAGGCCGCCGTGCGGCTGTTCTGCGGGATGCTCGGCACCGTGGCCGGGAACCTCGCCCTGATCCACCTGCCGCTCGGGGGCGTGTTCCTCGTGGGTGGGGTGGCGCGGGCCATGGGTCCGCACCTGCGCGAGATGGGCTTCGCCGACGGCTTCCGCGACAAGGGCCGCTTCGCCGGCTTCATGGGCAACTTCGCGGTGAGCCTCGTGGAGGACGACTACGCCGCTCTCACCGGGTGCGCGGCGCACCTCCGGGAGCTGGCGGGGTAGATTGCGCCAAGACGCCCCGGCCCTAAGCCGGGGCCTCCGTTAGACGACGGCGCTCCGTTCCGTAGCGAAGCGCGAACGGCAGCCGGAGGCCCCGGCGCAAGGCCGGGGCGAGACCTGTCTCACGCCGCTTCCTCCTCCTCGCGCTGCTGCTGCGACCACATCGAGGCGTAGCGCCCGCGATGGGCCAGCAGCATCTCGTGCGTGCCCTGCTCGACGATCTCGCCCGCCTCCAGCACCACGATCCGGTCCGCGTCCACCACCGTGGACAGGCGGTGCGCGATGGTGATGACGCTGCGCCCGCGGCTCATGGCGCGCAGCTCGGCCTGGATCTCGCGCTCGGTCTCGGTGTCGAGCGCGCTGGTCGCCTCATCCAGAAGCAGGATCGGCGGGTCCTTCAGCAGCGTGCGCGCGATGCCCACGCGCTGCTTCTCGCCGCCCGACAGCTTCAGGCCCCGCTCGCCCACGGCGGTCTCGTAGCCCTGCGGCAGGTCGCGGATGAAGCCGTCGATCTTGGCGGCGCGCGCGGCCTCCTCGATCTCGGCGAACGAGGCGTCGGGGCGCCCGTAGGCGATGTTGTAGCGCAGGGTGTCGTTGAAGAGCACGGTATCCTGCGGAACCACCCCGATCGAGGCATGGAGGCTGTCCTGCGTGACCGAGCGCACGTCCTGCCCGTCGATCTCCACCGCGCCCGCGTCCACGTCGTAGAAGCGGAACAGCAGGCGCCCGATCGTGGACTTGCCGGAACCCGACGGCCCCACCACGGCCACCGTCTCGCCCGCGCCGACCTCGATGGTCACGCCCCGCAGGATGGGCCGCGCGGCCTCGTAGCCGAAGCGCACGTCGCGGAACAGGATGCGGCCCTCGGGCACGGCGAGGGGCCTAGCGTCCGGCGCGTCCTGAACCTCCTCGGGCTGCTCCAGCAGGCCGAACATCTCGCCCATGTCCACGAGCGCCTGGCGGATCTCGCGGTACACCGTGCCGAGGAAGTTCAGCGGCATGGTGATCTGGATCATGTAAGCGTTGACCAGCACGAAGTCCCCGACCGTCAGCTCGCCCGCCTGCACCCCCATCGCGGCCAGAACCATCACGCCCACCAGCCCGGCTGTGATGATGAGCGCCTGCCCGAAGTTGAGGAACGCGAGGGAGTAGGCGGTCTTGAGCGCCGCCGCCTCGTAGCCCTCCATCGCGCCGTCGTAGCGCCGCGCCTCGCGGGCCTCGGCGCCGAAGTACTTCACGGTCTCGAAGTTCAGCAGGCTGTCGATCGCCTTCTGGTTAGCGTCGGTGTCCTGGTCGTTCATCGCCTTGCGGATCCGGACCCGCCACTCGGTGACCCGGAACGTGAAGACGACGTACGCGAAGATCGTCGCCAGCACGATCACGAGGTACCAGACGTCGAACACGAAGAAGAGGATCGCCGAGATCAGCAGCAGCTCCAGCACGAGCGGGCCGATCGAGAAGAGGAGGAAGCGCAGGAGGAAGTCGACGCCCTTCACGCCCCGCTCGATGATGCGGCTCAGACCCCCGGTCTTGCGGGTGATGTGGTAGCGCATCGACAGGCGGTGCATGTGGCTGAAGGTCTGCGAGGCCAGACGCCGCAGCGCCCGCTGGCCGACCCGCGCGAAGGCGACGTCGCGGAGCTGCTGGAACCCGATGTTGAAGGCGCGCGCGCCGCCGTAGGCGACCGTCAGCGCCACGGCCCCCGCCCCGAGCGCCCAGGCGGGCGTCGCGGTCTCGGGCGTCAGCCCGTCCACGGCGGCCTTGTAGAGGAACGGGGTGAGCACGGCGATGATCTTGCTCAGAACGAGGGCCGTCAGCGCGAAGACCACGCGGCGCTTCACCCACCCCTCGCCGTCGGGCCAGAGGTAGGGCAGCACGCGGCGGATGATGTCGAGGCTGCCCGCGGGCGGCTCGGTCTGGGTGATCTGGCTCGGCATCCGGTCCTTCTAGGATCGCCGCGCCCCGGGCGCCACCTCAGTCGGCGGCGGCCTCCGCGGCGCCGGACGGCTCGGCGCCCTCGACCTGGGGAAGCGCGAAGACCTGTCCCGGGTAGATGAGGTCGGGGTCGCGGATCAGGCCACGGTTGGCCTCGTAGATCTGCACGTACTGGGTGCCCTCGCCGAAGTAGCCCTCGGACAGCGCCCAGAGCGTGTAGCCCGGCTGGACGGTGATCGCGCGGCGCCCCTCGCGGCGGGCGGCGGCGGCGACCGCGGGGGCGGTGCGCTCGAACGGCGTCTCGAGGCGGCCCACCACGGTGCCGTCGGCGCCGAGCGCGTCGATCCGCAGGGTATAGACGCCCTCGTCGACCTTGGGCAGCGGCGAGGCCCAGGCCCCGTCCGGTCCCACGGCCACGTCGCGCACGGGGCGCCCGTCGAGGTAGACCCGCAGCGCCGTACCCGCGTCGCCCCGCCCGGCGAGCTGCACCGCGCCGCCCTCGTCGTAGGCGATGGCGTCGAGCCCGAGGCTCTCGGCCGCCTCGGGCGGACGTTCGGCGGCCGTCTCCAGCCGGATGCCCGCCGGGCCGGCGCGGAACAGGCGCGGCGCGGCGGGGGGCGCGGGGGCCGCGGAGGCCAGCGCGTCGCCTCCGGGCGCGGCGGGCGGAGGGTCCGTGCGCGAGGTTGTAGCAGAAGGCCGCAGCTCCGCCGGCCCGGCGGTCGCGGCGGAAGGCGACATCGGAGTGTCCGGCTCGACGGCGGATGACCCGTCCCCGCCCGGCGAAATGCCCGCGGTCAGCGCGTCCGGCGCCTGCGGCTGGGCGCCCTCGCGGGAGGCGCCAAGGGGAGCGTCCGACAATGCGGCGGGTGACCCGGCGGACGGATCGCCGGGCGCATCGATCGCGAGCGGGGCGGCGGAGGTGATTGTGGGGGGCGGTTCGGGGCGCAAGGCGGGCTTCGCGTCAACGCCGGGGACGTCGGGACGCGAGGACGGTTCCACCAAGGGGTCGACGCGCGCGCTGCCTTCGGGGGAGACTTGCGGAAGCGGAGCCGATGCGAACGCCTCGCCGGGACGCACCGGCTCCGGCGCGTCGTTCAGGACGCCTGCCGACTTCGCGCCATCCAGCGCGCCGTCGAGGGCCCCGTCCGCCGCGGTGTCGATCTCCGGGGCCTCGGGAATCACGGCTGCAGTGGGTGCGGCGGGCGCGATGATGATGCTCTCCGCGCCCTGCAGGAAGCGGCCGTCGGCGTCCTCGGACTCGATCGCAAGCACCTGCGGCGCCTCCGAGGGCGGCAGGTCGAGGAAGGCCACGAAGTTGCCGGACAGGTCCGCCTGCGCCCGCCCCACCGCCGCGCCGTCGAGCCGCAGCGTCACGGTGCCGCCGGCGGGCGCGCGGCCGGCCAGCACGGCGGCGCCCGCGGCGTCCACGCGAACGAGGTCGAGCGCCGGTCCCGAGGGCGGATCGGCGGGGGGCGCGACCGGGGTGCGGTCGGCCGTGGTCGGGGCGCCGCCGGGAAGCGGCGCGAGGTTCGCGAGCGCGGTGCCGTCGGGGGCGGCGGGCGGTTCGGGCGTGGCGGACGGCGTCTGCGCGGCGTCGGGTTCCGGCGGAGTGGCGGAGGCGGTTGCCTCGAAAGCGGGCGTCGCGGCTTCCGGTTCGGGCGCAGGAACCGACGTTTGCGCGGCGTCGGAATCAGTCGGCGTAGGAGCACCGGCGATGGTTTGGTCAGCATCGGGCGATACGCCCTCAGGGATCACCATGTTCTCGTCCACGGCCGCCGACTGGGCGGACGGTTCCGAGATCACCGTCACGGCGTCGTCGCCCGACGCCGCATCCGTGGAACGCGCAGGATCGGTGATCCGCGCGACGCCTCCCGAATTGCCCTCGACGTCCCCCCGCCCGTCGCCACCACCGGCCTCGGGCCGGATCGCGGCGGCGGAGCCGTTCCGCATCTCGTTCCAGACCCCGTGGGCGAACAGCAGGACGAAGACGACGCCGAGGGCCGCGCCGCCGCCCAGAACCGCGCTCGTCTTGCGTCCCATGACCGGCCCTCCCGCTCGGGTGGCGAATCCCGCCGGATGGCGGACCGCGCGTCAGGCTATCAGCGGGGAAACGTCGATGCAAAAACGCGCGGGGGCGGCGCCCGTTTCCGGACGCCGCCCCCACCATACCACGTCCGCGGGATTCAGGCCTGCTCGTGCAGGCTGTCCACGACGACCTTCTCGATCTCGCTCAAGGGATGGTTGGTCAGCGTCTTGTCGATCGTCGCCACCAGCTTGTCCGAGACCTCCTTGTGCATTTCGTCGCGCACGACCCCGAGCACCTGCGGCGAGGCCACCAGCACGAGGTGGTCGTACTCGCCGCGGTGCGCCATCTTGTACAGCCGGTCGGCCAGATCGGAGGCGAAGCGCTCCTTCTGGAGCTCGTGGAAGTCGGTCTCGTCGTAGGCGTGCTTGCCCGGCTGGGCGCTCTCGCCCACGCGGCCGCGGCGGTTGGCGGACTGCTCGCGGTCGGGGGGATTGTCCTCCTCGCGCTTCGAGACGACCTCGAGGTTCGGGTTCTCGTCGTCGGTCCGGTTCACGAGGAACAGGGCCTTCTCGCTGTCGGTGACGACGACGAGGGTTCCGTTGCGCAGCTTGGCCATCAGTCCTTCGAGCCCCCGTGCGGCCCGCCGTGATTGCCGTCCTCGTCGCGGTCCTCGTTGGTCTTGCCCACGCGGGTCACGCCGCGCGTGCCTTGCGTGGTGGCGCGCAGCAGCGAATCGCGGGTGCCCACCTCGGTCGCGACGTCGCCGCCGGCCCGGCCCTGGTGGCTGGGGGTCTCGGGCATGTCCTCGATGAACTGGTCGGTCTCGCGGGTGCCGTCGTTGGAGCGGTGTCGCTCGGCCATGTCGTGCCTCCGTTTGCTGGTTCACCGGGCCAACGCCCCGCGCCGGAGGCGGTTCCGAAACGCGCCGGGGCCCCGCATGGGGCCCCGGCAGCCCGACGTCGGGCAAGCGGAATCAGAAGGTTGCGACCGGTTCCTCACATGCGCGAGGCAACGTTCTCCCAGTTCACCAGCTCGTCGAGGAAGTTCTGCAGGTAGGCGGGGCGCTTGTTGCGGTAGTCGATGTAGTAGGAGTGCTCCCATACGTCGCAGCCCAGGAGCGCGGTCTGGCCGAAGCACAGCGGGTTCACGCCGTTCTCGGTCTTGGTGACCTTCAGCGCGCCACCCTCGTCCTTTACGAGCCACGCCCAGCCCGAGCCGAACTGCCCGGCGCCGGCGGCGGCGAACTCCTTCTTGAAGTCGTCCACGGAGCCGAAGCTCTCGGTGATCGCCCGCTCCAGCTCGCCCGGCATGGCCCCGCCGCTCGGTCCCATCATCTCCCAGAACTGGGCGTGGTTCCAATGCTGCGAGGCGTTGTTGAAGATCCCGTTCTGGGCCACCGCGCCCTTCTGGTAGGTGCCGCGCACGATCTCCTCGACAGACTTGCCCTCCCACTCGGTGCCGGCGATCAGCTTGTTGCCGTTGTCGACGTAGGCCTTGTGGTGGAGGTCGTGGTGGTACTCCAGCGTCTCCTTCGACATGCCCTTGGAGGCGAGGGCGTCGTGGGCGTAAGGCAGATCGGGAAGCTCGAAGGCCATGGCGTGACTCCTTTCGGGATGTGTCCGCCCTCCCATGTCGCGCCGGGCGGCGGGCGGTCAAGCCCCGTGCAGGCGGGGCATGGGCGCGTCGGCGGCGTTGCGGAGCAGCGCGTGGGCGTAGTCCGCGACCGAGCGGAAGCATACCACGCGCCAGCCCTCGCCCTTGCGCCAGAGGGCCGCGGGCACCTGCGCCATGCGGGTGCGGCGCACCTCCGCGGGGTCGAGCCGCGCGAAGTCCACGGGCATCAGCTTGGCGAGGGTCGCGGCGGCGTCCCTGCCCTCCACGTCGAACACCGCGCGGGCGTCCGAGACGTCTGCCACGGTGGCGAACTCGTCAGCGAGCGCCTTCGCCAGTGCAGCGGCCCTTGCAGGCGCGTCGTCGCAGATCAGAAGCAGTTCGTCGGGCGACATCCACAGGACGTGCTCGCCGCTCTCGCGCACCGACAGCCGCTGCCCGGGCACGGCGCAACCGATCGCGCCGCACAGCAGGCCGAGGTCGCCGCGCAGGGTCACCATGCCGACGCCGGTGCGGCGCTCGATGCGGACGTCAGACATCCTGCTTCTCCCCCTTGGGGTCGTAGAACACCGGCGAGACGATGCGCGCCTCCACCTCGCCACCGCCCTCGCCAGTGAAGCGCAGCACCTCGCCCATCCGCTCAGGGCCGCGCCGCACGAGGCCCATGGCGATTCCGCGGTTCAGCGTCGGCGAGTGGTAGGTGGAGGTGACGCGGCCCTGCACGTTGCGCTGTCCATTGGCATTGACGCCCTCATCCACCGCATAGGCGCCGTCGGGCAGCACCGAGCCGTCGAGCGTGTGCAGCCCGACCAGCTTCCAACGGTCGGGGTCGGCGAGGTGGGTGCGCTGCTGGCCGCGCTTGCCGAGGAAGTCGGCCTTCTTCTTCGAGATCGCCCAGTCCAGCCCGAGGTCCTGCGGGATCACGGTCCCGTCGGTCTCGTCGCCGATCATGATGAACCCCTTCTCGGCGCGCATCACGTGGAGCGCCTCGGTGCCGTACGGCGTGGCGTCGAACGCCGCGCCCGCCTCCAGCAGCTTGTCCCACAGCGCCCGGCCCTCGTTCGCGGGGACCGCGATCTCGTAGCTCAGCTCGCCCGAGAAGGAGATGCGGAACGCCCGGACGCGGTGTCCGGCGAGCGTGCCCGCGCCCCACGTCATGAACGGGAGGGTGCCGGCGGACACGTCCATGCCGCCCAGCTTCTCCAGCACCTTGCGGGCGTTCGGTCCCACGACGGCCACTTGCGCGAACTGCTCCGTCAGGTTCACGGCGTGGACCTTCAGGTTCCACCACTCGCACTGGAGCCAGTCCTCCATCCACGCGTGGATGCGGTCGGCGCCGCCCGTGGTGGTGTGGCACAGGAAGCTGTCGTCGCCGAGGCGCGCCACCACGCCGTCGTCCATGAGGAAGCCGTTCTCGTCGCACATCAATCCGTAGCGGCAGCGGCCCGGCTTCAGGGTCGACATCATGTTGGTGTACATGAGGTCGAGGAACTTGGCCGCATCGGGCCCCTTCACGAGGATCTTGCCCAGCGTCGAGGCGTCGAGCAGGCCGAGGCTGCCGCGCGTCGCCCGGACCTCGCGCGCGACCGCCTGCTCGGGGCTCTCGCCGCCGCGGGGGTAGCAGTAGGGGCGCCGCCACTGGCCGACCGGCTCCCAGTGGGCGCCGTTCGCCTCGTGCCAGCGGTGGAGCGGCGTCTTGCGGACGGGCTGGAACAGCGCGCCCTTCGCCTCGCCGGTCAGGGCGGCTATGGTGACGGGCGTCCAGGGCGGGCGGAAGGTGGTGGTGCCGACCTGCGGGATAGGCGCATCAAGCGCATCCGCGAGCGTCGCCAGACCGTTGATGTTGCTCAGCTTGCCCTGGTCGGTCGCCATCCCGAGCGTGGTGTAGCGCTTGGCGTGCTCGACGCTCTCGAAGCCCTCCTGCGCGGCGAGCCGCACGTCGGAGACCTTCACGTCGTTCTGGAAGTCGAGGAACGCCTTCATCCGCAGCGCGGGCCCCGCGCGAGCAGGCACGAGCCACGCGGGCGTCATGGCGCCCTCGCGCTCGTCCTCCGCCTCGGGCGCCTCGCCGTCCATCGCATCGGCGGCGCTCTCCAGCACCTCGGCGGTGGTCATCGCGCCCGCCGCCGTGCCGACGGCGACCACGAAGCCCTCGCCGTCCGCGCCGCGGGGCGGGCGGTCCGGGTCGGGCACGAACATGGCGTTCGCCTCGTCCCACAGCAGCTTGCCGCCGCAGTGGGACCACAGGTGCACCACCGGCGACCAGCCGCCCGACATGCCCAAGCAGTCGCAGCGGATCTCCTGCAGGACGGCGCCACCCTCGCCCGCCTGGTCGCACACGGCCACGCCGCGCACCCGGTCGCGCCCGATCACGTGGGCGACGCCGCGGCCCGCATGAACCTTGACCCCCAACGCCTTGACTTCGTTCACCAATGGCCCAGAGGGGTTCTGGCGCACGTCGAGGATCGCCGGCACTTGGAGACCCGCCTCGCGCAGCACGCGCGCGGTGCGGTAGGCGTCGTCGTTGTTGGTCACAATCACCGTCCGCTCGCCCACGCCCACGCCGTAGTCCACCGCGTAGTCGCGCACCGCCGAGGCCAGCATCACGCCGGGCCGGTCGTTGCCGGCGAAGGCAAGGGGGCGCTCGATGGCCCCCGTCGCCGTCACGGTGCGGCCCGCCCGCACGCGCCAGAGCCGCTCGCGGGGGCCGTCCCCCTCCAGCCGTTCGTTCAGCAGCACGTAGCCGTGGTCGTAGACGCCGGCACCCTGGCAATCGAGGAGGAGCGTGACGTTCTCCATCCCCTCAAGCGCTTGCACGGTGTCGTTCACCCACGCATCCGCCGCCTGCCCGTCGATCCGCGCGCCGTCGACGGGCGCCCGCCCGCCCCAGCGCGACGTCTGCTCGCACAGGATCACGCGCTCGCCCCGCTCGCCTGCGATGCGCGCCGCCAGAAGGCCCGCGACGCCTCCGCCGACCACCAGCACGTCGCAGAACGCGTAGATCTGCTCGTAGCGATCCGCGTCGGCCCGGTCGGGCGCGGCGCCGAGGCCCGCGGCGCGGCGGATCACCGGCTCGAACACGTGCTTCCAGAAGGGGCGCGGGTGGATGAACGTCTTGTAGTAGAAGCCCGCCGGCAGGAAGCGCGCGCCGAGGTCGTTCAGGATGCCCACGTCGCGCTCCAGCGAGGGCCAGGCGTTCTGCGAGCGCACGAGGGCGCCGTCGCGCGCGGGCTCGGTGGTGGCGCGCACGTTGGGCGTGAACCGCCCGCCCTCGCCCACGCCCAGCAGCGCGTTCGGCTCCTCCGGCCCGCTGCCCACCACGGAGCGCGGGCGGTGGTACTTGAACGAGCGGCCCATGAGCAACTGCCCCGACCCCAGCAGCGCCGAAGCCAGCGTGTCGCCGTGGTAGCCCCGCACCTCCCGCCCGTCGAAGCGGAAGCGCAAGGGCTTCGAGCGGTCGATGCGCCGCCCGCCGGTCCGGAGCCGCGCGCTCATGCCTCGCCCCGCATCCGGTTCAGGATCTCAACCGGGGGCGCTTCGGTCTGCGCCGGGTAGGTACCGAAGACCCGCATCGTCGCCGTGTCGCGCGCAGCGAGGAACCACTTGCCGCAGCCGTAGGCGTGGCGCCACCGCTCGAGATGCGGACCCTTCGGGTTGTCGCGCAGGAAAAGGTACTGCTCGAAGTCGTCGTCGGACGACTCCGGTCCGTGGCGCTTCAGATGGGCCTCGCCGCCGGGCGCGAGTTCCGTCTCCTCGACGGCGAGCCCGCAATACGGACAGGTCAGCAGAAGCATGGGGCCCCCTCGGCGGAGGCCGCCGGCTCAGCGTTGGAAGACGTGCATGGCGGGATCGTCGATGCGGACCTGCGGCGCGCCGAGGCCGCCGAGGTCGATCTCTCCCCCGACGGCGAGATAGACCACCACCGCGATCGCGACCACCGAACCTCCCAGAAGGAAGTTGAGGCCGCGGGGCCGGCGCTGGCGGGGTCGGAGCATGGGGTCTCGCATCTGCTTGGTGAGATGAGGCCAACATACCAGCCGGCCGTTCCGTTCCGCATCCCCCCACCGGGGGGGAACGATCGCGATCCCGCATCCGCGTCCGCGCGCATCAGTGCGCCACTCCGGCCGCGACGCTCTCGTCGATGAAGCGCCCCTCGCGGAACCGCTCCAGCCCGAACGCCTCCGTAAGCGGCGAATGCCCCGTCGCCATCAGCTCCGCGAAGCCGAAGCCCGAGCCGGGGATCGCCTTGAAGCCGCCCGTTCCCCAACCGCAGTTCAGGAACATGCCTTCGACGGGCGTGCGCGACAGGATCGGCGAGCGGTCGCCCGTGACGTCCACGATCCCGCCCCACTGGCGCAGCATCTTGAGGCGCGAGAGCATCGGGAAGGTCTCGACCAGCGCGCGCAGCGTCTCCTCGACGTGCTGGAAGCTGCCGCGCTGGGTGTAGCCGGCGTATCCGTCGGTGCCGCCGCCGATCACCATCTCGCCCTTGTCGGACTGGCTGAGGTACCCGTGCACCGTGTTCGCCATCACCACGATGTCCATGCAGGGCTTGATCGGCTCGGAGACCAGCGCCTGCAGCGGCACCGACTCCAGCGGCAGCCGGAAGCCCGCCATGCCCGCCAGCACCGAGGAGTGCCCCGCCACCACGCCGCCGAGCTTCTCGCACTCGATCCGCCCCTGCGTCGTCTCCACGGCGCGCACCCGGCCGCCGGTGGTGTCGATGCCGGTGACCTCGCACTGCTGGATGATGTCCATGCCCATGTCCGAGCACGCGCGCGCGTAGCCCCACGCCACCGCGTCGTGGCGCGCGGTGCCGCCGCGCGCCTGCCAGAGGCCGCCTAGCACCGGGTAGCGCGGCCCCTCGATGTTCATGATGGGGCAGAGTTCCTTGACCCGCTGCGGGCCGATCCACTCGGTCGTGACCCCCTGCAGCGCGTTCGCGTGTGCCGTACGCTTGTAGCCCCGCACCTCGTGGTGGGTCTGCGCCAGCATCAGCACGCCGCGGGGGCTGAACATGACGTTGTAGTTCAGCTCCTGACTCAGCGTCTCGTAGAGGCTGCGCGCCTTCTCGTAGATCGCGGCCGACGGGTCTTGGAGGTAGTTCGAGCGAATGATGGTGGTGTTGCGGCCCGTGTTGCCGCCGCCCAGCCAGCCCTTCTCGATCACCGCGACATCCGTGATGCCGTGCTCCTTGCCGAGGTAGTAGGCCGTGGCCAGCCCGTGCCCGCCGGCGCCCACGATCACCACGTCGTAGCGCCGCTTCGGCGCACGCTTGGCCCAGGCCCGCTCCCACCCCTGGTGGTAGCGCGCCGCCTCGCGGGCGATGGCGAAGACCGAGTAGCGTCGCATGCAGTTCCCCCTCCGCCCGCCTTCTGCGGCGCCGGCCGTTCCGGGAATCCCTCCGGCGCGGCGCTGCGGGCGCCGATTGCGACATGCGCGCGCGTTCACGTCGCCGCAAGCGGCGGGGCGCACCCCTTGCGGCGCTGCGCGCATTCGGCGCAGGAGTCCGTCGATGTTCTGGATCGCCGCCTTACTGCTCGCCGCCGCCGTGGTCGCGCTCCTCGTGCGGGCGCTGGCGACCCCGCCAGAGGCCGAGACCGCCACCGCCGACGTCGTCGTCTACCGCGACCAGCTCCGCGAGCTGGAGCGCGACGTGGCCCGCGGCACGCTCGCCCCCGAGGCCGCCGAGGCCGCGCGGGCCGAGGTCGCCCGCCGCCTCCTTGCCGCCGACGCCGCCCCGCATGCCGCGCGGAGGGGCGGGCGCACGGTCGCGGGCGGGCTCCTCGCGGGCGGCATCGTCGTCGCCGTGGCGATGCTCACCTACCTCGCGGTCGGCGCGCCGGGCTATCCCGACCTGCCCCTCGCGGACCGCATCGCGCGCATCGAGGAGCGGCGCGCCGCCCGCCCCGCGCAGGCCGTCGCCGAGAGCGCCGTGCCCGTCTCGCCCGCCGCCGCGGACCCGGAGACCCTGCGCCTCGCCGAGCAGCTCCGCGCCGTGCTTGAGGAGCGGCCCGACGATCTGGAGGGCTGGCGCTTGCGCGTGCGGATCGAGGCGGGGCTCGGCGACCTGCGCGCCGCGTGGCGGGCGCAGGAGCGCGTGATCGCGCTGCTCGGGGACGCGGCGACCGCGACCGACCACGCGCTGCTGGCGGAGCTGATGATCGGCGCCGCGGGCGGCTTCGTCTCGCTCGAGGCCGAGCGGGCGCTGGCCGCCGCGCTGCGCCTCGACCCGCGCGACGGATCGGCCCGCTACCACGCGGGCCTGATGTTCGCGCAAGGGGGCCGGCCCGACCGGGCCTGGCCCATGTGGCGCCGCCTCGTGGCCGACAGCGCGCCGGGCGACCCGTGGCTGGAGCCGATCTACGCGCAGATCGAGGAGATCAGCCAGCTCGCCGGCCAGCCGACGCCGCTCGCCGACCTGCCGCGCCCCGGGGCGCGCGGGCCGTCCGAGGCGGACGTAACGGCGGCGGCGGACCTCGACCCCGAGGCGCGCATGGAGATGATCGGCGGCATGGTGGACGGCCTCGCGGCCAGCCTCGCCTCGGACGGCGGCCCGCCCGCGGACTGGGCGCGGCTCATCACCTCGCTCGGCGTGCTGGGCCGCGGCGACGCGGCCGCCGAGGTCTACGCCGAGGCGCGCACGGTGTTCGCGGACGATCCGGGCGCGCGCGACGTGCTGCGCGCGGCGGCCGAGCGGGCGGGCATCGCGCCGTGATCCACGACACCATCGAGGGGTTCGCCGTTGCCCTGCCCCCGTTCGGCGCCCTCGTGGGGCTGGACCTCGGCACCAAGACCATCGGCCTCGCGATCTCCGACGCCACCCGCTCCGTCGCCTCGCCGCTGCGGACCTTGAAGCGCCGCAAGTTCACGCTCGACGCCGAGGCCATCGAGGCGCTGGTGGCCGAGCGCGCCGCCGTGGGGCTGGTGCTGGGCCTGCCGCTGAACATGGACGGCTCGGGCGGACCGCGCCTCCAGTCCACGGAGGCGTTCGCGCGCAACCTGGCGCGGCGCGGGCCGCTCCCCATCGCCTTCTGGGACGAGCGCCTCAGCACCGTGGCCGCCGAACGCGCGCTCCTGGAGGCGGACACGTCGCGAAAGCGTCGCGCCGAGGTCATCGACTCGGTCGCCGCCGGCTATATCCTCCAAGGCGCGCTGGACCGCCTTCGCCACTTGGGAGCGACATGACCGACCAGACCTGGAGCCGCACGGAGGTGGATTCGCCCTGCATCAAGCTGTGCTCGATCCACCCCGCGACCCGCCTGTGCGTGGGCTGCCACCGCACGATCGACGAGATCACGGCGTGGTCCGGCATGACCCCCGAGGCGCGGCGCGCGGTGATGGACGCGCTGCCCGAGCGGGCGGGCCTTCACAAGGTCCGCCGCGGCGGGCGCGGGGCGCGGCGCGCTTAGAGCAGCGCGCGGCGCAGCATGTTGAGGGCGACGAGGAACAGGAACGCCGCGAACACGCGCTTGAGCGGCGCGGGGTCCATCGCATGGGCCAGCTTCGCCCCCAGGGGCGCGGTCAGCAGCGTCATGGCGATCACCACCGCGAAGGCCGGCAGGTTCACGTAGCCCACCGTGAAGGGCGGGCGCACCGCGTCCACGGGCATCAGGAGGAACAGCGCCGCCGAGGGCGCGGCGATCAGCATCCCGAACCCCGCCGCCGTGGCGACGGCCCGGTGGATCGGCACCCCGTGCAGCGTCATCAGCGGCACCCCGAACGAGCCGCCGCCGATCCCCATCAGCACCGACAGGAAGCCCGTCGCCGGCGAATACAGCCACACCCGCCAGCCCTCGGGCATCCGCTCCGCCAGCCGCCAGTGCGCCCGTGAGAAGCCCATGTAGGCCGAGACCACCAGCGCCAGCACCGCGAAGATCGCCGTCAGGGTGTCGGAGCGCAGCCGCGTCGCCACCAGCACGCCGACCAGCGCGCCCACCGCGATGCCCGGCCCCCAGCGGCGCAGCGTCTCGCCGTCCACCGCACCCCGCCGCGCGTGCGAGCGCACGGAGCGCAGCGAGGTCACCACGATGGTGGCGAGCGAGGTCGCCACGCAGATCTGCATGAGTTGCGCGCTCTCGTAGCCCAGCGCGGCGAACACGTAGAAGAAGGCCGGCACCAGCACGATGCCGCCGCCCACGCCCAGGAGGCCCGCCAGCACGCCGGCGCCTGCGCCCACGAGGAGCAGGAACAGCACCAGCGGAGCGAGTGCGGAGATCTCTGGCATGGCGCGTTCCCCCTCAGGCCGCCGCCCGCGTGACATGCGCCAGCGCCTCGTGCAACACCGCCGCCCCGGCACCCGGCTTCGCGCCGCCCTCGCTCAGCGTCCGCCGCCAAAGGCGCGCCCCGGGCCGCCCGGCGAACAGCCCCAGCATGTGCCGCGTGACCTGGTGCAGACGTCCCCCCGCGGCGAGGTGCCGCTCGATGTGGGGGATCATCGCGAGCGCGGCGTCCTCGGGCGCGGCGCAGGGATTGGGGCGCCCGAAGACGCGGCTGTCGGCCCGCAGGAGGATCGCCGCCGGGTCGTGGTAGGCCGCGCGCCCGACCATCGCGCCGTCCACGTGGTCGAGCTGCGCCTCCACGTCGTCCAGCGTGGCGATGCCGCCATTGATCGAGACGTGCAGCGCCGGGAAGCGCCGCTTCATCCGGTGGACGAGCGGGTGGTCGAGGGGCGGGACCTCGCGGTTCTCCTTCGGGCTCAATCCTTGCAGCCACGCCTTGCGCGCATGCACCGTGACCCGCTCCACCCCCGCATCCGCGATGCGGGCCAGGAAGTCGGGCAGCACCGCCTCGGGATCCTGCTCGTCCACGCCGATGCGGCACTTGACGGTGACGGGCACGGCGACGGCCTCGCGCATCGCCCGCACGCAGTCCGCCACCAGCGCGGGCCGCTCCATGAGCACCGCGCCGAAGCTGCCCGACTGCACCCGGTCCGACGGGCACCCGCAGTTGAGGTTCACCTCCGCATAGCCCCGCTCCGCCCCCATCGCGGCAGCTTCGGCCAGCTCACCCGGGTCGGAGCCGCCCAGTTGCAGCGCCACGGGATGCTCGGCGGCGTCGAAGTCGAGGAGGCGCGTCGCCCCGCCCCGCACCAGCGCGGCCGAGGTCACCATCTCGGTATGAAGCAGCGCCTCGCGGCTCAGCACGCGGTGGAACGCCCGGCAGTGCCGGTCGGTCCAGTCCATCATCGGCGCGACGGATAGGCGGGCGTTGCGGTCGAGGTCGGGGGCGTGGGGCATCGGGGGGCCTTCGGCGTAGCGAGAGCGGGGGAATGCCCCAACGCGCGCCGATCCGCAACGATCGCGCACCGGGTCGTGAGTTGGGGGCCGCGCCCGCGTGCGGTAGGGCAAGGGCCAGCACAGGAGCCGCCATGCCCCTCACCCGCCGCGCGATCCTCCTCGGCGCCCTCGCCGCGCCCCTGCCCGCCCGCGCGTTCCTCCACCGCGCCGCGTTCGACGGCCCCACGCTCGCCGCCCCCGAGGCGCTGGAGCGGGTCCGGGCCGGCACGCTCACACTCGTCGACATCCGGCGCCCCGACGAATGGCGCCGCACCGGCGTGCCCGAGGGCGCCTGGGCCATCGACATGCGCCGCCCGGACTTCGCTGCGGCGGTGCTCCAGGCCGCGGGCGGCGACCCGAGCCGTCCCGTCGCCCTGATCTGCGCGCGCGGCGTGCGCTCGGCGCGCGTGGCGGCGCTGCTGGATGCGGAGGGGTTCGGCGCGGTGCTCGACGTCCCCGAGGGGATGCTCGGATCGGCCGCGGGGCCGGGCTGGCTCGCGCGCGGCCTTCCCGTGCGGGCGGCGGACTAGGCGGCGGCCTCGGACGCCGCGGGCACGCGCAGCGCCTCGCCCCACCACGCCGCGCGCACGGCGATGGGCGGCACGTGCAGGTCCTGCGGCGTGCGCAGCACCGCGGGCGGCCAGACCATGCCCGACAGCGCCGAGAGCGGCACCGCGAGCGCCAGCGGCACCGCCACCGGCAGGAGCCACGGCGACACCGCGCCCGCCGCGATGCCCGCCAGCGCGGCGGCGCCCAGCACGGTCTCCGCGCGGTGAAAGCGCAGGAGCGCGCCCAAGCTCCGCCGCGCACCGCTGCTCGGCTGCCAGTCCTGCCGCCGCCCCAGCGCGGCCCGCGCGACGGCCTCGGTATGCTGCACCATCAGGATCGGCGCGAACAGCATCGAGAGTCCCGCCTCGGCCAGGAGCGAGCCCGCGAAGCGCCAGGCCCCCCCGAGGCGCCGCATCGGCGTCCCCGACAGCAGCAGCGCCGTGGCCCCGATCAGGCGCGGCGCGGCGAGCAGGGCATAGACCGCCGTCATCAGCGCCAGATGCCCGCCCGCCGCCGGCGCGGCGGCGCCCGACACGGTCCACAGGAGCAGCAGCGCGAGCCACAGGGGCGACAGCAGGTAGCCCATCGCCCCCTGCAGGAGGTGGACGCGCGTCGCGGTGCGGAAGCCCCGCGCGTGGACGAGGCGCAGGTGCTGCATGTTGCCCCGGCACCAGCGCCGGTCGCGCAGGCAGTGGTCGACCAGCGTGGGCGGCGTCTCCTCGAACGACTCGGCGACGCGGGGCAGGACGCGCACGGCCCAGCCCGCACGGCGCAGGAGGCCCGCCTCGACCACGTCGTGGCTGAGGATCAGCGCGCCGCCCAGATGCGGCAGCCCCGCCGAGCGGGCGAAGGCGTGCGTGCGCACGATGGCGTTGTGCCCCCAGTAGGTGCCCTCGGCCCCGGCCCAGCGCGCCAGCCCCTCGGCCAACGCGCGCCCGTGGACCGCGCCCGCGAACTGCTGCGAGCGGGCGAAGAGCGTACGCGCCCCCAAGATGCGCGGGCAGCTCTGGATCAGCCCCGCGGCGGGATCGGCGGCGAGCGCGTCCGCAAGGTCGCGCAGCGCCCGCGGCCCCATGAGGCTGTCCGCGTCGAGCACCACCATCGCGTCGTGCGCGCCGCCCCACCGCACCAGCCAGTCGGCGAGGTTGCCCACCTTGCGGTCCACGTTGCGCGCCCGGCGGCGGTACCACACGGGGCCGAGCCCGCCCGCGCGCAGGGCGGCGAAGGCCGCCCGCTCCGCGTCGGCGGCGGCACCCTCGGGCGTGTCCGACAGCACGTAGAGCGCGAAGCGGTGCGGGCCGGAACGCCGGCGCAGCGCCTCGAGCATCGCGGCGGCGCGGCCGAACACCGCCGCGGCCGCCTCGCCGTGGACCGGCACCAGAAGGGCCACGTCGAGGCCGCGCGCCGGGGCTGCTGCGCGCCTCGGCGCAGGCCGCCGCAGCATCGAGACCGCGCCGCCCAGCGCCGTGCAGACGGCGAGCGCGATCGGGAAGAACCCCAGCGCGATGAGCATGGAGATCGCGATCTCGGCCCCCCGCGCGCCGCCCGGCGCGAACAGCGAGGGCGCGATCCACAGCACCGCGGCGGCCGCGGCGACGGCGGGCAGGAACACGGCGAGGCGCCAGAGCGTCACGTTCCCGTCGCCCGTGCCCTCCGCCGGGGCCGCCCCGTCGCGGAACGCCTCCGCGAAGTCCTGCCGGGGGTGGGGCAGCGGGCTCTCGGGCGGCATCGCACCCGTCATCGCGCGGCCCGCCACGGCTGCGCCTTGAACCACGCCGCCACGTGCGCGCACGCGACGAGCAGCGCGAAGCCGGCGAGGTTCACCGCGGCCCACGTCCCCGCGTCCCGCCCCACCACGTCCAGCACCAGACCGCTCGCCCGCGCGAGCACCATCGAGAACACGAACACCGCGAGGCTCTGCTGGCCCACCTTGCGGACCATGCCGACCAGACCGTTCCACAGCCCGGCTCCGCGCCCCGTCGCGTGCAGCCTGCGCCCCCCCTCGCCCGCCGCGGCCCAAGCGAGGTAGGCCAGCGCGAGGAAGTGCACGTGGCGCAGCACGCCGTAGTCGGTCTTGTGGAACCACGCGCCGTGCGCGGCGCGCCAGTCGAACACCGGGTTGCAGGCGCCGAAGCCGCTCTCGGCGCAGCCCGTGAGGGCCACGTAGGCGTCCTGCACCGCCCCCATCTCGAACAGCCGGAAGCCGGCGTTCGACAGGAGCGCGGACAGGATCACCACCGCGGCGGCGAGGCCCAGCAGCCACGCGCGCGCCGGCGGCGCGGGCAGCCAGCCCCGCGCGAAGGCGAAGCCGGTGAAGAACACCAGTTGCCAGCCGAACGGATTGAAGAACCACGGCCGGTCCGACCACGGCTCCGCCGGCAGGGCGAGGTACCACGCCCCCAGCCCGAGGCGCACCAGCAGCGCCTCCTGCGCCAGCGCCCAGACCGCCACCGAGGCCGCCATCGCCAGCGCGGGCGAGACCCGCGCGAGCAGCATCGCCACCGGCATCATCGCCAGCACCGCCATGTACATGGGCAGGATGTCGAAGTAGTTCGGGACGTATCGCAGCGTCATCAGCCCGATGAGTTGCGGCGCGGGGTCCTTGAAGAACCGCCAGAGGTTCAGCGTGCCGATGTAGACCGTCCCGGGCCGCAGCCCGCTCGCGTCCACGGCGGCGAGCAGCGTGGCGATCGCGAGGAACATCGCGATGTGGCACCAGTAGATCTGCCAGATGCGGTAGCCCACCCGCGCCGTGCCCATTCCCCAGCCCGCCCGGTCGAACGAGCGCCCGAAGGCGATGGCCGACGCCATGCCCGAGCAGAACACGAAGATCTCGGTGGCGTCCGAGAACCCGAACCGCGCCGGGATCCACAGGGTCCACGCGTTGCCTGGCGTGTGGGCGAGCAGGATGATGAACATCGCCAGCCCGCGGAACACGTCGAGGCGCGGGTCGCGCGCCGCGGCCTCCGGCGCCCCGCGGCGCGCCGCCGGGGCGGTGAAGGTGTCGAAGGGGGCTGCGGCGGTCATGGCCCGAGGGTCACGCGCGGGCCCGGCGGATGCAAGCGGCACGCGCCCGTGCCACCGCCGCGTGCCGGCGCGCGGCGTAGCCGTCCGCGTGGCCGCGCCGGCGGGTGCGCTCGCGCAGCAGCGCCTCGGTCTCGTCCAAGCGCCCGGCCCGCAGTCCCGCCTCCACGGCGAGGCGGTCGAACACGTCGCGCTGGGCGTGGCTGCCGCCGATCGCGGGCAGCGCCGGCCGCGCGGCGGCGAACGCGTCGAAGGCGGCGCCGTATTGCCCTGCCCCGAAGGCCGCGAGGCCCCGCGCCACGGCCGCGCCGGGATGCCCCATGACCGCCGCGGTCTCGGAGCCGCCCCGCGCGGCGGCGAGACGCGCGGCGAGCCGGTCCGCCGCCTCCGCGCGCGCCCCGCCCACGAGGGCGAGCATGTAGTGGAGGTCCGCGAAGGCGAGGCAGCCGTCCGCGCAGCGCGCTTCGGCCAGAGCGGCAAGCTCCTCCCAGCGGCGGCCGACGTCCACGCCTTCCAGCTCCAGCCGCACCAGCAGCGAGGTGGCGTTGGCGATGTCGCGGTAGTCGTCGGTCCGCTCGGGCCGCACGTCGCGGTCGTACTGCGCCAGCGCCTCGGCATGGCGCCCGAGATCCAGCAGCATCAGCGCCCGGTGCCACCAGACGTGGAAGCGGAAATTGTTGCAGTGCGCCCATGCGGCGCGGTGCCCGTCGAGCCAGCGCAGCCCCCCGTCGGCGTCGCCGCTCATGTCGTGGACGTGCGCGACCGCGTGGAGGCCCCAGGCGTCGTCGGGCGCCGCGCGCAGGGCGCCGAGGCCCGCGATGCGCGCGCCGGCGTAGTCGCCCGTCTCCTCGCGCGCGAAGGCCGCGCAGCCCAACGCGTAGCCCCGCCCCGGATGGCCCGCCTCGTGGGCAGCGGCGGCGCAGTCGGCCGAGCGGCGCATCCCCGCCGCGTCGCCACGCAGGAACCGCATGAGCTGGCCGATCTTCAGCAGCAGCGTGTCGCCCGGGGCGACGGCGAGCCGGGCCTCCACGGCCGCGGCCGCCTCCCCGGGCTCGCCCGCGAGCAGCAGGCGCAGGGCTTCGGCGAGCGTCCGCTCGCGCACACCCGCCGCCGGGAGGCGCGGCTCCGCGAGCCGCAGGGCCGCGCGGGCGTCCGCCACCGTCTCGCGCCGCGCGAGCAGCGCGAGGAACAGGCCCCGCAGCAGCTCGGGACCGACTGCCTCGGGCGCGAGCGCGCGCAGCCGCGCGAGGTGGTCGGGCGCGGAGGCCCCGTGGGCGAGGAAGGCGCGCAGCGTCGCATCCCACGCCGGAACCGCCTCGGGCGGCAGCGCGACGGGCTGGTGGAAGGCGTCGAGGGCGGGCATGGCGTCTCCGGGAGCGTCCGCCTCCACGCCTAGCGCCCCTCCGCCCTCGCGCTCCAGACCCGCGCCCCCCTGCCTGACGCAGACGTGACGCCGCGTCAGTCCTCGAACGGGTCGTCGCGCTCCAACGCGTCCCCGTGGGCGCCGAAGCGCGGCGGCGGAAGGCGGTAGCGCACCGGGGTCGCCGAGAAGCGCAGCGGGTTGCCCAGGAGCGGCAGGCGCAGGCCGTCCGACTCCATGTCCACGGCCATGTCCCTCGCCCGCACCTGCTCGGTCTCGAAGACTTCCGGGAGGGTGAGCACCGGCCCCACCGGCACGCCCCCCGCCTCCAGCGCCTCGGTGACGGCGGCGGTGGTCATGGCCCGCAGCGCCGGCTCCAGCACGTCCGCCAGCGCGCCCCGGTTGCGGATGCGGGCGGGGTTGGTGGCGAAGCGCTCGTCTCCGGGCAGCGCCCCCTGCCCCACCGCGGCGGCGAAGCGGCGGAACTGCCCGTCGTTGCCCACCGCGACGATCACGTGGCCGTCGGCGGTCTCGTACACGCCGTACGGCACGATGTTGGGGTGGTCGTTGCCCCGGCGCAGCGGCGCCTCGCCGGAAAGGCGCGTGTTCACGCCCTCGTTGATGGTCCAGGCCACCTGCGCGTCCACCAGCGCCAGGTCGATCTGCTGCCCCTCGCCGGTCGCCTCCGCGTGGCGCAGCGCGGCCAAGATGCCGATGGCCGCGTACATCCCGCACATCACGTCCGCGATGCCCACGCCCACCTTCATCGGCAGCCCATCGGGCGCCCCGGTCAGCGACATGATTCCGCCGAAGCCCTGCGCCATCAGGTCGTAGCCAGGCTTGTGGCTGTTCGGCCCGGTCTGCCCGAAGCCCGAGATCGAGCAGTAGACGAGGCGCGGATTCACCGCCCGCATCGCCTCCCAGTCCAGCCCGTACTTGCGCAGGCCCCCGGGCTTGAAGTTCTCGACCAGGATGTCGGCCAACCCCGCCAGTCGGCGCACGGCGGCCTGCCCCTCCGCGGTGGCAATGTCGAGCGCCACCGACCGCTTGTTGCGGTTCGCGGCCATGAAGTAGCCCGACAGGTCGGTCGGCCCCTCGGGGCCTTCCACGTAGGGCGGCCCCCACTGGCGCGTGTCGTCGCCGCCCGTATCCGGGTTCTCAATCTTCAGAACGCTCGCGCCCAGGTCGCCCAGCATCTGCGTGGCGGTGGGACCGGCCAAGATGCGGCTGAGGTCCAGCACCTTCACGCCGTGGAGCGGTCCGCGGGGGGCGTCGTCGGTCACGGCGCGCGCCGCGGGCTGGGGGTGGAGGCGCATGTCATGCCCGGCTCATCCCGCGCCCGGCCCGTCCGCGCAAGCCCCGGCACCCACCGCCTCGCGGTACATCGCCGCCACGGGGTCGTCGTCCAGCTCCACGTCCGCGAAGGTGACCACCGCCCCCTCGGCCACGTCGCGCTTCAGTTGAACCCGGTGGGCCAGCCCGATCGGCAGCGCATCCCGCGCGTCCGCAACCCGCTGCGCCTTGCCCCAGACGGTGAACCCGCCCTCGCCGTCCAACTCCTCGCCCGCGCGCAAGGCCCGCTTGGCCACCGCCGCCACCGTGCCGCGCATCTCGCGCGCCTGCCCCGTCGGCTCGCCGCGCAGCGCCGCCGACAGCACCGAGACCGACAGCTCCAGCCCGATCAGGTGGAACGGCTTGTACATCGCCGCGAACCGCCCCGTGTCGTCCGTGGGCAGGCCGTACTGGCGGAAGCACGCGGCGGCGTAGTCCGTGGGCGCCTCCAGCACCACGTAGACGCCCCAGCGCAGGTCGCGGAAGACGGGCCGCCCGTCGCGCTCCAGCGAGGAGACGGTCTCCGCGATGCCCCGCCCCTCGAGCTGGCCGCCCACCTCGCGCGGGCGCAGCACGCGGGCGAGGTCGTCGACGCCGCAGGGCGGGAAGGCGAGGCCGGCCGAGGGCACGTCCAGCCCGCAGGCGTTGGCGATGGCGCACATCTCGATGGCGCTCTTGGTGCCGTCGAGGAAGCTGTTGAACATCTGCGGATTCATGCCCGCCGCCTTCGCCTCCGCCGGGATCAGCCCGTAGTGCGACC
The DNA here is from genome assembly GCF_025144335.1 of Jannaschia sp. W003. NCBI lineage: Bacteria > Pseudomonadati > Pseudomonadota > Alphaproteobacteria > Rhodobacterales > Roseobacteraceae > Jannaschia > Jannaschia sp. W003. The sequence goes on from NZ_CP083539.1 coordinate 2,271,812, forward strand.
ACACGTCGTCGGGCGTCACCGCGTGGTAGCTCGGCAGGTACTTCGTGCCCTTGCCCGCGGCGGCGACGCGGAACCCCGTGGCGCGGGCCCAGTCCACCATCTCGGACACCAGCGCGGGCTGGTCGCCGTAGGCCATGGAGTAGACCACGCCGGCCCGCTTCGCCTTCTTCGCAAGCAGCGGCCCCACCAGCACGTCGGCCTCGACGTTCACCATCACCACGTGGACGCCGGCGGCGATCGCGGCCTCGGCGTGGCGGATGCCGGCGCGGGGGTTGCCCGTCGCCTCGATCACCACGTCCACGTCGCCCCGCGCGGCCAGCGCCGCGCCGTCCTCCTCGAAGGCGCAAGCGGCGATGCGCCCCTCGTCCCAGCCCACCGCGCGGCACGCCTCGCGGGCGCGCGCGGGGTCGAGGTCGGCGACGGCCGTGACCTCCAGCCCCGCGATGTGCGGCACCTGCGCCAGGAACATCGAGCCGAACTTGCCCGCTCCGACGAGGCCCGCCCGCACCGGGCCGCCGCGCTCCGCCGCCTCGGCGGCCAGTCGTGCGAGGTTCATGGTGGGGCCTCCCAGCGTTCCCGATCGCAGCCGAGAATGCCCGATCGCGCGCCGAGGTCCAGCGGGGAAGCGGTAAAAGGGGGGGTGGCGGACAGGAAGGGATTCGAACCCTCGAGACGGTCTCCCGCCTACGCACTTTCCAGGCGCGCGCCTTCGACCACTCGGCCACCTGTCCGCGGGCGGGTCTAGCGGGACCGTCCGGCGGGGGCAAGCGCCCCGGCGCCCCTTCCCCGCGCTTGACAACCCACCCGCGTTCCCCCACCTGTCCCCCCGACGCCGCGCTGCCGCGTGAGCAAGCCGCACCCCGAGGGGTGCATCGGCGTCCCCATCCGAGTTCCCCATCACGCAGGGTTCCCGACGCGAAGGCCGACGCCCCGGGATCCGCCCGCCGCGCCGCGTCTGCGCGAACCCCCCAGCGTCCGTGCGGGCGCGATCCGGCGCACCTCCGTGCGTCCGAAAGGATACCATTTGACCGCCACCTTCGAAGAGCTGGGCCTCGCGCCCGCGATCCTGCAGTCGCTGCGCGACGCCAAGCTCGAGACCCCCACCCCGATCCAGGCGCAGGCGATCCCGCTGGCGATGCAGGGCCGCGACGTGCTCGGCCTCGCGCAGACCGGCACCGGCAAGACGCTGGCCTTTGGCCTGCCGCTGATCGACGCGCTGATGGCGCAGCCCGGCAAGCCCGCGCCGAAATGCGCGAAGTCGCTGATCCTCGCGCCCACGCGCGAGCTGATCAACCAGATCGCCGACTCCCTGCGCGGCCTGACCGCCGGCACCAAGGTGCGCGTCGTCACGGTCGTGGGCGGGCAGTCCATCAACAAGCAGATCGAGCGCATGAGCCGCGGCTGCGACATCCTCGTCGCCACGCCGGGCCGCCTGATCGACCTCATGGACCGCCGCGCCGTGGACCTGTCGTCGGCCCGCCACCTCGTGCTCGACGAGGCCGACCAGATGCTCGACATGGGCTTCATCCACGCCCTGCGCCGCATCGCGCCCAAGCTCGGCACGCCGCGCCAGACCATGCTGTTCTCGGCCACCATGCCGAAGCAGATGGAGGAGCTGGCCTCCGCCTACCTCTCCGACCCGGTGCGCGTGCAGGTCTCGCCCCCGGGCAAGGCCGCCGACAAGGTCGAGCAGTCGATCCACTTCCTCGACAAGGCCGACAAGCCCGCCAAGCTGCGCGAGATCCTCTCGGCCGATCCCGGCGCGCTGACGCTCGTGTTCGGGCGCACGAAGCACGGCTCCGAGAAGCTGATGAAGGGGCTCGTAGCCGACGGCTTCAACGCCGCCTCGATCCACGGCAACAAGAGCCAGGGTCAGCGCGACCGCGCCATCAAGGCGTTCCGCGACGGCTCCGTGAACATCCTCGTGGCGACGGACGTAGCCGCGCGCGGGATCGACATCCCCGGGGTCGCCTACGTGGTGAACTACGAGCTGCCCGAGGTGGCCGACAACTACGTGCACCGCATCGGCCGCACCGCCCGCGCGGGCCGCGAGGGCGAGGCCATCGCACTGTGTTCGCCCGAGGAGGCCGACCTCTTCCGCCAGATCGAGAAGGTGCTGAAGACCGAGATCCCCGTGGCCTCGGGCACCGCGCCCACCGGCCCCGGCGAGAAGCGTGGGCGTCGCGGCGGCGGCGGGGGCGGCGGTCAGCGCCGCGGCCAGGGTGGCGGCGGCGGGCGTCCGCAAGGCGCCAAGCCTGCGGGCCGCAAGCCGCAGGACGACGCGAAGCCCGCGAACGTCCACGGCAAGCCGAACCGCCTCAAGCGCCAGCGCACCCGCCAGCGCGCGGCCTGAAACGCGACGGAGCGCGGGACGACCCGCGCTCCATCATCGACGACCGACGACCGGCCCTTCCTCTGGCCCCAAATATCTCGGGGGACGCCGCCGGAGGCGGCGGGGGCAGAGCCCCCTCCCCGCCCCGCCCTACCCCTTCACGTCCACCACGACGCGCCCGCGCACCTGGCCCTTCAGGATGTCGGCGCCCAGCCGCGGCAGGTCGTCCAAGGTGGCGGGCACCACCATCGCCTCCAGCTTCTCCATCGGCAGCAGCTCGGCGATGCGCGTCCACGCGCGGACCCGCGACTCGTAGGGCTGCATCACGCTGTCGATCCCCAGGAGGTTCACGCCCCGCAGCAGGAACGGCACCACGGTGGCGGGCAGGTTGGCCCCTCCGGCGAGGCCCACGGCCGCGACGCTCGCCCCATACCGCATCTGCCCCAGCACGCGGGCCAGCATCGCGCCGCCCACGGCGTCCACGCAGCCGCCCCAGGACTCGGACTCGAGCGGGCGCTTCACGGTCTCCGCCAGATCGGCGCGCGGCACGATCTGCGTGGCGCCCAGGCTCCGCAGGTACTCCTCCTGCTCGGGGCGCCCCGTCACGGCGGCCACGTCGTGGCCCATCGCCGCGAGCAGCGCCACCGCCACCGAGCCCACGCCGCCCGCGGCGCCGGTCACCAGGATCGGGTCGGCCTTGAGCCCATGGTCCTCCAGCGCCTGGACGGCGAGCATCGCCGTGAAGCCGGCGGTCCCGATCGCCATGGCCTGCCGCGTCGTCAGCCCCTCGGGCAGCGGCACCAGCCAGTCGGCGCGCACGCGCGCCTTCTCGGCGTAGCCGCCCCAGTGCGCCTCGCCCACGCGCCAGCCGGTCAGCACCACCTTGTCGCCCGCCTTGTAGCGGTCGTCCGAGGAGGCCTCCACGGTGCCCGCGAAGTCGATGCCCGGCACGTGGGGATAGTTGCGCACCAGACCGCCGCCGGGGCCGATGCACAGCCCGTCCTTGTAGTTCACCGTGGAGTGCTCGACCGCCACCGTGACCTCGGTCTCGGGCAGCCGCGACTCGTCGATGCGCTGCACGGAGGCCGCGGTCTCGCCGTCCTCGCCCTTCTCGACCACGAGGGCCCTGATCGTCGCCATTGTCGCTACCTCCAGAATGTCTCGCGCAAGCGCGCCCGCTTCGGCCCGTCCTGCGTGTGTACCACCACCTCGGTGCCGGCGTCCCAGCGGCGGTCGATCATGCCGATCGCGACGCCGCAGCCGAACTCCTGGCTCCAGGCGGCCGAGGTCACCACGCCCAGGCGCGTGTCCCCTTCCGTGATCGGCCAGGCCCGGTCGCACACGGGCACCGGCCCCTCCATCTCCACCGCCATGAGGCGGCGGTCCGAGACGTGCGCCTCCAGCGCCGCCCCTCCGATGCAGTCGAAGCGCTGCACGTACTTGTCCAGCCCGACCTCGAACGGCGTGTCCACGTCGCTCATGTCGTTGCCGTAGCTGAGCATGCCGCCCTCGATCCGCTCCACGAGGTTCGGGCAGCCCGCGCGCACGTCGAGGTCGGCGCCTGCGTCGAACAGCGCGTTCCACAAGGGCGCGGCCAGTTCCTGCCGCTCCACGTAGATCTCGAAGCCGCCCTGCTTGGAGTAGCCCGACCGGCTGACGATCATCTCCGTGCCGCGGAACGGGAACCGCCCCCAGCGGAAGAACCTGAGGTCGCGCACCGCGTCCCCGAACACCCGCGCCGCCAGCTCGTCCGACTTCGGCCCCTGGATGGCGAGGGGCTGCACGTCGGCCTCGAATACCGTCACGCCGTAGCCGCCCGCCTCGGCCATGCCCTCGATCCACAGGCGCAGCTCGCCGTCGGCGAGGCTGACCCACCACGTGTCGGGGCGCGGCTTGAACGCGACGGGATCGTTCAGCATGCCGCCCGAGCGGTTGCAGATCGGCACGTACATGCACTGATCCGGCTTGATCGCCGACAGGTCGCGCGGCGTCAGCATCTGCATCAGCGTGTCGGCGTCCGGCCCGGTGATCTCCACCTGCCGCTCGCAGGCCACGTCCCAGACCTGCACCGCGCGCTTGAGGTGCGCGGCGTCCACGTCCGTGCCTGCGAAGGCCGCCGGCAGCATCATGCGGTTGTAGACCGTGTAGGCCGAGCACCCGGCCGCATCCACGGCCGAGGTCCACCACGTCCGGCGCACCCGGTTCGACCGGGCCAGCGCGCTCATGCCGCCTCCGCCATGAAGGCCAGGTCCGTGGTCCCGGTCGGCACGCCCGCCGCGGTGAGCATGGCGTGGATCTGCCCGCGGTGGTGGGTCTGGTGGTTGAACAGGTGGGTGAGCAGCACCGAACGCGGCCGGCTCACCTCGCGCTCCATCACGCCGGACCACCAGCGCACCTCGCCCTCGCAGCTCTCCAGGCCCTCGGCCCAGTCCACGAGCCCCGCGTCGGCGTCCCGCCGCCGCGCCGCCCAGTCCGCGACCGTGCCGGTCCATCCAACCGACTCGGGGATGCCGCCCGCCTCGATCGGCGCGCCCCGGAAGCGGCCGAGCCAGACCTCGTCGGCCCAGAGCAGGTGGCTCGCCGTGCCGAGGATCGAGCCGAAGAACGCGCCCCGCTCGCGCCGGGCCTCGTCCTCGCCGAGGCCCTCCACCGCGGGCACCAGCCATTCGTCCTGCCACGCGTTGTAGCGGGCCATCATCCGCACCCAGCCGGGCGTGACGAGCGCCTCGCTCACCGCGGCACCTCCGGCCCCGACCAGTCGATCTGGCAGATCTCGGCCGAGCGGCCCTCGAAGTCCCACACGCGGCCATAAGCGCGCACGCGCCCCCGGTTGGCCTGCGCCACGGTGATGTCGGGGCCCATCCAGTACTCGGTGTTGGTGGCGACGATGTCCTCGCCCTCGCGCTTGCCCTTCACGGGCACCACCTCGCCGGCGATCTTCTTGCCCACGGTCAGGCGGCGCGTCTTGCCCTCGTTCTCGTAGGTGATCGGCTGGCGCTCGGCGCCCATGAACTCGGAGACGAGGATCTTGAACAGCCCCGTCGTCCCCTTGGCCCGTCCCGAGAAGATCTCGATCAGCCCGAGGTAGGCCGCCTGGTCGGCGCGGTCGTCGATGAAGGCCGCGGCCTTCCAGCCGCCGCGCGCCATCATGCCGGGGATCTCCAGCAGGAGGCCGACGTTCAGACCAGAAAGGTCGCTGTCGCCGTAGTGCCCCTCGTCGATGCGCACGCCCGACCACGCCTGGCAGACGCCTTCCGTGGGCGGGTGCTTGCCCAGGGAGACCACGCAGGGGCAGAACACCGTGCAGTTGCAGTTCAGGATCAGCTCGCCCTTGATGGCCCAGGGCGTCATGCCCCCCTTCGGGCTGGGCGACATGCGGCTCGACACCACCGGCGCCGGAATGCGATTGCTCACGAAAGACCTCCGATCAGGAAGCCCGCCCCGGCGAGGCAGGCGATTGCGATGGCGCGAGGGACCAGCGTCCCCCGGCCCAGTTTCTCCAGCGTCATCAGCACCGTCGCCAGCGCCATGAACCCGAGCGACATGGCCCCGCCCACGAGGGCGAGCGCCATCAGCGCCCAGCAGCAGCCCAGGCACACCGCGCCGAGGCGAAGCCCCATGCGCCAGGGGCCGTCGTTCCAGTGCGCCATGAAGAAGGTCAGCGGCATGCGGCAGCGGCTCAGGCACGCCTCCTTCAGCGGCGAAACCTGATAGGCGGCAGCCAGCACCAGCATCGCGGCGGCGAAGGCGGGCGAGAACGCCTCCGGAGCGGCGAGCATCTGCGCCGCCGTCGCCACCCCCGCGAAGCCCAGCCACACGGCGCCGTAGCCCGCCACCAACGTCGCCCCGCCGCCCAGCCTGTGGGCGTGGGCGATCTCGTCGTAGGTGGCGAAGGCGGGCAGCGCGGTGGGCAGCATCATCGCCGCGGCCATCAGCACCCACATCGCGAAGGCGCCGCCCCAGCCCGCGGCCTCGGGCGTCGCGCGGCAGAGCGAGACCAGCAGCGCGCCGAAATCCGGAGCGGCGGGCGCGGCCCAGAGCCACAGCACCGCCCACGCCCCGAGGATCGCGCCGTAGAGCGCCAACCAGTGCGGCGCGGTCATTCGGCCCAGATCGCGCATCGCCCCTCCCCGGCCTTGCTCGAACGTCACTCACGCCGTTTACTGGCAGAGCGCGAATTGTCTGACAAATGGTTTTCGATGCCCGATCCCCTTCCGCAGATCATCGCCGGTGCGCTCCACGAGCGGATCGCCTCGGGCGCACTGGCCGAGGGCGAGCGCCTGCCCTCCGAGACCGACCTCGCCGCCGCTCACGACTGCTCGCGCGCGACCGTGCGCGAGGCGCTCAAGATCCTCGCGGCCCGCAACCTGATCCGCACCCGGCGCGGCGCCGCCGGGGGCGCCTTCGTGAGCCGCCTCACCTTCGAGGCCGCGGTCGAGGCGCACGTCGCCACCTCCACCCTGCTCCTCAGCATGAACGCCGTCGACTTCGAGACCGCCGCCGAGGCACGCTACGCGCTGGAATCGGCCTGCTGCGACCTCGCCTGCACGGCCCGCACCGACGCCGACCTCGCCGCGCTGGCATCGGGCGTCGCCGCGCTCGAGGCTCCTTGCGACGACCGCGCCTTCTGCGCCGCCGACGTCGCCTTCCACCGCGCCTTCGCCGATGCGGCCCGCAACCCGGTGCTCGGCTACCACCTCGCCGGCGCCATCGAGGCGATGCAGCCCCTGATGAACATGATCACCTACCGCCTGCGCGACCGCCACGCGATGCTGCGCCATTACCACGCGCTGGTGGACGCCGTGCGGCGGCGCGACGCGGACGCCGCCCGCGCCTCCTTGCGCGCGCAGGAGGCGGCGATGGTCGCCCTCTACCACCGCCGCCTTGCGGCGCCCGTGGCGCCCGCCTAGCTTCCCCTGCAAAGAAACGACCAACAGGGAAACCGCCATGACCGTCCGCCTCGCCGCCCTCCTCGCGGCCACCGCCGCGCTGCCCGCCGGCGCCCAGACCCTCACCGTGTTCGACTACTCGGGCTTCGAGGACGCCGCCTTCCACGCCGACTACGTCGAGAAGCACGGGTCGGGCCCCGACTTTGCGTTCTTCGGCGACGAGGAGGAGGCGTTCCAGAAGCTGTCCTCCGGCTTCCGCGCCCCGGGCGTCACCCACATCTGCGCGGGCTCGGTCACGAAGTTCGTGGAATCCGGCCTCGTGGAGCCGTGGGACACCAGCCGCATCGACGCCTACGGCGATCTGAACACCGACCTGACGGGCACGGACGTGGCCGGCGGCGGCGAGGTCTACTTCATCCCCACCGACTACGGATCGACGGCGACGGCCTACAACGCCGACGACGTGCCCGAGGAGGACGTGGCCACCCTCGAGGTGTTCAAGGACCCGAAGTACCAGGGCCGCGTCGCCCTGCCCGACAACGTCGACGACGCCTACGCGCTGGCCTACCTCGCCACCGGCACCACCGACTGGACGAACGCCACCGACGAGCAGTTCGAGGCCGCCAGCGACTGGCTGCGCGAGGTGCACCCCAACCTGCGCACCTACTGGACCGACCCGGCGGAGCTGTCGCAGCTCCTCGCCTCGGGCGAGGTGCAGGTGGCCTGGGCTTGGAACGAGACCCTGCCGACCATGGCCGACGAGGGCTTCCCGATCGGCTTCGAGCGCGAGGCCGCCGAGGGCTCCTCGCTCTGGCTCTGCGGCTACGTCAACATGAAGGAATCCGACAGCGACGAGGACCTCGCCTACGACTACGTCAACGCGATGCTGGCCCCCTCCTCGGCCGTGCCGCTGATGGAGGCCGGCTACGGCTCCTCGAATGCCGCCGCCATGTCCGAGCAGATCACCGAGGAGCAGCGCGTTGCCGGCGGCCTCGGCGAGATCGACGCCCCCGTGCTCGCGCAGCTCCCCATGGACGGCCAGCTCCGCCAGAAGCAGTCGGAGACCTTCGAGCGGATCAAGGCTGGCTTCTGAGCCGGCGGAGATCGCCGCGGAAGGCCGCCCCCCGTGGGCGGCCTTTTCGCGTTCCGGCCGTTAACCAATCGTACGGACGGCGCCCCTGCGTATGCACGGGGGGTGCACGGGGGGTGTACGCATGGCGCCCCCCCTCCCATGCCCCTTGATCGTCGGCCCGCGGGGGCCTACATTCGTCTCGTTCCTTCGGGGACTATGGTGATAAACGCGCCCGTAATAAGCGGATCGGACCCGGGGGCGGTACCCGGCGGCTCCACCAAACACCCTCATTGGGGGATCTTGGGGCCGAAACAGGATCGACGGACGTCTAAAGGGGTTAGCTTTTGCCCGGTGAGATACCACCGTTATCGGTTCAAGCTTTATAGTTGCCAATGACAACAAAGCTCCGGTCGCGCTCGCTGCGTAAGCAGTGCGCAAGACCAAAACCTTAAGCCCTTGCGCCTAGCAGCGTAAGGCGGGGTCCGCAGGCACCTGGCAACAGAAGCCTGCACCTTTCCCCCCGCGTTCCGCCACCGATTCGGGCATCCGGCCATTCCCCGCTCCCGTGGGGGCGATCCCGCCTTGTCTGCCCCGGGCCCGTCTGGTCTATCATGGTTTCCGTGACGGTCTTGGGGGTGTGACGGTGAGTGACGCGAGCGACGAGCCGGCCATCGACTACGGAACGATGATGCACGACGCCATGCGCGGCCTGATCGCGCGCGTCCTGCGCCGCGTCGCCCGCGAGGGGCTGCCCGGCGAGCACCACTTCTTCATCACCTTCGACACCACCCACCCCGGCGTCGCCATCGCCGACTGGCTGCGCGAGCGCTATCCCGACGAGATGACCATCGTGCTCCAGCACTGGTTCCAGGGCCTCGAGGTGCGCGACGACGGCTTCACCGTCACGCTCAACTTCGGCGACAGCCCCGAGCCGCTGGTCGTGCCCTGGGGCGCGCTGGTGACCTTCGTAGACCCCTCCGTCGAGTTCGGCCTGCGCTTCGAGACCCGCGAGGACGCGACCCTCGAGGAGGAGGCCCCCTTCGCCGAGGTCGAGGCGGAGCCCGACACGCCCGCGGGGTCGGCCGAGGTCGTCTCGCTCGACAAGTTCCGCAAGCACTGAGGCAGCGGGCGACAGACGCCTTTCGCTGCCCTCCCGCCCCCGCTATGCCTCCGCCCGTGACACGGAGGCGCCCATGACCGACACCCGCACCGAGACCGACAGCTTCGGTCCCCTCGAGGTCCCCGCGGACCGCCTGTGGGGCGCGCAGACCCAGCGCAGCATCCGCAACTTCCCGATCGGGTGGGAGCGCCAGCCGGTCGCGATCGTGCGGGCGCTGGGCGCCGTGAAGCTCGCCGCCGCCACCGTGAACGAGGGCTTCGGCGACCTCGACGCGGAGCGCGCCAACGCCATCCGCGAGGCGGCGCGCGAGGTGTTCGAGGGCCGCCTCGACGACCACTTCCCGCTCGTGGTCTGGCAGACCGGATCGGGCACCCAGTCGAACATGAACGCCAACGAGGTGATCGCGAACCGCGCGATCCAGATCCTCGGCGGCACCGTCGGGTCCAAGGACACCGTGCACCCGAACGACCACTGCAACATGGGCCAGTCGTCCAACGACACCTTCCCCACGGCGATGCACGTGGCCATCGGCATGACCGCCCGCGACGTGCTGCTGCCGGGGCTTCGCACGCTGCACGAGGCCCTCGAGGCGAAGTCGGCCGAGTTCGCCGACATCATCAAGATCGGCCGCACCCACACCCAGGATGCCACGCCGCTGACCCTCGGCCAGGAGTTCGGTGGCTACGCCCACCAGGTCGCCAAGGGTATCGAGCGGGTCGAGGCCTGCCTGCCCGACATCTACGAGCTGGCCCAGGGCGGCACCGCCGTGGGCACGGGTCTGAACACCCGCAAGGGCTTCGCCGAGAAGGTCGCCGCCGAGATCGCCGCGATCACCGGCCTGCCCTTCGTGACCGCGCCGAACAAGTTCGAGGCCCTCGCCGCCCACGACGCGATGGTCATGTTCTCGGGCGCGCTTAAGACCGTGGCGGCCTCGCTGTTCAAGATCGCCAACGACATGCGCCTGCTCGGCTCCGGCCCCCGCTCGGGTCTGGGCGAGCTGATCCTGCCCGAGAACGAGCCGGGCAGCTCGATCATGCCGGGCAAGGTGAACCCCACGCAGGCCGAGGCGCTAACCATGGTCTGCGCCCACGTCATGGGCAACGACGCCGCCGTCGGCTTCGCCGGCAGCCAGGGCCACTTCGAGCTCAACGTCTACAATCCGATGATGAGCTACAACGTGCTCCAGTCCATGCAGCTTCTCGGCGACGCCGCCGCCAGCTTCACCGACAACATGGTGGTGGGCACGCAGGCCAACGTGGAGCGCATCGACCGGCTGATGAAGGAGAGCCTGATGCTGGTCACCGCGCTCGCCCCGACCATCGGCTACGACAACGCCACCAAGGTCGCCAAGACCGCCCACCGCAACGGCACGACGCTGCGCGAGGAGGCCGTTGCCCTCGGCTTCGTGGACGAGGAGACCTTCGACCGCGTGGTGCGCCCCGAGCTGATGATCGGCCCGAAGTGAGCGGAACGGTCGTCTCGCTGCGGGCGGCCCGCAAGGCGCGCGCCCGCGATGCCCGCCGCGCCGAGGCCGACGCCAACGCCGCGCGCCACGGGCGCACCAAGGTCGAGAAGGCGCGCGAGGCGGCCGAGGCCGAGGCGGCCCGCCGCCGCCTCGACGGCCACCGGCGGGACGAGCCGTGACCGCCGCCCGGCCCCGCAAGCGGAGCCTGACGCTCCACGGCCACCGCACCAGCGTATCGCTCGAGGAGCCGTTCTGGATCGAACTGCAGGAGATGGCCCGCGACGAGGGGCTGTCGATCAACGCCCTCGCCGCCCGCATCGACCGCGAGCGCGGCGTCTCCGCCGGCCTCGCCTCGGCGCTGCGGGTCGCCGTCCTCAAGCGGCTCCGTGCGTTAGCCGAGGATTAACCCTCACCGGTTCATGATTCGCGGATGGATGCGGAATACCTGCTCAGCCCCGCGGCGACCCAGTGGCTCGCGCAACTGTTCGAGAGCCGGGCCGCGCGAGACGGCGCGGTGATCCGGCGCAAGATGCGCGACGTCGATCGCCGGGTCGGGCGCGCGCCGTTCCTCGCGGAGATGCGGCGCCGCGGGTTCGGGGTGGTGGAGAATGCGGGGCAGTACGTCATCTTCTGCAACCGCGAGCCGCTGCGCCGCGTCGTCTGACGCCCGCGAACCCTTCGCGAAGGGTTCGCCCCACGGAGCCTTCGCGAAGGCTCCGCAGCGAAGTCTTGGCTCAAGACTTCGCGTCGCCAGACGCCGCCAGCACCGCCAGCACGGCCTCGCGTGGCACGTCCGCCGTCACGAAGGCCTCGCCCACGCCGCGCACCAGCACGAAGCGGAGCTTGCCGTCCCGCACCTTCTTGTCCTGCCCCATGAGGTCCAGCAGCGCCTCCGGCCCCGGCAGTCCCGGAACGTCGCGCAGCTCGCGGGGCAGGCCCATCGCCTCCAGGTGCGCCCGAACCCGCCCCGGCGCCTCCTGCGCACAAATGCCCAGTTGTGCCGACAGGTCGAAGGCCAGCGCGCAGCCCACCGCCACCGCCTCGCCGTGCAGCAGCCGGTCCGAGTAGCCCGTGGCCGCCTCCAGCGCGTGCGCGAAGGTGTGGCCGAGGTTCAGCAGCGCCCGGTCGCCCGCCTCGCGCTCGTCGCGCGCGACGATGGCGGCCTTCATCTCGACCGACCGGCGCACCGCCTCGGACAGTGCCGCCGGGTCGCCGCGCAGCCCCGGACCGTGCCGTTCCAGCCACGCGAAGAACCCCTCGTTCCCCAGCAGCCCGTACTTCGCCACCTCGCCGTAGCCCGCGCGGAAGTCGCGGTCCGGCAGCGTACCCAGCGCGCCCGTGTCGCACAGCACGAGCCGCGGCTGGTGGAACGCGCCCACAAGGTTCTTGCCGTGGCGCGTGTTGATGCCGGTCTTGCCGCCCACGGAGCTGTCGACCTGCGCCAGCAGCGTGGTCGGCACCTGCACGAACGGCACGCCGCGCAGGAGCGTTGCTGCCGCATAGCCGGCGAGGTCGCCGATCACGCCGCCACCGAGGGCGAGCACCACGTCGGCCCGCTCCGGGCGCTGATCCAGCAGCCATTCCACCGCGCGTGCGTACCCGTCCCAGCCCTTGGTCGCCTCGCCCGGCGGCAGCGCCAGCGCGGGCGCCTCGATCCCGCCCAGCCCCGCGCGCAGGCGGTCCAGCCAGAGGGGCGCGACCCGCTCCTCGGTCAGCACCAGCACCCGGCCGCGCGGCGCCTGGGGCGCCACCAGCGGCTCGGCACGGGCGATCAGGCCCGCGCCCACGTGGACCTCGTAGGATCGGTCCCCGAGGGGCACCGGGACGACGTGGGTCATGCGCGCTCCGCGATCAGGTCGGCCCCGCGCAGGGTGTCGATCACCCGCGAGACCATGTCGGCGACCGTGTAGGCCGGGTCCGCGTCGACCACCAGCGGCGCCTCGGCGTAGCTCGGCCCGCGCTCGCGCAGGAGGCGAGCGAGCGTCGCCCTCGGATCGTCGGTCATCAGCAGCGGCCGCGTGGTCTTGTGGCGCACCCGGCTCCACAGAAGGTCCAGTTCGGCGCGCAGCCACACGGCGGTACCGGCCTCGGCGATGGCGGCGCGGTTCTCGGGGCGCAGGAACACCCCGCCGCCCGTGGACACGACGCCCGGCCCCGCGGCCAGCAGACGGCGCAGCACCTCGGTCTCGCGGTCGCGGAAGAAGCGCTCGCCGTCGCGCTCGAAGATCTCGGGGATGGTCATGCGCGAGGCGGCGACGATGGCCTCGTCGGTGTCGCGGAACGGCACGCCGAGGCGCTGGGCCAGGGCTGTGCCCACCGCCGTCTTGCCGCAACCCATCATGCCCACCAGAACGACCGGGGCGCGGAGGCCCGGCGCGTCTTCGCCCAACTCGACCATGGCGCTTCCTTGCCTGTTGCGGCCCCCGATGCCAAGGTCGCGCCGCGCCGGCGCCCTCGCGCGCGGGCCGAGAATCTGCACGAGACGGGACCTCCATGCTGCGTTTGCTCAAGTACCTGCTGATCCTGGCGGTGGTCGCCGTCGTCGCGCTGTTCGGCTACTCCTACCTGCTGGAGCCGCAGGGCGCCCCCGTAACCCGAACCATCGAGATCGATGCGGGCTGACCTCCGCGCCGCGGCGCTGCTGCTTCTCGCCTCGGCGGTGGCGGCACCGGCGGCCGGGGACGCGCCGCGCTCGGCGATCCCGTGGCTGTCCGACAGCCTGCGCGCGCCGTCCGCCGCCGTGCCGCCCGCGGCGAGCGGCGCGGCCCCCGCCGCCGGCGAGCCCGCGGCGACCGCCGTGTCCGGCAGCGAGATCGCGGTGATGCCGATCGGCACGGTGCGGCGCGATGCGGTCGGGCTGCGCCCCGCGCAGGCGCTCGGCCTGCCGCGCGACCTCTTCGCCGGGTCCGACCCCGTGCGCCTCGCGGAGCGCCTCTCCGCGGCGCCGGTGGACGCGCTGCCGGCGGCGCAGGCACTCGTGCGGATGCTGCTCGTGGCCGAGCTAGACCCGCCCCGCGCCGCGGGCGATCCCGACGCGCTGTTCCTCGCGCGGATCGACGCGCTGCTGCGCCGGGGCGCGCTGGACGACGCGCAGGCCTTCCTGGAGCGGGCGGGTGCCGCGGACCGCGGGGCCTTCCTGCGCTGGTTCGACGTGTCGCTGCTGACCGGCGACGACACCCGCGCCTGCGAGGCGATGGCGGCCAACCCCGGCATCGCCCCCACGTTGCAGGCCCGCGTGTTCTGCCTCGCCCGCGCCGGCGACTGGGCCGCCGCCGCGCTGACGCTCGACACCGGTCGCGCGCTCGGAGCCATCGCCCCCGCGGACGAGCTGCTGCTAGCCCATTTCCTCGACCCCGAATCCTTCGAGGGCGAGCCGCCCCCGCCCACGCCGCGTCCCATGACCCCGCTCGCCTACCGCCTGCTCGACGGCATCGGCGAGACGCCCGCCACGCGGGGCCTGCCGCTGGCCTTCTCGTTCGCGGACCTGCGCCCCAACGTCGGCTGGAAGGCGCAGATCGAGGCCGCGGAGCGCCTCGTGCGAGCCGGCGCGCTCGACCCGAACCGCCTGCTTGCGCTCTACACCGAACGGCGGCCCTCGGCTTCGGGCGGTGTGTGGGACCGGGCCGAGGCGGTGCAGCGCGTCGACGCCGCCCTTCTCGGCGGCGACCGGGCGGCCCTCGCCGCCGCGCTGCCCGACGCCGTGGAGCGCCTCGGCGCGGCCGACCTGCTCCTGCCTCTCGCCACGCTGCTCGGCGAGCGCGCGGCCCGCGCGCTGCCGGGTGACCCCCACGCGGCGCGGCTCGGTCTCCTGTCGCCCGGCGCCGAGTCGGTGGCCGACGCGGCCGCAGAGACGCACCCCTTCGCCGCCGGCGTGGCGCGCGGCGAGCCCGTCGACCCGACGACCCCGATCGAGCGTGCGGTCGCGGACGGCTTCGCCCGCCCGACCCCGGAGCGGCTGGAGCGGATGGCCCGCGAGGGACGGCTGGGCGAGGCCCTGCTCGACGTCGCGGACGCGCTCCGGGGCGGCACCGACACGCCCCCGGACGAGCTGGAGGACGCGATCGCCACGCTGCGGGCCGCCGGCCTGCCCTCACTCGCCCGGCGCGTCGCGCTCGAGGCGCTGCTGCTGTGACCGCGTGGATCGACCGCTTCCTCGAGGCGCAGGCCGCCGAGCGGGGCGCGGCGCTGAACTCGCTGCTCGCCTACCGCCGCGATCTGGAAGCCTACGCCGCGCATCTCGCCCACCGGGGCAAGGCCGACGTGGAGACGGCGCGGCGCGCCGACGTGGAGGGCTTCCTCGTGGCCTGCGAGGCCGAGGGGCTCGCCGCCTCCACCCGCGCGCGCCGACTGGCGGCCGTGCGCGGCCTCTACCGCTTCGCCTACGAGGAGGGGCTGCGCGCCGACGACCCCGCGATCCGCGTCACCGGCCCGGCCCGCCGCAAGGCGCTGCCGAAGACCATGAGCGAGGGAGACGTCGACGCCCTGCTCGCCGCCGCCGGCACCCTCGGCAGGACCGAAGCCGAGCGGGTGCGCGACGCCTGCCTGATGCAGCTCCTCTATGCGACCGGCATGCGTGCGAGCGAGCTGGTATCGCTGCCCGCCTCCGCGGCTCGGGGCGATCCGCGGATGCTGCTCGTGCGCGGCAAGGGCGGCAAGGAGCGCATGGTCCCCCTTTCGCCCCCGGCCCGCGAGGCGCTGGTCGCCTGGCTCGGGGTCCGCGACGCCGCCGAGGCCCAGGCGCGCACTGCCAGGGGCACGCCGCCCTCGGCCTTCCTGTTCCCGTCTCACGGCAAGGCGGCGCACCTCACGCGCATCTGGTTCCACGGCCGGGTCAAGGCGCTGGCCGCCGCCGCCGGGCTCGACCCCGCGAAGGTCAGCCCCCACGTGCTGCGCCACGCCTTCGCCACGCACCTGCTGGCGGGCGGCGCCGACCTGCGCGCGATCCAGACGATGCTCGGGCACTCCGACATAGGCACCACCGAGATCTACACCCACGTGCTGGAGAGCCGGCTGCGGGAGCTGGTGATGACGCATCATCCGATGGCGGGGGACTAGGGGGCGCCGCCCCCGGCCTGCGGCCTCCCCCGAGGTATCTGCGAAACGGAAACGAGGGGCGTGGACGCGCTTGCCGACGCGCCGCCCCGGCACTAAGCCCGCCGCATGGAAACAGCCGCCGCAACCATGGGATGGGGGACCGCCTGGGGCATCGCCGGGGCCATCCTCTTCCTCCTGATGACCTCCGCGTTCTTCTCGGGCTCCGAGACCGCGCTCACCGCCGCCAGCCGCGCCAAGCTGCGGATGCAGGCCGACAAGGGCGCGCAGGGCGCCGACAAGGCGCTGCTCGTGACCGAGGACAGCGAGCGCCTGATCGGCGCCGTGCTGCTCGGCAACAACATCGTCAACATCCTGTCGGCCTCGCTGGCGACCGCGCTCTTCACCGCCCTCTTCGGCGAGGGCGGCGTGGCCATCGCCACGCTGGTGATGACCGCGCTGGTGCTCGTCTTCTCCGAGGTGCTGCCGAAGACCTACGCGATCTCGAACCCCGAGACGGCGGCCAGCCGCGTCGCGCCCGCGATCGTCGTGGTGGTGCGCCTGTTCGCGCCCGTGGTGGACGTGGTGCGCGCGCTGGTGCGCCTGATCCTGCGGGGCTTCGGCGTAGACATCGACCCCGAGAGCCGGATCATGTCCGCCCACGAGGAGATCATGGGCGCCATCGCCCTGGGCCACACCGAGGGCTCCGTCGAGAAGGAGGACCGCGACCGCCTGCTCGGCGCCCTCGACCTCGGCGAGCGCTACGTCGAGGAGATCATGCTTCACCGCTCGGGCATCGAGATGGTGGACGTGGAGGCCGAGCCGGGCGCGATCCTCGACCAGTGCCTGGCCTCGCGCTACACCCGCCTGCCCGTCTACCGCGGCGAGCCCGAGAACATCATCGGCGTCGTCCACGCCAAGGATCTCCTGCGCCACATCGACGGGCTAGTGCGCGGCTCCGGCGGCGACCTGACGCGGCTGTCCTCGCTCGACGTTACCGAGGTGATGCGCGATCCCTACTTCATCCCCGAGACCACCACGCTCGACGACCAGCTCCGCCAGTTCCTGCGCCAGCACACCCACTTCGCGCTGGTGGTCGACGAGTACGGAGCCCTCCAAGGCCTCATCACGCTCGAGGACATCCTCGAGGAGATCGTGGGCGAGATCACCGACGAGTACGACGAGCCCGATGCCCCCCAGCTCGAGCCCGATGCCACGGGGGCCTACGTGGTCGACGGGCAGATGACGATCCGCGACCTGAACCGCTCCACCGACTGGTCGCTGCCCGACGAGGAGGCGAACACCATCGCCGGGCTCGTGATCCACGAGGCGCAGACAATCCCCACCGTGGGGCAGGTGTTCAGCTTCCACGGCTTCCGCTTCGAGGTCTCGGGCCGCGAGGCCAACCGCATCACCCAGCTCCGCATCCGGCCGCTGGAGTGATGCGCCCATGACCGCCGGCGCCCGCGCCGCGCTGTGGATGATCGGCTCCATCGTCTCGTTCACCCTGATGGCGGTGGCGGGGCGGCAGCTCGCGGGCGCCCACGACACGTTCGAGATCATGCTCTACCGCTCCGCGCTCGGCCTCGCGCTGGTGGTGGGCGCCGCGGCAGCGACAGGCACGCTCCGCGACGTGCGGCGCGAGCGGCTGGGCCTGCACACGGTCCGCAACTTCGCCCACTTCACCGGCCAGAATCTGTGGTTCGCCTCGCTCGCCATGATCCCGCTGGCGCAGGTCTTCGCGATGGAGTTCACCTCGCCGCTCTGGGTGCTGCTCCTGGCCCCGCCGTTGCTGGGCGAGCGGGTGCGCCCCGCGCAGTACGCGGTGGCGGCCCTCGGCTTCGCGGGCGTGCTCGCCGTGGCCCGCCCCTGGGGTGGCGCAGTGGAGCCGGGGCTGCTGCTCGCGGGCCTCGCGGCGGTGTTCTTCGCGCTGACCAACCTGATGACCCGGCGCCTGACGCGCACCGACGGCCTCGTGTCGATCCTGTTCTGGCTCACCGCGATCCAGCTCTTGCTCGGGCTGGTGGCGGCCGGCCACGACGGGCAGATCGCCCCGCCCACCGCCGCCACCGCGCCCTGGCTCGCGGCGATCGGCGTGGCGGGGCTGTGCGCGCACCTGTGCCTGACCAAGGCGCTCGGCCTCGCGCCCGCCTCCACGGTGATGCCCGTGGACTTCCTGCGCCTGCCCGTCATCGCCGCCGTAGGCGCCCTCGCCTACGGCGAATCGCTCGCGCCCGAAGTCGCCTTCGGGGCGGCCCTGATCGTCGGGGCGTCCTGGGCCAACCTGCGCCTCGCGGCCCGCGCGCCCGCGGGGAATGTTGCGCCGGCGCAACCGAATGCGGCGAAAGCGTTTCCCCCCGGGTCGTGACGTAGGGTCCGATTTGACCCCTCCGGGGCGCTCGGCATCCATCGCGGCACACGGACGCGTCCGCCTCGGGAGAGGGCCGGCGCGCAGCCCCCACGGGCCCACAGGGAGAGACCACACATGATCCGCATCGCAACCGCGCTGCTCGCCACCACCGCGATCGCCACCGGCGCCCAGGCCGGCGGGCTCGACCGCTCCCAGCAGAGCGTGCTCAGCATCTTCGACCCCGAGGACACGGTGTCGCTGACCTTCAACTACGTCATGCCCGACGTCACCGGCACCGACTTCGGCGCGGGCCGCGGCTCCTACGACGTGGGCGAGAACTACAGCTCCACCCAGCTGAGCTTCACCAACCGCCTGAACGAGCGGGTGACCTACTCGGTGATCGCCGACCAGCCCTTCGGCGCCGACATCGACTACGACTTCGACCCGCGCACCTCGAACCTCGGCGGCACCGCCGCGGACCTCAGCGCCGAGGCCCTGAGCTTTATCGCCCGCATGGAGGTCAACGAGAACGTCAGCGTGTTCGGCGGCGTGCGCGCCCAGCGCGCGGGCGGCACCGTGAAGCTGAACGGCCAGGCCTATGCCGCCGCCCTCGGCGCGCGCGCCGCGGCCCGTCCGCTCGGCACCGCGGTCGGCACTGCCGCCGCCACGCCCGGCGCCCCGAACCAGGCCGCCGCGCAGGCGATCCTCGGCGCGCTCGGCGACGGCGCCGGAACCGCCTTCGCGGGCGTCGCCACCGGCGATCCCCGCGCCGCCGCGCTGGGCGGCCAGCTGACCGCCGCCGGCTTCGGTGCTGACGTGGCCACGGCCCAGGGCACCTTCGGCGCCATCGCCGGCCCGACCGGCGCGTTCGTCGCGGGTGGCGGCTACTCCGTCGACATCGAGGACAGCTGGGGCGCGGGCCTCACCCTCGGCGCGGCCTACGAGATCCCCGAGATCGCCCTGCGCCTCGCGGTCACCTACCACTCCGAGGTCGTCCACGACGGCAACTCCGTGGAGCGCTTCGGCTTCATCGGCGGCGGCGCGCCCATCGTCGGCGAGACCTCGTTCTCCACGCCGCAGTCGATCAACGTCGACTTCCAGACCGGCATCAACGAGCAGACCCTGCTGATCGCCGGTCTGCGCTGGGCCGACTGGGACGACTTCGATGTGATCCCGCCGAACCTCGGCACCGACCTCGCCGACATCGACGACGTGTACCGCGTCTCGCTGGGCGTCGCGCGGCGCTTCACGCCCGACTTCGTGGGCCTCGCCACGGTGACCTACGAGGAGGACAACGGCTCCTCGACGGTCTCGCCGCTGGGCCCGAACGACGGCCAGATCGGCCTGTCGCTGGGCGGGCGCTACAGCACCGCCAACATGAACGTCTCGGGCGGCCTCAACTACACCAAGCTGGGCGATGCCGACGCGGGCGTCGCCGGCCGCCCCGTGGCCGCGTTCCGCGACAACGACGCGCTCGGCGTCGGCCTGCGGCTCACCTACGAGTTCTGATCCGGCCCCCGACGGCTTTGGAACGCCCCGCCTTCACCGGCGGGGCGTTTCGCGTCTTGGACCGCACGATCCGGGTCGCCCCGGCGCGCGGCGCGCGGTAGGCCCGCCCCATGCCCGACATGTCCCCCCGCGCCTGGGCCGAGCTCGGCCTCCTCGCCCTGGTCTGGGGCGCCTCGTTCCTCGCCGTGCGCGTGGCGCTCGACGAGATCGGGTTCCTCGCCTCCGTGGCCTGGCGCGTGGCCCCGGCGGCGCTGGCGCTCTGGGCCGTGGTGCTGTGGCGCGGGCTCGCCGTGCCCCGCGCCCTGAGTGTCTGGGGCGCGCTCCTGGTGATGGGCGTCCTGAACAACGTCGTGCCGTTCACGCTCATGGCTTGGGGGCAGCTGAGCATCGAGACCGGGCTGGTCTCGATCTTGAACGCCGGCACGGCCGTCTGGGGCGTGCTGCTCGCCGCCCTGTTCCTCGCCGACGAGCGCCTCACGCCCCGCCGCGCTGCGGGCGTCGCCATCGGCTTCGCCGGCGTCGCCACCGCCATCGGCTTCGGCAGCTTCGCCGCGCTGGATCTCCGCTCCCTCGCGCAACTCGCCGTGGTGGCGGGCACGGTGGGCTACGCGCTCGCCGGCGTCTGGGCGCGGCTGCACCTGCGCGGCCTCGCCCCCGAGGTGGCCGCCGCCGGGATGCTGACCGGCTCCACCCTCGTGATGCTGCCCGTGGCCGCACTGACCGAAGGCCTCGCGCTGCCCGCGGCGCCAGCGACCTGGGCCGCCATCGCCTACTACGCGCTCGTGGCGACCGCCTTCGCCTACCTCCTCTACTTCCGCGTCCTCGCCGTCGCCGGGTCCGGCAACACCATGCTCGTCACGCTGCTGGTGGCCCCCGTCGCCATCGTGCTGGGCGCCGTGGTGCGCGGCGAGACGCTGGGGCCGCACGCCCTCGGGGGCTTCGCGGTCCTCGCCCTCGGCCTCCTCGTGCTCGACGGCCGTCTTCTGCGCCGCGTTGCGATTCCCCGCGCACGCCGCTAACCCGCGCCCCATGCTCTACCGCACCCCAGAGGACTGGCGCCGCGCGCCCCGCAAGCGGGTCGCCTTCTTCGGCATGTCCGGCTTGGGCAAGACCCACCTCGCCCGCATCCTGCGCGCGTCCGGCGAGTGGTTCCACTACTCCGTGGACTACCGCATCGGCACCGCCCACATGGGCGAGTTCATCAACGACAACCTCAAGCGCGAGGCGATGAAGGTCCCGTTCCTGCGCGACCTGCTACGCGGCGACGGCATCTGGATCGGC
This sequence comes from Jannaschia sp. W003, assembly GCF_025144335.1. NCBI lineage: Bacteria > Pseudomonadati > Pseudomonadota > Alphaproteobacteria > Rhodobacterales > Roseobacteraceae > Jannaschia > Jannaschia sp. W003. Next base: position 2,292,861 of record NZ_CP083539.1, read on the forward strand.
GCCAACATGAGCTTCGAGAACCTCTCGCCGCTCTCGGCCTTCCTCGGCAAGCCGGGCGACCCTGTGCGGGGCGGCCTAGCCTTCCCGGAGTACCTGCGTCGGCAGGACCTCCACGTCGAGGCCGAGCGCCGCGCCCTCCTCGACACGCCGTTCTTCGTGGAGCGCTCCGCCGACCTCTACGGCTACGACCACTTCGTGTGCGACACGGGCGGCTCGATCTGCGAGGTGGTCGACCCGGACGACCCCGCCGACCCGGTGCTGAACACGCTTCACGACAGCGCCCTCATGGTCTGGATCCGCGGCGGCGAGGACCACGTGGACCGCCTCGTCCGCCGCTTCCGCGCCGACCCCAAGCCCATGTGCTACCCGCGCGCCGTGAACGAGGCGCTCTGGGCCGAGTTCTCCGCCGAGCACGGCACGGACGGCGACCCCGACGCCTTCGCCGCCTTCGCCTACGAGCGCGCCATGCGCCGCCGCGAGCCGATCTACGGCGCGATGGCCGCCCGCTGGGGCGTCTCCGTGGATGTGAACGAGGTGTCGGGCGTCCGCGACGCCGCCGACGCCGTGGAGATGGTCGCCCGCGCCCTCGCCCGGCGCGCCGAGGGCTAGGCCATGCCCATCACCCTGCACCGCGACCTGCCCGCCTACCGCATCCTCGAGCGCGAGGGCGTGATGGTCATGAGCGACGACGACGCGACCCGCCAGGACATCCGCCCGCTGCGGATCGGCCTCCTGAACCTGATGCCCATGAAGATCGCCACGGAGACGCAGTTCGCCCGGCTGATCGGCGCCACGCCGCTGCAGATCGACCTGACGCTGATCCGCATGAGCGAGCACCAGTCGCGCCACACCGCGCCCGAGCACATGGAGAGCTTCTACCACCCCTTCTCGGAGGTCCGCGACCAGCGCTTCGACGGCCTGCTGATCACCGGCGCGCCCATCGAGCACCTCGCCTTCGAGGACGTCACCTACTGGCCCGAGCTGCGCGAGGTGATGGACTGGACGCAGACGAACGTGCACCACACCTTCGCCGTGTGCTGGGGCGCCATGGCGATGGCCTGGCACTTCGCGGGCGTGCCCAAGCACGAGCTGGACGCCAAGGCGTTCGGCTGCTTCCCGGTCGCCAACGAGGCGCCCGCCTCGCCCTACCTGCGCGGCTTCTCCGACGAGTGCGTGATCCCCGTCTCGCGCTGGACCGAGATGCGCCGCGCCGAGCTGGAGGCCGCGGGGATGCGCGTGCTGCTCGGCTCCGAGGCGACCGGCCCCTGCCTCGTCGAGGACCCGGCCCGCCGGGCGCTGCACATCTTCAACCACTTCGAGTACGACACCGACACGCTCAAGCGCGAGTACGACCGCGACGTGGCCGCGGGCGTGCCGATCAACGTTCCGGGCAACTACTACCCGGGCGACGACCCCGCGCGCCCGCCGCTGAACCGCTGGCGCAGCCACGCGCACCTCCTCTACGGCAACTGGATCAACCAGATCTACCAGACCACGCCCTTCGACCTCGCGGAGATCGGGGTGGAGCGCGCAGGGTAGCATGCTCTGGGCCGCGCTCGTGATCCTGGCGAAGCTGAGCCTTGCCGTGCCGCTGAGCTTGCGCCGCGCCGCCCGCCGCGCGCTGGACCACGAGCGGCGCTTCCCGCCCGAGGGCGAGGTGATCGACGTCGGCGGCGTGCCGGTCCACGCGCTGGTGCGCGGACGGGGGCCGGACGTGGTGCTGATCCACGGGGCGTCGGGCAACCTGCGCGACTTCACGTTCCGCCTCGTGGACCTGCTCGCCGCGCGCTACCGCGTGATCGCCCTCGACCGCCCCGGCCTCGGCCACACGGGCCGCACCGATTCGGCCTACGCGCGAGGCTTCTCCCGCCGCGCCGAGACCATCGAGGAGCAGGCGAGCCTCCTGCGCCGCGCCGCCGCGCAACTGGGCGCGGAGAACCCCATCGTCGTCGGCCACTCCTTCGGCGGCGCCGTGGCCCTCGCCTGGGCGCTCCAGTCGCCGCCCGCCGCGCTTGTGCTGCTGGGCGCCGTCACGCGGGTCTGGCCCGGCTCGATCGGCCCGCTCTACGGCACGCTCGGCTCCGCGCTCGGCGGCGGGCTGGTCGCGCCCGTGCTCGCCGCCACGGTCCCGGCCCGCCGCGTGCGCACCGCCGTGGCTGCGATCTTCCACCCCGACCCGGTGCCCGAGGGCTACGCCCGCCACGTCGGCGGCGCGCTCGCCCTGCGCCTCGGCGCCATGCGCGCCAACGCCCGCCATCTGCGCAACCTGAAGCCGCAGATCGCCGCCCAACAGCCGCGCTACGACGCGCTCCGCCTGCCTATCGAGATGGTCCACGGCGCCCGCGACACCATCGTGCCGCCCTCGATCCACGCCGTGCCCTTAGCCGAAGCCGTCCCCTCGGCGCATCTCACCATGCTCGAAGGCGTCGGCCACATGCCCCACCACGTCCGCCCCAAGGAGACGGTGGCGGCCATCGACCGCGCCGCCGCCCGCGCGGGCCTGCGCGCCGCAGCGGCCGCGCAGTAGCGCCCTCGCCGCCCGCCGCACGGCCTGCTAGCTGTCGGCAACCCGAGCCTCCGGAGCCCTTCCATGACCAAGCCCTTCGACGGCGCCATCTCCCGCTACGCCGAGACCGAGGCCCCCGAGCCCGTGCGCCGCGCCCTCGCCGTGGCGGGCCGCAAGGAGATCGCGACCGAGGGCTACCCCTACCCCGAATGGCTGTCCAAGAAGCGCTACGAGCGCGATCTGGATGCGCTTCAGGTCGAGCTGGTGAAGTGCCAGCGCTGGATGCAGGAGAGCGGCGCTCGCCTCGCCGTCGTGTTCGAGGGCCGCGACGCGGCCGGCAAGGGATCGACCATACGCCGCCTCACCGCCAACCTCTCCGCCCGCTCGGCCCGCGTCGTGGCGTTGTCGAAGCCCACCGAAACCGAGGCCGGCCAGTGGTACTTCCAACGCTACCTCGCGCACCTGCCCACCGCCGGCGAGATGGCGATCTTCGACCGTTCCTGGTACAACCGCGCCGTGGTCGAGCATGTCTTTGGCTTCTGCACCCCCGCCCAGCGCGAGGCGTTCTTCGCGCAAGTCCCGGAGGTCGAGCACCTGCTGGTCGAGGACGGCATCATCCTCGTGAAGCTGTGGATGAACGTCGGCCGCGTGGAGCAGCTGCGCCGCATGCTCCGCCGCGAGGGCGACCCCCTCAAGCAGTGGAAGCTGAGCCGCATCGACGTCGAGGGGCTGGCCAAGTGGGACGAGTACACGGCCGCCATCGGCGAGACGCTGGAGCGCGCCTCGTTTCATTACGCGCCCTGGACCGTCGTGCGCTCGGACGACAAGCGCCGCGCCCGGCTCGAGGCGATCCGCACCGTGCTCTCGGCCGTTCCCTACGAGGGCCGCGACGACGCGCTGACGGCGCCCGATCCGCAGATCGCCGGCGGCCCCGATCTCTGGCTGAATGGTGCCTAAGCAGGGCTACCATCACGGCAACCTCCGGCAGGCGCTGGTGGATGCGGCCCTCAGCCTGATCGAGGAGAAGGGCCCCACCGGCTTCACCCTCTCCGAGGCCGCGCGCGCCGCCGGCGTCACGCCCGCCGCCGTCTATCGCCACTTCGAGGGGCGCGAGGACCTCATCATCGAGTGCGCGCTCCAGGGCCACGCGATGTTCGCCGACCTCATGGCCCACGCCTGGCAGGAGGGGCAGCCCTCCGCGCTGGCCTCGTTCGAGGCGACCGGCCGCGCCTACCTCGCCTTCGCGCGCCGCTTCCGGGGGCACTACACGGCGATGTTCGAGTCCGGCCTGAACCGCAACGCGACGCCCGAGCTGGCGCGCGCCTACGCCCGCTCCCGCGAGGTGCTGGACCGGGCGGCCGCCTCGCTGTCGGAGCGCATTCCGGAGGGCCGCCGCCCTCCCGCCGCGATGGTGACGGCCCATATATGGGCCATGAGCCACGGCGTGGTGGAGCTGTTCGCGCGCGGCGAGCCGGGCAGCAACGCGCCCTACCCGCCCGAGGACCTGCTGGAGGCCGGCATCGGCATCTACCTGCGGGGCCTCGGCCTGATCGCGAAGGACGAGTGATGTTCCGCTTCGACAACTCCTACGCCCGCCTGCCCGAGCGATTCGGCACCAAGATGGCCCCTGCGCCCGTGGCCGATCCCGGTTGGGTCGCATGGAACGGGGCGCTCGCCGCGGAGATGGGCCTCGACCCGGCGGAGGTGGAGGCCTCGCTGGATGTGTTCGCCGGCAACCGCGTGCCCGAGGGCGCCGAGCCGATGGCGCAGCTCTACGCCGGCCACCAGTTCGGCGGCTGGTCGCCCCAGCTCGGCGACGGCCGCGCGATCCTCTTGGGCGAGCACGTGCACGGCGACCGGCGCTGGGACGTGGCGCTCAAGGGCTCCGGCCCCACCCCCTACAGCCGCATGGGCGACGGCCGCTCCGCGCTGGGGCCGGTGATCCGCGAGTACCTCGTGTCCGAGGCCATGCACGCCCTCGGTGTGCCCACGACGCGGGCGCTGGCCGCCGTCACCACGGGCGAGACCGTGCTGCGGCAGGAGGGCGACGTGGCGGGCGGCATCCTCACGCGGGTGGCGGCCTCCCACATCCGCGTCGGCACCTTCCAGGTCTTCGCCGCACGCGACGACGCCGAGGCGGTGCGGCTGCTGCTGGACCACGCCACCGCCCGCCACCATCCCACGGCCGGCGGCCCGCTCGGCTTCCTGCGCGCGGTGATGGAGCGGCAGGCGGAGCTCGTCGCGCAGTGGATGGGCCTCGGCTTCATCCACGGCGTCATGAACACCGACAACATGGCCGTCTCCGGCGAGACCATTGACTACGGGCCTTGCGCCTTCATGGAGGCCTACCACCCCGACACCGTATTCTCCTCGATCGACCAGTTCGGCCGCTATGCGTGGTCGAAGCAGCCCGACATCGCGCTTTGGAACCTCGCCCAGCTCGCGACGGCCCTCCTCCCGGTGATGGGCGAGCGCGAGGCCGCGGTGCGGGAGGCCACCGAGACGCTGGAGGGGTTCGCGGACCTCTTCGACGCGGCGTGGCGGCGGGTGCTGGGTGCCAAGATCGGCGTCAACGACCCCGCGCTCGGATCGGAGCTGCTGGCGATCATGGCCGAGCACCGCCTCGACTTCACCCTTACATTCCGCGCCCTCGCCGTGGACGGCGACGTGGTGGACGCGCCGCCCCGGCTGGAGGACTGGCTCGCCCGCTGGCGCGGCCTCGCCCCCGACAGCGAGGCCATGCGCCGCGCGAACCCTGCCGTGATCCCGCGCAACCACCGCGTCGAGGAGGCGATCCAGGCGGCCTACGCGGGGGACCTCGCGCCCTTCCACCGCCTCCACGAGGTGCTGCGCGACCCCTGGACCGAGACCGCCGCCAACCGCCCCTTCCGCGACCCCGCCCGCCCCGAGGAACGGGTGGAGCGGACGTTCTGCGGCACGTGACAATGACGCAGGTAGGATGCCGGTGCGGCGCGGTCGCGCTCGCTGTCGAGGGGCCGCCCATCGCCGCCGTCGAGTGCCACTGCGCAAGCTGCCGCCGCGCCGGCGCGATGCTGGAGGCGCTTCCCGACGCCTTGCCCGTGCTGGACGCCCGCGGCGGCACCGCCTTCGTCATGCAGCGCAAGGACCGCGTCCGCTTCGAGCGGGGCACCGAACACCTGCGCGCCCTGCGCCTCGCCGAGGGCGGAACCCGCCGCGTGGTGGCAACCTGCTGCGGCACGCCCGTGTTCCTGGAGTTCCCCGGCGGCCACTGGCTCAGCCTCTACGCGGCAATCTGGACCGAGAGCGCCCGCCCCCGCACGGAGTTCCGCACCATGACCGGGGATCGCGACCTGCCCCACGACGTGCCCAACCTGCGCACCCACTCCCTCGGCTTCTACGCCCGCCTCCTCGTGGCCTGGGCGCGCATGGGCTTCCGCAACCCGCCCGCGCCCGACGCCGCGCCGCTGGACCTGCCACCCGCCCCGCCCCGGCCCTGAGCCGGGGCCTCCGGGACCCGTCGGCGCTGGAACTGCTGAGCGATGCGAATGCGGATGGCGAAGGCCCCGGATCGAGTCCGGGGCGGCCCATTCACCCCCCGTTAACCGCTCCCCCGGACAACCCGTCCTCGCGCGCAGGGGCCTCGGCCCCGACCGGAATGACGGAGATGGCGGGGCCCCCTTGGCACGGGGCCCATCGTCCGAACCGCATGCAACGAGGGGGGGATGACGCCCCCGAGGACACCCCGGACGTCCGTCCGGGCCGCCCGATCCGTCCGTTCGACCTCGAACGCGGCGCCGATCCCGGACCACGAGCACGACGGCTTCGGCCCTTCCGCCCACGGCCCCCGCGCCGTATTGGGGCGCCATGACCCGTCCCCCGATCCTCGCCCGCGCCGAGAGCCACGGCATGCGCCTCACCGGCCAGCGCCGCGTGATCGCCGAGGTGCTGGAGGCCGCCGACGACCACCCCGACACCGAGACCGTCCACGCCCGCGCCGCCGCGGTCGATCCGGCGATCTCGGTCGCCACGGTCTACCGCACCGTGAAGCTGTTCGAGGAGGCCGGCATCCTCGAGCGCCGCGAGTTCGGCGACGGGCGTGCCCGCTGGGAGGACGCCGAGCGCGAGCACCACGACCACCTGATCGACGTGCAGACCGGCGAGGTCATCGAGTTCTGCGACCCCGAGATCGAGGCCCTGCAGGAGCGCATCGCCCGCCGCCTCGGCTACGAGCTGCGCGGCCACCGGCTGGAGCTGTTCGGCGTGCGCCGCCCGTGAGCGCGCTGCCCCCCGGCTCCGCCGGCGCCCCCCTCGATCCCGAAGCCGGTGAGCGCGCGGCCACCTTGCGCGGCTGCGCGCTGATGACCGCCGCGATGGCCGGCTTCGCCTGCGAAGACGCGCTCATCAAGTCGCTGGGCGGCGCCCTGCCGCCGGCGCAGATCATCTGGATGCTGGGCCTCGGCGGCGCGCTCGTCCTCGGCCTCATCCTCGCCCTGCGCGGCGAGCCGCTGTGGGTCCCCGAGCTGCGCCACCCCCGCGTGCTGCTGCGCTCCGCCGCCGACGCCGTGGGCGCCTCGTTCTTCGTGCCCGCCGTCGTTCTGATCCCGCTCGCCACCGCCTCCGCCGTTATCCAGGCGACGCCGCTCGTGGTGGCGATGGGCGCCGCCCTGTTCCTCGGGCAAACGGTGGGCTGGCGGCGCTGGACCGCGATCGCGGTGGGCTTCGGCGGGGTGCTCCTGATCCTGCGCCCCGGCGCCGACAGCTTCGATCCCTTGGTGCTGCTGGCCGTGGGCGGCATGCTCTGCCTCGCCGTGCGCGACCTCGCCACGCGCGGCTTGCCCAACGCGCTCTCGGGGCTGCTCCTGTCCATGGTCGCCTTCGCCGCGATCGTGCCCGCGGGCCTCCTGCTGCAGCTCGCCCTCGCCCAGCCCCTCGTGGTGCCCACCGCGCTCCAGCTCCTGACCATGGCGGGCTGCCTCGTGTTCGGGCTGGCCGGCTACGTCGCCATCGTCGGCGCCACCCGCGCCGGCGACATCGCGGTGATCTCCTCGTTCCGATATGCGCGCATGGTCTTCGCCCTCGTCCTCGCCGCGATCTTCTTCGGCGAGCGCCCCGACGCCTTCACCCTCGCAGGCATCGCCGTCGTGGTCGGCGCCGGCGTCTTCACCCTCCTGCGCGAGGCCCGGGCGCGGCGCCCGCTTCCCCAACGTGACCCGCCGCGCTAAGAGGCGCGCGACCCTGACCCGGAGAGTTCCCCCATGTTCACCATCACCGACGTCCACGCCCGCGAGATCCTCGACAGCCGCGGCAACCCGACCGTGGAGGTCGACGTGACGCTGGAGGACGGGACCATGGGCCGCGCCGCCGTGCCTTCGGGCGCCTCCACCGGCGCCTACGAGGCGGTTGAGAAGCGCGACGGCGATGCCGCCCGCTACAAGGGCAAGGGCGTTCTGGAGGCGGTGGCCGCCGTGAACGGCGAGATCGCCGATGCGCTGGTGGGCTTCGACTCGACCGAGCAGGAGGACATCGACGCCTGCATGATCGAGCTGGACGGCTCGGCCAACAAGTCGCGCCTCGGCGCCAACGCCATCCTCGGCGTCTCCCTCGCCGCTGCCAAGGCCGCCGCCGAGGCCGCCGGCCTGCCGCTCTACCGCTACGTCGGCGGCACGGCGGCGCGCACCCTGCCCGTGCCGATGATGAACATCATCAACGGCGGCGAGCACGCCGACAACCCGATCGACATCCAGGAGTTCATGATCATGCCGGTCTCGGCGGACTCCGTCGCCGAGGCGGTCCGCATGGGCTCCGAGATTTTCCACACCCTCAAGAAGGACCTCACGCAGGCGGGCCTCTCGACGGGTCTCGGCGACGAGGGCGGCTTCGCACCCGAGCTTCCCTCCACCCGCGAGGCGCTCGACTTCTGCCTCAAGGCCGTGGAGCGCGCTGGCTACGAGCCCGGCGAGGACGTCTGGCTCGCCCTCGACTGCGCCGCGACCGAGTACTACCGCGACGGCGCCTACCACCTCGCCGGCGAGGGCAAGACCCTGTCGCCCGACGAGAACGTCGACTACCTCGCCGCGCTCGTGCGCGACTACCCGATCCTGTCGATCGAGGATGGCATGTCCGAGGACGACTGGGACGGCTGGGTGGCCCTGACCGAGGCGCTGGGCGGCAAGGTGCAGCTCGTGGGCGACGACCTCTTCGTCACCAACCCCGCGCGGCTGGCCGAGGGCATCGAGAAGAACGCGGCCAACTCGCTGCTGGTGAAGGTCAACCAGATCGGCACCCTGTCGGAGACGCTGGAGGCCGTGAACATGGCCCACCGCAACCGCATGACCTGCGTGATGTCGCACCGCTCCGGCGAGACCGAGGACGCCACCATCGCCGACCTCGCCGTCGCCACCAACTGCGGGCAGATCAAGACCGGCTCGCTGGCCCGCTCGGACCGGCTCGCGAAGTACAACCAGCTGATCCGCATCGAGGAGATGCTGGGCGAGCGCGGGCGGTACGCGGGGCGGTCGATCCTGCGCTGAGGGCTGGGCTGGGAGCGCCCCGGGCTTGGCCCGGGGCCTGTGGGGGCCGTCGGAGCTTCCTCCTGTGGAGGGGCGACGGCGTGTGGCGCCGCTTCCGCCCCGCTCCGCAACGCCACCGCCAACCGCACCCCGAGGCCCCGACGCGGGGGCCGGGGCGTAGCGAGCGACGGGCGTCGCCTGCAACGAAGCGCGACACGCCCCGGACCTGATCCGGGGCCTCCGGGCGCTGTTGGAACAGCCCTCCGGAACGGGGCGATGGCATATGGCGCCCCGACGTCCGTCCCCGCTCCGCAGCACCACCTCCACCGTCACCCCGAGGCCCCGGGTCGGGCCCGGGGCGAGGCTGCCGTCGCGCTTCCACCGGCGACCCCGCCGGTGCGGGGGCGCGCTCGGGCCTCGGATCGGTCCACCGGACCGATCCGTCCGCCGGAGGCGGACCGGCCCTCGCCATTGCCCCCCGCCCGCGCCCCGCGTAACCCCGTGCCATGACCGCGCTCCTCCGTCCCTCCGACCGGCCGGTCCTCGGCGTGGCTCTGATGATGGGGTTCTGCGTGGCCGCCCCGCTCGCCGACGCCGCCGCCAAGATCCTCGCCGGCACCTTCCCCGTCCTGCAGCTCGTGCTCGCGCGCTTCGCCGCGCAGGTGGCGGTGCTGGTCCCCCTCGCGCTCGCCACGCGCCGCACGCTCGCCCTGTCGCGCCGGGGCTGGATGCTGACTGCCCTGCGCGCCGTGCTGCAGATCGCGGGCATCTTCCTGATGATCTCCGCCCTGCGCGTCCTGCCCCTCGCCGAGGCCATCGCGATCGCCTTCGTGATGCCCTTCGTGCTCCTGCTCCTCGGCCACGTGCTCCTCGGCGAGACCGTCGGTCCCCACCGCCTGCTCGCCTGCGCGGTGGGCTTCGGCGGCACGCTCCTCGTGATGCAGCCCACCTTCGCCGAGGCCGGCTGGGCGGTGCTGCTGCCGCTCGGCGTCGCGGTCGTCTTCGCGCTCTTCATCCTCGCCACCCGCGCGCTTGCCCGCGAGGCCGACCCGGTGGCGATGCAGGCCGACGCGGGTATCGTCGCGCTCGCCCTCCTCGGGGCGGGCTACGCGCTGGGCGGCGGCCCTCTCGTCGCGCTCGCCCCCGTGGGCGGCGACTGGCCGCTCCTGCTCCTCATGGGCCTTCTCGGCACCCTTGGGCATCTGATGATGACGTGGTCGCTGCGTTTCGCGCCCGCGGCCACCCTCGCGCCCATGCAGTACGTCGAGATCCCCGTCGCGGCCCTGGTGGGGCTGTGGCTGTTCGGGGACTGGCCCGACCCGCTCGCCAACCTCGGCATCGCCGTCACGGTCGCCACCGGCCTCTACATCCTCTGGCGCGAGGCGCGTGCGGCCCCCGAGGCCGCGCCCGCCCGCGCCCCGACACCCTAGGACGCCCCCATGGACATCCTCGCCATCGCCTCGCTGCTGCTCGTGGCCGCGGCCCTCTTCGGCGCCGTGAACCACCTCGTGCTCAAGCTGCCCTCGGCCATCGGCATCCTCGTGGTGGCCCTCGTCGCCTCGTTCCTGATCATCGGCGCGGACGCCGTGTTCCCGTGGCTCACGGTCGAGGAGTCGATCGAGGAGGTCGTGCTCGGCATCGAGTTCTCGGACGCCCTGCTGGAGGGGATGCTCGGCCTCCTCCTCTTCGCCGGCGCGCTCCACGTGAAGGTCGAGGCGCTGCGGCGCGAGTGGCTGCTCGTGCTCCTCATGGCGACCATCGGCGTCGGCCTCTCCACCGCCATCGCGGGCGTCGGCTTCTCTTGGCTCACCGGCACGCCGATCCTCGTGGCCCTCGTGTTCGGCGCGTTGATCTCGCCCACCGACCCCGTGGCCGTGCTGGGCGTGCTGCGCGCGGCCAAGCTGCCGAAGTCGCTGGAGACCAAGATCGCCGGCGAGTCGCTGTTCAACGACGGCGTAGGCTACGTGGTGTTCCTGGTCCTCGTCGGCATCGCCTTTCCGGCGGACGACGCCCACGGCTCGGGCCTGTCGGGCGCCGCGCTCCTCTTCGCGCAGGAGGCGTTCGGCGGGGCGCTGCTGGGCGCCGCCCTCGGCTTCGTGACGTTCCGCATCATGCGGCGCATCGACGACCCGCCGCTGGAGGTCCTGATCACCTTGGCGCTCGCCTTCGGGGGCTATCAGCTCTCGCTCTGGCTCCACGTCTCGGCGCCGATCATGGCGGTGGTGGCGGGCCTCCTGATCGGCGACGTAGGCACGCGCCACGGCATGAGCGCCGAGACCCGCGCCCACGTGGACACCTTCTGGACGCTCGTCGACGAGATCCTGAACGCCGTGCTCTTCCTCCTGATCGGCATCGAGGTCTTCGCGGTGGCCTTCGACGCGAGCTATCTCGTGGCCGGGCTGGGGGCGATCGTGCTGCACCTCGTCGCGCGCTTCGCCGCCGTGGCCGTGCCGGTGGCGATCCTGAAGCCCTTCTCGGCCAACCTCGAGCAGGGCGTGACGCGGATCATGACCTGGGGCGGCCTCAAGGGCGGGATCTCGGTGGCCCTCGTGCTGGCGCTGCCCGAGAACGAGTGGAAGCCGCTGATGCTGACCGCCTGCTACATGGTGGTCCTCTTCTCGATCATCGTGCAGGGCCTGACGGTCGCGCCCCTCGCCCGCCGCCTGGGCGGCGAGCCGGAGCTGGACGTGGGCTAGGCGTTCCCATTCTCGTGTGCACGGTTCACGGGGCCGGGGCCGTGCCCTACCTCTGGGGTCTCACCCCGCCGCAAGGGAGCCTCGCCATGATCCCCGCCACCCGCCGCAGCGTCCTCGCCACCGGAGCCGCCGCGCTCGCGGGCCTCGCCGTGCCCGCCTACGGCGCGCTCGCGCCCACGCCGACCATGCGCGGCGGCGCCAACAACTACCGCCCCGGCGCCCCGGTGGTGGAGCGGATCGGGGCCGGCGGGTTCCTGATGACCGGCACGGTCCGCCGTGCGGGCGACGGCGCCCCGCTGCCGGGGCGGCGCATCCAGATCTGGGCCCACACCACCGAGGGCCACGAGCGCGACGCCCGCAGCCACGGCGCCACCCTTACGGCGGCGGACGGCAGCTTCCGCATGGACATGCCGCAGATCGTGCCCGCCTTCGGCCAGCCCCACGGCCATCTCGCCTTCGACGCAGAACAGGATGCGGCCTTCGGCGGCGGCGGCTTCGAGACCGTGTTCCTGCGCCCCGTCATGGCTCGCCCCGACCAGACGGCGCTGCACGTCGACTTCGTGCTTCAACCTGCCTGACCCGCGCATCGTGGCGCGTGCCGCCCTGATCTGGGGAGCGCTCGCCGCCGCGATCGCCGTCCCCCTCTGGATCGCGTCCACCAGCCCGCTGCTGGCCTGGCGCGAGCCGGTCTACGTCGCGGCGGGGCTCGCGGGCGTGGTGGGACTGGCGTGCCTCCTCCTGCAGCCGTTGCTGGCCACCGGGGCGCTGCCCGGCCTCGGCGCGCGGCGGGGGCGCCGGGTGCACCGCGCCGCGGGCGTGCTGCTGATCGCGGCGATCCTCGTGCACGTGGGCGGCCTATGGGTCACCAGCCCGCCGGACGTCGTCGACGCCCTGCTCCTGCGCTCGCCCACGCCGTTCTCGCCCTGGGGCGTCGCCGCGATGTGGGCCGCCTTCGCCGCCGCCGTGGTGGCGGTGGGTCGGCGACGCCTGCGCCCTGCCACGTGGCGGCGGGCGCACCTCGCGCTGGGCGCGGCAGTGGTCGGGGGCACGGCGGCGCACGCGCTGCTGATCGAGGGGACGATGGGCACCGTGTCGAAGGCCGCGCTCTGCCTACTGGCCGTCCTGGCGACGGCGTGGGCGGCGATGCGGGGCTGGCGGCGTCAGGCGTCCAGCTCGGCATCCCAGTAGAGGAAGTCCATCCAGCTCTCGTGCAGATGCCCGGGCGGGAACTTGCGCCCGAGGTTCATGAGCTGCGCGGGCGACGGGCGGCGCGGCGGGCGGCGCAGGGTGAAGCCCACCTGGCGCAGCGACTTCGAGCCCTTGCGCAGGTTGCAGCGCCCGCAGGCGGCGACCACGTTCTCCCACGAGGTGATGCCGCCGCGGGCGCGGGGGATCACGTGGTCGAAGGTCAGGTCGCCCCGCGAGCCGCAGTACTGGCACCGGAACTCGTCGCGCAGGAACAGGTTGAAGCGCGTGAACGCCGCCGTCCGCTGCGGCGCCACGTAGTCGCGCAGCACCACCACCGAGGGGATGCGGATCTCGATGCTCGGCGAGCGGACCACCTCCTCGTACTCGGCGACGATGGTCACGCGGTCGAGCACGGCCGCCTTGACCGCTTCCTGCCAGGGCCAGAGCGACAGCGGGTAGTAGCTGAGCGGGCGGTAGTCGGCGTTCAGCACCAGCGCCGGGAAGTGCCGCGTGCCCGCCGCCTCGCGCACGAAGGCGGAGCGGAAGTCGCCGCTGCGTGGGGCGCCGGACGGGCTGGGGGCGGGCATCGCGCAATCCTCCGGGGCCAGGGGCGCATCTGCGATGCGGCGGGCCCTCGGTGGAAACTATATATCGCGTCGGAAGCCGTGCAACCTTCCAGATGACGTGGCCGATCACGGCTCCGACAGGGCCGGAGCGATCGCGTCGTCCGCGGTGGAAGGTGGGGTGCCCCCGGTACGGCGGGACTGCCGCACGCCGGACCGGAGGCGAAGGTCCTGAAACCCCCATGGCACGGATCGGATCAACGAGGAGTGCCTTGGTCCGGGATTATGCCTAAAAGGTTAACGAATGGTTAACGAGCGGCGTCCTCGTCCCGTAAGTCCGCGTGAAACCTGGCGAACGTCGCGTCACCCCTCGAGCTTCAGCACGTCGCGCATGAAGGCCAGCGCCACGGAAAGGCCATCGGGGGCGATGCCGTGGCCGGTGCCCTTCATGACGTGGGCGTAGATGCGCTCGAACCCCGCGGCCTCCAGCGCCTCGGCGGCCTCGGGCAGCGACTGGGGCGGCACCACGTCGTCCATGTCGCCGTGGACCAGCAGCACCGGCGGGCGCACCCGCACCTCGTCGGCGAGCCGCTCGGGCGCAAGCAGGCGGCCCGCGATGCCCACGACGCCCGCGACGGCCTCGGCGCGGCGCGGGGCCACGTGGAGGGCCATCATGCAGCCCTGGCTGAAACCGGCGAGCACCACGTCCTTCGCGGCCACGCCCTCGCGCGCCAGCGTCTCGTCGAGGAAGGCGTCGAGGTCGGCCACGGCGCGCTCCATGCCGGCGGCGGCCTCCTCCTCGCTCGACCCGTCGATCCAGGGAATCGGGAACCACTGGAGGCCGGCGGGATTGGCGGTGCTTGCCTCGGGCGCATCGGGGGCGAGGAAGGCCGTGCCGGGCATGTGCTCGGCCAGGGGGTCGGCCAGCCCGATAAGGTCGGCGCCGTTGGCCCCGTAGCCATGGAGGAAGATCACCAGTCGCTCGGGGGCATCGGGGCCCCGCCGTTCGTATCGCAGCGTCATAGGGTTCCTTCCCGGCTCTTGGCGACGTGGTAGTAGGACCACAGCAGGCGTGCCGCAACCGCGCGCCAGGGCGACCATGCCTCGGCCATGGCGCGCATCTCGCGCTCCTTGGGGCGGTGGGGCATGGCGAACAGCAGGCGCGCCGCCTCCTGCAGGGCGAGGTCGTTGGGCGCGAACACGTCCGCGTGGCCCAGCGAGAACATCGCGTAGATCTCGGCGGTCCAGCGGCCGATGCCGGGCACGCGGATCAGCTCCTCGACCACGGCGTCGGTGGGCGCGGTGCGCAAAGACTTCCAGTCGATGCCGGCCTGCGACAGCTCGCGCAGGTAGCGGACCTTCTGGCGCGACAGGCCGCAGGCGCGCAGCTCCTCGTCCGTGGCCCACATCACCTTGCGCGGGCCGGTGATGCCGGCGGCGGTGCAGCGGGCGAGGATCGCGCGCGCGGCGGCGACCGAGACCTGCTGCGAGACGATCGCCGCGAGCAGCGCCGCGAAGCCGTCGCGGCGCCGCCGCAGCGGCAGCGGTCCGGTGAGATCGAGCGCGTGGGCGAAGCGCGGCTCGGTCGCAGCCAGCCACGCCGCGCCCTCCCTCACGTCCTCAAGCGTCGCGATGATCCGCGTGGGCGGCGACGAAGCGGACGGCGGCATCGATGTCATGGGTCTCCTCTCCCCCGGCGGGCGGGGCCGGGCGGTCGACGATGTGGATCTCGGCACCCACGAGGTGGGCCGCGGCGAGCTTGCAGCGGCCCGAGCCGCCGGAGTTGCGGGCCACGAGGTGGGTGATGCCCCGCTCGCGCATGGTGGCGACCTCCTCGGCCATCTCGGCGGGGCCGCCGACGATCCACTCCACGCCCTCCATCGGCGGCGCCGGGTCGACGCGCCGGCACCAGAGATGCAGGCCGCGTCCGAGGAAGGGCGACAGCCCGCCGGGGCCCGCGGTCACGAGCACCTGCGCGCCTTCCGGCATGGCCTCGGCCGCCTCGGCGAGGGTGGCGTGGTGATGCCAGTGCGGCTCTGCCTCCCAGGGGGGGCGGGTGAGGCGCAGGTGGGGCGTGCCGGTCTCGGCGCACAGGCGCGCGGCGCGCTCGGTTATGCGCTCGGCGAAGGGATGGGTCGCGTCCACCACGGCGGAGAACTCCGCGAGGGCGGCGCGGAAGCCCCCGTCGCCGCCGAAGCCGCCGATGCGCATCTCGCCGGGCAGCGCGGGCGCGCGCGTCAGCCCCGCCAGCGATCCCACCACCTCGCGGTCGCGCACGCGCAGGAGCAGTTCGCGCGCCTCCCACGTGCCGGCGAGTACCAGCGCGCGGCGGCGGTTGGGCCTAGGCATGTCCGAGCACCGTTCCGGCCCGGTCCACCACCACGGCGTCCACCCGCGCGTCCGGCAGGCGCCGGGCCACCTCCGCCCGCGCCGCCTCGGCGACGCGCTGGCCGAGGCCGGGCACGCGGCCCGCCGCCTCCAGCGCGGTGTTGCAGCCCGTCAGGTCCGTGCCCGCGAGCCGCGACAACCACGCGAAGTCCACCCGGCTGCGCGCGGAGTGCAGGTCGGCCGCCCCTTGAGCGAGCTTCGTCATCTTTCCGATCCCCCCCCCGATCGTAACCCATGGAACGGGGTTGCGGGCGAGATACTTGAGCAGCCCGCCCGCGAAGTCTCCCATGTCGAGCATGGCCCCGTCGGGCAGGCGGTGGAGCGCCTGCACGGTCCGCTCCGAGGTGGCGCCGGTGCAGCCCGCCACGTGGAGGAGGCCGGAGGCGCGCGCCACGTCCACGCCCCGGTGGATTGAGGCGATCCAGGCGGCGCAGGAGAAGGGGCGCACGATGCCCGTGGTGCCGAGGATCGACAGCCCCCCCTCGATGCCGAGGCGGGGGTTCCAGGTCTTCAGCGCCAATGCGGCGCCGCCTGGGACGGAGACGGTGATCTCCACGTCCGGGCCGCGCCCGTGGCGGGCGGCGGCGGCGGCCACCGCCTCGTCCAGCATGGCACGGGGCACGGGGTTGATGGCGGGCTCGCCCACGGCGATCGGCAGGCCCGGCTTGGTGACCGTGCCGACGCCCTCGCCCGCGCGGAACACGACGCCGCCCGCCGAGGGGGCGACGCGCACGCGGATCTCGGCGCCGTGGGTCACGTCGGGGTCGTCGCCGGCGTCCTTGACGATGCCGGCCTCGGCCCAGCCGTCGCCGATGCGCGGGTGCACCACCGCGAAGGTGGGCCGCTCGCCGCGCGGGAGCACGATCGAGACCGTCCCGGGGATGCCCTCGCCCCACAGGCCTTCCAGCGCCGCGGCGCAGGCCGCGGTCGCGCAGGCGCCGGTGGTCCAGCCGCGCCGGAGGGGCTTGGTCTCCATGCCCCATGTCGTGCCACGCGCGCGCACGGTCGCCAACTCCCTTCCGCGCGCCGCGCCTCCCCGTTAAGGCTCGGGACATGACCGACCTGCCCCACTTCGACTGGCCCGAGATGCTGCCCGGCTGGGTCTGGCTCGTGGGGGCCGGCCCGGGCGATCCGGGGCTGCTGACGCTCCACGCGCTGCACGCGCTGCGGCAGGCGGACGTGGTGGTGTACGACGCGCTGGTCTCGGAGGCGGTGCTCGAATGGGCCGCGCCGGGGGCGGAGCGCATCTACGCCGGCAAGCGCGGCGGCAAGCCTTCCCCCAAGCAGCGCGACATCTCGCTGCGGCTGGTGGCCCTGGCGCGGGCCGGGCGGCGGGTGCTGCGGCTGAAGGGCGGCGATCCCTTCGTGTTCGGGCGCGGCGGGGAGGAAGCGCAGACGCTGGTGCAGCACGGCGTCCCGATCCGCATCGTGCCGGGCATCACCGCGGGCATCGCGGGGCTTGCCTATGCGGGCATCCCGGTGACGCACCGCGACGTGAACCAGTCCGTGACCTTCGTGACGGGGCACGACGCCACCGGCAAGGCGCCAGCCTCGCTGGACTGGGGCGCGATCGCGCGCGGGTCGCAGGTGATCGTGATCTACATGGGGATGAAGCACCTCGGGGCAATCCGCGACGCGCTCGTCGCCGGGGGCCGCGCGGCGGACGAGCCGGTGGCGATCACGTCGACGGCCACGCTCGCGGAACAGCGCACCGTGGAGACCACGCTGGCGCGTTGCGTCGAGGATGGGGAGGCGGCGGGACTCGCGCCCCCGGCGATCATCTGCGTGGGGCGGGTGGTGCGGCTGCGGGACGTGCTGGACTGGCAGGCGCAGGCGGCGGGGGAGGCGCCGCGCGACCTCGATCCGCTCGGGCGCGGGCGGCCGGCGGAGAGTGCGTGACGGGGGGCGAGGTGAGGGGTAGCGCTTCCGGTCGGGCGACGGTGCATGTCGATGGCCGAGACCCCGGCTCGAGGCCGGGGCGTGTGACGCGAACCGTCCCCCTCCCTCATCTTGCCGGAAATACCGAGGGGGTTCGCAGGCTTCTCGGGATCGGTCCAGTGGACCGATCCGCCTGCGGACGGGCGAAGCCCCGGACGTGTGCAGCGCGGGGGCAAAGCCCCCTCCCGCGCCCCCACCCATGCCCGGCCTCCTGATCGCCGCGCCCGCGTCGGGCGCCGGCAAGACCACCGTGACGCTGGGCCTCCTGCGCGCCCTGCGCGACCGGGGCGAGGCGGTGCGCGGCGCCAAATCGGGGCCGGACTACATCGACCCGCGCTTCCACGAGGCGGCTAGCGGCGCCCCCTGCCCCAACCTCGACGCTTGGGCGATGGACGCCGCCACCCTGCGGGGCCTCGCCGCCGGGCCCGGCACGCTGGTGGTCGAGGGCGCGATGGGCTTGTTCGACGCGAGCGCGGACGGGCGCGGCTCGGCGGCGGACGTGGCGAAAGCGCTTGGCATCCCCGTCGTGCTGGTGATCGACGCCGCGCGCATGGCGCAGTCGGTGGCGCCCCTCGTGGCGGGGTTCGCGGCGCACGACCCCGGGACGGAGGTCGCGGGCGTGATCCTGAACCGCGTCGGGTCGGACCGTCACGAAGCCATGCTGCGCGAGGCCTGCCCGCTGCCGGTGCTGGGCGCGATCCGCCGCGACCGGGCGCTCGCCCTGCCCTCGCGCCATCTCGGGCTGGTGCAGGCCGAGGAGCGGGACGATCTCGACGCGCTCCTCGCCCGCGCCGGACAAGCGGTCGCGGAGGCGGTCGACCTCGATGACCTGCTCGCCCTCGCCCGCCCCCTACCCGACGCCCCGCCGCCGCTCTTCGCGCCGCCCGCGCAGCGCATCGCCGTGGCCCGCGACCGGGCCTTCGCGTTCAGCTACCCGCACCTGCTCGAAGGCTGGCGCCGGGCGGGCGCCGAGATCGCGGTCTTCTCGCCCCTCGCCGACGAGCCGGCGCCCGAGGCGGGGCTGGTCTACCTGCCCGGCGGCTACCCCGAGCTCCATGCGGGACGCATCGCCGCCGCGGGTCACTTCCTCGGCTCGCTGCGGGGCCGGCGGGTCTGGGGCGAGTGCGGGGGCTTCATGGTGATGGGCGACGCGCTGACGGACGCTGAGGGCCACGCGCACCGCATGGCGGGCCTCCTGCGGCTGGAGACGAGCTTCGCCGAGCGCCGCCTCCACCTCGGCTATCGTGCTCTGCGCGCGCGGCACGGCCCGCTGGAGGGCCGCTGGGCCGCGCACGAGTTCCACTACGCCACCACGCTGCGTGCCGAGGGCGTGCCGCTATTCGAGGAGGCCTCGGATGCGGCCGGCGCGCGGCTGGCGCCCATGGGGCTGCGCGAGGGGCCGGCCTTCGGCTCGTTCGCGCATCTGATCGCGCCCGCGCCCGCGCTGGACCCTGCCGCGGCGGCCCCGTAAGCCTCGGGAATGACGGCGATCCCCGATTCACTCAATGCCCCGGACGACCGCGCCGCGCGGCGCAACGTCGCCGTGCTGGTGGCCGCGCAGGCGTTCCTCGGGGCGCAGATGCCGCTGCATTTCGTGGCCGGGGGGCTGGCCGGGATGTCGCTGGCGCCCACGCCGCTGCTGGCGACGATGCCGATCTCGGTCACGGTGTTCGCGTCGATGACCACCGCGCCGTGGATCAGTCCGCTGATGCAGCGCTTCGGGCGCCGCGCGGGCTTCGTGATCGGCGCATTGGCGGGCGCGGCGGGGGCGCTCCTGTGCGCCTTCGGCCTGCTCTGGGCCTCGTTCGCCACGTTCCTGCTCGGGTCGTTCGGCATCGGCGTCTACATGAGCGCGCAGGGCTTCTACCGCTTCGCCGCTGCCGACACCGCGTCGGACGCGTTCAAGCCCAAGGCGATCTCCTACGTGATGGCCGGGGGCCTCCTGAGCGCGCTGATCGGACCTCAGCTCGTGAAGGCCACGGCGGACGTGACCGCCGTCCCCTTCGTGCTGACCTACGTGGCCGCCGTGGCGGTGAACCTCGTGGGGCTGCTCCTGTTCTTCGGGCTGCGCATCCCGCGCCCACCCCGGCCCGAGCCGGGGGCGCGGCGGGGCCGCACGCGGCGGGAACTGCTGCGCGATCCGGCGATCGCGGTGTCGATCGTGTGCGCCATGGTGGCCTACGCGCTGATGAACCTCGTGATGACATCCACGCCCCTCGCCGTCGTTGGTTGCGGCTTCGCCACCGGGCACGCCGCCGACATCGTGTCCGCCCACGTGCTGGCGATGTTCGCGCCCTCGTTCTTCACCGGCCACCTGATTGCCCGCTTCGGCACCGCGCGGATCGTGGGCACCGGGCTGGCCCTCCTCGCGGGCGCGGGGCTGTTCGCGCTGGCCGGCACGGAGCTCGTGAACTTCTACGGCGCGTTGATCCTGCTCGGGCTCGGCTGGAACTTCGGCTTCATCGGCGCGACCACGATGCTCACGCGCCACCACGCCCCCGAGGAGCGGGGCACGGTCCAGGGGCTGAACGACGCGCTGGTGATGGGGATGGTGACCGTCGCCTCGCTGTCGTCGGGCGGGCTGATGAACGCGGCCGCCTCTACGGTGGCGGGGTGGACGGCCGTGAACCTCGCGATGGTGCCGTTCCTGGCGCTCGCCGCCGGGTCGCTCGTCTGGATGCGCCGCCGCACGGCCTGACGGCGGAACCCTCGGCGGGCCGCGCCGTTGCGGCCCCATGCTTCCCTCTCTCCTCGCCGCCCTCGCCCTCGTCCTCGTCCACTGGATCACGCCGCAGCTGCGCTTCCTGTCGAACCGCCCCCGCTCGCGCTGGCTCAGCTTCGCGGGCGGCGCGTCGATCGCCTACGTTTTCCTCCATCTCCTGCCCGAGATCGCCGAGGGACACGAGCTGTTGGTCGAAGAGACGGGCGAGGCCCCGCTGGGCGGCTTCGGCATCTGGCTCGTGTCGCTGGGCGCGCTGCTCGCCTTCTACGGTGTGGAGCGGGCGGTCCAGTCGCGAGAACTGCGCGCGGATGCCGAGAAGGACCACGAGTCCCACCCCGGCGTGTACCGCGTCCACCTCGCCAGCTTCGCGCTCTACAACCTCGTTACCGGCTACCTTCTGGTGGATCGCGGCGCGGGCGAGCACGGGCTGCTGCCGCTCGTCACCTACGCCGTGGCGATGGCGCTGCACCTGCTCATCACCGACTTCGGCCTGCTTGAGGCGTTCCGCGCCGGATACCTGCGCCACGGGCGGCCGATCCTCTCGGCGGCGGTGCTGCTGGGCTGGGGCATCGGCGCGGCGACCGAGGTGCCCGAGCTGTGGATCGCGCTGGTGATGGCGGCCCTCGGCGGCAGCGTGATCCTCAACGTGCTGAAGGAGGAGCTGCCGAAGGAGCGGGAGTCCCGGTTCTCCGCGCTCCTCCTCGGCGCCGCCGCCTTCGCGCTGCTGCTCTGGCTGGAGGGCTAGCTGCGGCCCTTCCACGGGACCAGCACCGACTCGGCCTTGCGCATCAGGATGTCGATGCCGAAGCCGATCACGCCGATCAGGATGATGCCCATGACCACGATATAGGTCTGCTGGAACTTCGACGCGGTGGTAATCATCATTCCCGCGCCCACGTTCGCGGCCACCAGCTCGGCGGCCACCACGGTGCCCCAGCAGACCCCCATCGCCACGCGGGCGGCGGTGAAGATCTCCGGCAGGCTGTTGGGGATGATGACGTGGCGCAGGATCTGCCACTTCGAGGCGCCAAGACTGTAGGCCGCGTGGACCTTGGTGATGTTCACGCCCGAGACGCCCGCGCGCGCGCCGATGGCCATGATCCAGAGGGCGGCCAGGAACAGCAGGACGATCTTGCCGGTCTCGTCGATGCCGAACCAGATGATGACCAGCGGGATCAGGGCCAGCGGAGGCACCGGGCGCATGAACTCGACGATGGGGTCGAACCAGCCGCGGAACCAGTCGCTTAGGCCCATGGCGTAGCCCAGCGGGATGCCGACGAGGGCGCCGAGGGCGAAGCCCACCAGCACGCGGAACAGCGAGTAGCCCAGATGCTCCCACAACGTCGAGTTGCGGAAGCCGTCGGTGGCCACCTCCACGGCTGCCTGCACCACCCGCTCGGGGCTGGGCAGGTAGAGGGGCTGCATCTGGTAGCCCTGGAAGGGCACGAAGTTGAGCGAGCCACGCTCGGTCATGGTCACGCGGCCCTCGGGGAAGCGGACCGTGGCGTTGGCCTCGATCGGCTCGCCGTTCACGGCGACCACGCGGTAGCCGTCGACGTCGCCGCCCGCGTCGTTGCGCTCCACCCGCAGGATCTTGGAGCGGTAGATGCCCAGCGTGTCCGCATCATTGAGGGCGAAGCCGTCGCCCGGCTCGACCACCGGCGTCTCGACGTCGGCGCCCACCTCGTGGACGCGCACCACCACCTCGGCGTCGTCGCGGTCCCCGGCCGCGGTTTCGGCGGTGTAGGTGAAGCGCGCGTCGCCCTGGAACGGGCCGGGCACGTGCAGCGGCGACAGGGCCGAGCCGGTGAAGGCGGCCCAGATCAGGAACAGCACCAGCACCGAGATCACCGAGGCCCAGCGGTTCGGGCGCACGGCGCTCTCGTCGCCGAAGGTCACGGTCTTGAGCGAGGTGTAGTCGCGCCGCCGGAAGCGCGCAGTCGCGGCGCCCACCACGAGCATGGAGGCGACGAAGAGGGCCACGTAGGCGGCGGCGATCAGCAGTCCGGTCATGTCAGGCGTCCTCCGTCCGGCCCATGATCTCCTCTTCCATTTCCCAGATCATCGAGAGGATCTCCTCGCGAACGCGCCCGAACTCGGGGTCCTTCTTGACCTGGCGCAGGTCGGCGCTGACGCCGGCCTCGGCGAAGGGCAGACGGTACTCGCGGTGGATGCGCCCCGGCCGCGGGGCCATCACGAGCAGACGCTCGCCCAGCAGCAGCGCCTCCTCCACGGAGTGGGTGATGAGGATGATGGTCTTGCCGGTCTCCTTCCAGAGCTCCAGCACCAGGCCTTGCATCTTCTCGCGCGTCAGCGCGTCGAGCGCGCCGAGCGGCTCGTCCATCAGGATCACGTCGGGGTCGTTGGCGAGGCAGCGGGCCAGGGCCACGCGCTGCTGCATGCCGCCCGACAGCTCGTAGATCGCCTTGTCCTTGAAGTCCGCCAGCCCGGTGATCTCCAGCAGGCGGTCCGCGGTGGCACGGCGCTCGGCGACGGGCGTGCCGCGCATGCGGGGCCCGAACTCCACGTTCTCACGCACGCTCATCCACTCGAACAGCGCGCCCTGCTGGAACACCATGCCGCGCTCGGCGTCGGGGCCGCGCACGTCGTGGCCGTTCAGGATCACGCGTCCCTCGGTGGGGGCCAGGAAGCCGGCCACGATGTTCAGGAGCGTGGTCTTGCCGCAGCCCGAGGGCCCCAGCACCGACATCAGCTCCCCCGCCTGCAACTGCAGCGAGACGTCCTTGAGCGCCTGCACGTGGGAGCCGTTGGGGAGGTCGAAGCGCATCGAGAGGTTCTCGATCGCGAGGCCGGTTGCCGGGCCTGTCGTCATGGCGGTCCCTTCCTCGCCCCGCGGGCGGGGCGCGCGGGTGGATGGGGTGCCGGGGGGCGGCGTCGCCCCCCGGCGGAGCGGATCACATGCTCGAGGCGTCGTTCAGCGGCCCGGTGTTCACCGCGTCCTCGTAGCTGTCGAGCGCGGACGGGATCGAGCCCGCCTCCACGAACACGTCCGAGACGCCCTTCATGAAGGTGGCCGCGTTGCCGCCGAGCCACTTCTCGGAAAGCTGCTCCTCCATGGTGGGGAACTCGAAGGTCGACATCGACTGCGCGGCGGCCTCGGGCTCCATGCCCGACTCCTGCGCGATCTTGGCGAGCATCTCGTCGCTCTGGGACTCGGCCCACTCGGCGTTGGCGTCCGCGGTCACCTTCACGAACTTGGCCATCAGCTCAGGGTTCTCGGCGATGAAGTCGGCGGGCGCCGAGGTCACGTCGAAGACCAGGATGCCCAGCTCCTCCTTCTCGGCGCCGGTCAGCAGCGTGTTGCCGGCCTCCTTCATGCGCGCGAGGCCGCCGCCCCAGCCGCAGGCCATGCCCACGTCGCCCTGGTTCAGGGCCGCGGCGCCGGTCGGCGGGTCCATGTCGACGACGTCGAGCGAGGCCACGTCCACGCCGAAGTGGTCCATCTGGCGCAGGAAGCCGTAATGGGCGGCGGTGCCCAGCGGCACGGCGACCTTCTGGCCGGCGAGGTCGGCCACGGTGTCCTTGTCGATCTCGAGGTCGGAGCGCACGACGCAGTTGTCGTTCTCCGAATAGCTCACGGCCACGTCCACGATCTCGAGGTCCTGGCCCGCGGAGGTGGCGACCACGAAGGGCGGCACGCCCTGGGAGACGGAGATGTGCACGTCGCCCGAGGCCATGGCGGCGGACATCGCGGTGCCGGTCTCGAAGCTGACCCACTTCACGGGGATCCCGAGCGCCTCGTCGTAGGCGCCGTCGGCCTTGGCGGCGAGGAAGGGCATGGGCCATTCCAGGAAGTAGCCGACGGTCAGCTCCTCGAGGTGGGCGTCGGCGTGGGCGGCCTGGGCGGCGGCGATCGCGGCGAGGGCCGTGGAGGCGGCGAGGAAGGTTCTCTTGAGCATGGGGCTCTCCTTGTTGGATCGGAGCCGGCGGCGGCCGCCGCGGCTCCCGGTGCCCGGCTCGGGCCGGGTCGTTGTTGGGGGGTCGCCCCCCTCGGGTCCATGAGTGACCGGCGCGGCCCCCCCTGTCCAGACCGGAGGCCCCCGCGGGGAGGGCCGGTCCGCGAAATCCTAGGAAGACGCCTTCCGTTCGCGCAACGGCGCCGGCAGACTGGACTCAAGGCAATTGATCGGCTGGCATCATCGGCGCGCCCCGCTTCGGTGCTAGGCGCAGGGCATGAGCGGCGCGCGCGGGCGCGCCCGCGGGGAGGACACCCATGAAGGATTTCACGCAGAACGACCTGAGCGCCGTGGTGGAGGCCGACCGCCGCCACGTCTGGCACCACCTCCTGCCCCACAAGCCGCTGGAGACGACCGATCCGCGGATCATCGTCGAGGGCAAGGGCATGCGGGTCTGGGACGGGCTCGGCAAGGAGCATCTCGACGCCACCTCGGGCGGCGTGTGGACCGTGAACGTCGGCTACGGGCGCACCGAGATCGCGGACGCCGTGCGCAACCAGCTCGTGCAGCTCAACTACTTCGCGCAGACCATGGGCTCCATTCCCGGCTCGCTCTTCGCGGAGCGGCTGATCGAGAAGATGCCCGGATTGAGCCGCATCTACTACGCGAACTCCGGGTCCGAGGCGAACGAGAAGGCCTTCAAGATGGTGCGCCAGATCGCGCACCGCCAGCACGGCGGCCGCAAGTGGAAGATCCTCTACCGCGAGCGCGACTACCACGGCACCACCATCGCCAACCTCTCGGCCGGTGGCCAGGACGAGCGCAACGCGCAGTACGGCCCCTTCACGCCCGGCTTCGTCCGCGTGCCGCACTGCCTGGAGTACCGCGCCGAGGCGCAGGGCTGGGGCGACCTCTCGGGCGAGGCCTACGGCCGCCGCGCCGCCGACGCCATCGAGGAGGTGATCCTCGCCGAGGGCCCCGACACCGTGGGCGCGCTGTGCCTCGAGCCGATCACCGCCGGCGGCGGCGTCATCACGCCCCCGCCCGGCTACTGGGAGCGGGTGATGGAAATCGTGCGCAAGTACGACCTGCTCCTGCACATCGACGAGGTCGTCTGCGGCGTGGGCCGGACGGGCAAGTGGTTCGGCTACCAGCACTACGGCATCGAGCCCGACTTCGTGTCGATGGCGAAGGGCGTGGCCTCGGGCTACGCGGCCATCTCCTGCCTCGCCACCTCGGAGCGGGTCTTCGAGATGTTCAAGGACGACCCTTCGGACCCGATGGGCTACTTCCGCGACGTGTCCACCTTCGGCGGCTGCACCGCCGGGCCGACCGCGGGCCTCAAGAACATGGAGATCATCGAGCGCGAAGGCCTCCTGGAGAACACCGTCCGAATGGGCGAGCGCCTCGTCGCCAACATGGAGGCACTGTCGGAGAAGCACCGCGTGATCGGCCAGGTGCGCGGCAAAGGCCTCTTCGCGGGCGCCGAGCTGGTCGCCGACCGCACCACCCGCGAGCCGGTGCCCGAGGCGCAGGTCAAGGCGGTGGTCGCGGACTGCATGGCGCAGGGCGTGATCCTCGGGGCCTCGAACCGCTCGCTCCCGGGCTTCAACAACTGCCTGCTGTTCTCGCCCGCCCTCATCGCCACCGAGTCCGACATCGACGCCATCACCGGCGCCGTGGACGAGGCGCTGGGCCGGGTGTTCGCCTGACCCGCGGGCGGGCGGGCCCCGGCCCGCCCGTGCCGTTGCGGGCGCCCGGACGCGGGCGCTAGCCTCGCCCCGATGCCCATCCCGGCCGAATCCTTCGCGCTAGACCCCGCGCATCCGGGCACGCTCCAGCGGCAGGTGCGCGAGCTGGTGGTGGACGGCATCCTCGCGGGGCGCTTCCGGCCCGGCGACCGGATGCCCTCGACCCGGGGCCTCGCGCGGCACCTCGGGATCAGCCGGATCACCGTGACGCTCGCCTATGCCGACCTCGTGGCGGGCGACTACCTCGACGCGCGCGGCCGCTCAGGAACCTTCGTCAGCCGCGACGCCCCGAGTCCCGCCGCCGCGCCGTCCCGCCCCGCGTCCCCGCCGCCGCCCGAGGCGCGGGTGGACTGGAGCCGCGCCCTCGGCCCGCGCTTCCCCGCCCCCCGCGCCCCCGAGCGGCCCGCGGACTGGCGCAGCTACCGCTTCCCGTTCATCTACGGCCAGACCGACGCGCGCCTGTTCGACCACGCCAACTGGCGCCGCTGCGCGCTGCAGGCCTTGGGCGCGCGCGACTTCAACGCCATGACCGAGGACAGCTACGGCCGCGACGACCCCCTGCTGGTCGAGCAGATCGCCACCCGCATCCTGCCGCGCCGGGGCATCCTCGCCGGGCCGGGCGAGATCCTCGTGACCATGGGCGCGCAGAACGCCCTGTGGCTGGTGGCGCAGGTGCTGCTGACCCAGCGCCGCCTCGCCGTGATGGAGGACCCCGGCTACCCCGCCCTGCGCGAGATCCTGGAGCTGTCGCGCTGCTCCCTGCGCGCCGTGGCCGTGGACGCGGACGGCCTGCCGCCCGAGGCCGTGCCCGCGGCCACGGACGTGCTCTTCGTCACCCCCTCGCACCACTGCCCCACCGCCGTCACCATGCCCACCGCCCGGCGCCGCGCGCTCCTCGCGCGGGCCGAGGCCGAGAACTTCCTCGTGGTCGAGGACGACTACGAATTCGAGCTGGCCTTCCTCGCCCCGCCCTCGCCGGCGCTCAAGTCGCTCGATCGCGCGGGGCGGGTGATCTACATCGGCTCCTTCGCGAAGTCGCTCTTTCCGGGCCTGCGCCTCGGCTACGTCGCCGCCGCCGAGCCGCTGGTGGCCGAGCTGCGGCGCCTGCGCTCCCTCGTGCTGCGCCACCCGCCGGGCCACCTGCAGCGCGCCGCCGCGCATTTCCTGGCCGAGGGGCACTACGACGCGCAGGTCACGCGCATGACCCGCGCCCTGCGCGAGCGCCGCGCCGCCGCCGTCTCGGCCCTCGCAGACTGCGGCCTTGCCCCCGAGAGCAG
Organism: Jannaschia sp. W003; assembly: GCF_025144335.1. Taxonomy (NCBI): domain Bacteria; kingdom Pseudomonadati; phylum Pseudomonadota; class Alphaproteobacteria; order Rhodobacterales; family Roseobacteraceae; genus Jannaschia; species Jannaschia sp. W003. The sequence goes on from NZ_CP083539.1 coordinate 2,320,298, forward strand.
CAGCGCCTTCGGCGGCTCCTCGCTGTGGATGCGCGCCCCCATCCACGTGCGCGCGCGCGACCTGGCCGAGCGCCTGCGCCCCGCCTCCGTGCTGATCGAGCCGGCCGACGCCTTCCGCGCCGCGCCCGCGCCCGGCCCCTTTTACCGCCTGGGCTACGGCGCCATCGGCCCGGACCGCATCCCCGAGGGCATCCGCCGCATCGCCGAGACCGCCGCGCGCATGGCCTGATCTGGACCGACCGGCCCCGCCGCGCTGGCCCTATCGGCCGCTTGACCGCCCCGGTAGAGGACGGCAGACCGTGGGGAAGCGGGCCGGCGACCGGGCCCCGATTTCCTGCAGACGCGGCACGGCCGGCGCACGCCCGGCGAGGGGAGACAGCCATGAAGATGACCACCGAGGAGGCCTTCGTGAAAGTCCTCCAGCGCCACGGCATCCGCCACGCCTTCGGCATCATCGGCTCGGCCATGATGCCGATCTCGGACCTGTTCCCCACGGCCGGGATCACCTTCTGGGACTGCGCGCACGAAGGCTCGGCGGGGTTCATGGCCGACGGCTACACCCGCGCCACCGGCGAGATGTCGATGATGATCGCCCAGAACGGCCCGGGCATCACCAACTTCGTGACGGCCGTGAAGACCGCCTACTGGAACCACACGCCGCTGCTGCTGGTGACGCCGCAGGCCGCCAACAAGACGATCGGCCAGGGTGGCTTCCAGGAAGTCGAGCAGATGAAGCTGTTCGAGGACATGGTCGCCTACCAGGAGGAGGTCCGCGACCCCTCGCGCATCGCCGAGGTGCTGGCGCGCGTGATCGCCAAGGCCAAGCGCCTGTCGGGCCCGGCCCAGATCAACGTCCCCCGCGACTTCTGGACCCAGGTCGTGGACATCGAGATCCCGGAGCCGGTCGAGTTCGAGCGCTCGCCCGGGGGCCGCCAGTCCATCCGCCAGGCCGCCGAGCTGCTGTCCTCGGCCAAGTTCCCGGTCATCCTGAACGGCGCCGGCGTGGTGCTGTCCGAGGGCGGCATCGACGCCTCCCGGCGCCTCGCCGAGCGGCTCGATGCGCCAGTCTGCGTCGGCTACCAGCACAACGACGCCTTCCCCGGCTCGCACCCCCTCTTCGCCGGCCCCCTGGGCTACAACGGCTCGAAGGCGGCGATGGAGCTGATCGCGAAGGCCGACGTGGTGCTGGCCCTCGGCACCCGTCTGAACCCCTTCAGCACCCTGCCCGGCTACGGCATCGACTACTGGCCCCGGGACGCCAAGGTGATTCAGGTCGACCTGAACCCCGACCGCATCGGCCTGACCAAGAAGGTCGCCGTGGGGATCGTGGGGGACGCGGCGCAGGTCGCCGAGGGCATCCTCGAGAGCCTCGCGGACGGCGCCGGGGACGCGGGCCGCGACGACCGCCGCGGCCTCGTCGCCGACACCAAGTCCCGGTGGAAGCAGGAGCTGTCCTCGCTCGACCACGAGGAGGACGATCCCGGCACCACCTGGAACGAGCGCGCCCGCGCCGACAAGCCCGACTGGATGAGCCCCCGCATGGCGTGGCGCGCAATCCAGTCGGCCCTGCCGCGCGATGCGATCATCAGCAGCGACATCGGCAACAACTGCGCCATCGGCAACGCCTACCCGGACTTCGACGCGGGCCGGAAATACTTGGCTCCCGGCCTCTTCGGCCCCTGCGGCTACGGCCTGCCCTCCATCGTGGGCGCCAAGATCGGGCAGCCGGACGTGCCTGTGGTGGGCTTCGCCGGCGACGGCGCGTTCGGCATCGCGGTGAACGAGCTGACCGCGATCGGGCGCGAGGAATGGCCCGCGATCACCCAGATCGTGTTCCGCAACTTCCAGTGGGGCGCCGAGAAGCGGAACTCCACGCTCTGGTTCGACGACAACTTCGTGGGCACCGAGCTGGACGACGGGGTGGACTACAGCAAGATCGCCGAGGCCTGCGGCCTGCGCGGCGTGCGCGTTCGGACCCAGGACGAACTGCGCGACGCGCTGTCCGAGGCCATCGACGCGCAGATGAAGCGCGGCGAGACCACGCTGATCGAGGTGCTGCTGAACCAGGAGCTGGGCGAGCCCTTCCGCCGCGACGCCATGAAGAAGCCGGTGCGCGTGGCGGGCATCTCGAAGGACGACATGCGGATCGCCGCGGAGTGATCCGCCGGGGGGCCGGGCCTCAGGCCAGCGCGCAGGTGATCACGGCGGCGTCCACGATGTCGTCCACCCGCGCGCCCCGGCTCAGGTCGCAGACCGGGCGGCGGAAGCCCTGCAGCACGGGGCCCACCGCCTGCGCGCCCGCCAGTTCCTGCGCCAGCTTGTAGGCGATGTTGCCCGCGTCCAGCGAAGGGAAGACCAGCACGTTGACCGCCTCCACCGCCACGCCCTTGCGCCGGCCCACCTCCGGGTCGAGAGCGGCGTCCGCCTGCACCGGCCCGGCGAAGCCGGTCGCCTCGGCGGCGGCGCGCACGGCGTCCACGCTCGGCCCCGTGCCGGACGTGCCGGTGGAGAAGCTGAGCAGCGCCACCTCGGCCCGTCCCAGCAGGCGCCGCGCGCTGGCGGCCGACGCCTGCGCGATGGCCGCCAGTCCCTCCGCGTCGGGCGCCACGGTCACGGCGCAGTCGGCCCAGATCATCTCGCGCCCGTCGCGCAGGCGCATGAGGAAGAACGACGAGGGCGCCGCGATGCCCTCGGCCAGCCCGATGCCCATGGCGGCGGCCTCGATCACTCGACGCGTGGGCGCGTCGGCCCCGGCCACCATCGCGTCGGCCTCACCGGCGGCGACCATCGCCGCGGCGCGCATCAGCGGCTTGCGCAGGAGCCGCCGGGCCATGCCCTCGGCCATGCCGCGCGCCTCGACCAGCGCGGCGACCTGTGCCTCGCTCGGCTCCGCCAGCGGCACGGCCAGGCACAGGCCTTCCGCGGTCAGCCGCGCGGCCGCCTCGGCCACCCGCGGCTCCGCCAGCTCGGGGAACACCACGCGCGCCGCGCGCCTCCGGGCCGCAGCCCTCGCCTCGTCCATCACGCTCATCGCCCCGGGAGACCCAAGATGACCGAGACCGTCAAGATCAACCGCGGGCTGAAGGGCATCTATTTCGAGCGCTCCGGCGTCAGCCACATCGACGGCGCGAAGGGCGAGCTGCTCTACCGCGGCCATACCATCCACGACCTCGCCGAGCACGCCACCTTCGAGGAGGTCTGCTACCTGCTGATCCACGGCGACCTGCCGGACCGCGACGCGCTGGAGGCGTTCGACGCCGAGTTGCGGCAGGGCCGCGCCGTGCCGGACGCCGTGCTGGACGTGATCGCGACCTGCAAGGCGGGGCACCCGATGGACGTGCTGCGGACCGCCGTCTCGGCCCTTGCCGCGCTGGAGGACGGCACCGACGACGCATCCGAGGAAGGCTTCCTTCGCAACGGCATGCGCCTCATGGCGCAGGTGCCGACGCTGATCGCCGCCCACGAGGCGATCCGGAACGGTCGCGACCCCGTGGCGCCGGACCCCGCGCTGGGCCACGCCGCGAACTGGCTGTGGATGCTGAAGGGCGAGCGCCCGTCCGAGGACGCCGCGCGCCTCGCGGACGTGGACCTCATCCTCCACGCCGAGCACGGGGCGAACGCATCCGCATTCGCGGCCCGCGTGGTGGTGGGGACCGACGCCGACCTTCATGGCGCGATCACCGCCGGGCTCGCGGCCCTCGCCGGCCCGGCCCACGGCGGCGCCGCCGAGGACGTGATGAAGATGGTGCGCGAGATCGGCGCGCCCGAGAACGCAGCCGACTACGTGAAGGCGAAGCGCGCCGCGCGCGAGCCCGTCACCGGCTTCGGCCACCGCGTCTACCGCGCCGAGGACCCCCGCGCCCGCCACATGCGCGAGGGCGTGCGGAAACTGGGCGAGGAGATGGGCGCGCCGGAATGGTACGAGATCCTCCAGGCCGTGGTGGAGGCGATGAAGCCCTACAGCCGCCACGGGCTGAACGTGAACGTCGATTTCTACTCTGGCGTGATCTACCAGCTCCACTCCATCCCGATGGACCTCTACGTGCCCATCTTCGCGATCGGCCGCATGCCCGGCTGGATCGTGCAATGCCTCGAGCAGCGGCGCCGCAACATCCTGATCCGGCCCCTGACGCTCTACGACGGCCCGGACGCGCGCCCGTGGGTGCCTCTGGAGGACCGGTGAGCGCCGCGTCCCGCCGCCGCGCCCCCTTTCGGGCGGCGCACCCGCGCGCTTACATGCGTGGCGCCGGAAGGGGACCGCTATGACCGAGCCCGAGATCGACCTGCACCCCCGGACCGGCGACGCGGTGCGCAAGACCACCTGCTACATGTGCGCCTGCCGCTGCGGGATCGACGTGCACGTCAAGCGCGACGCCGAGGGCGTGGAGCGCGTCGCCTACATCGACGGCAACCGCGATCACCCGGTGAACCGCGGCGTGCTGTGCGCGAAGGGCTCCGCGGGCATCATGCAGCACAACGCGCCCTCGCGCCTGCGCGCGCCCCTCAAGCGCACCGGCCCCCGCGGCTCCGGCGAGTTCGAGGAGATCACCTGGGACGAGGCCTACGAGATCGCCGTCGGCCTGCTGAAACCGATCCGTGAGACCGACCCCTCGAAGCTCGCCTTCTTCACCGGGCGCGACCAGTCCCAGAGCTTCACCTCGTGGTGGGCACAGGCCTTCGGCACGCCCAACTACGCGGCGCACGGCGGCTTCTGCTCGGTGAACATGGCGGCGGCGGGCATCTACACCATCGGCGGCGCCTTCTGGGAGTTCGGCCAGCCCGACTGGGACCGCACCAAGCTGTTCGTGCTGTTCGGCGTGGCCGAGGACCACGACTCGAACCCCCTCAAGATGGGCATCGGGCGGATCAAGGCGCGCGGCGCCCGCGTGGTCGGCGTGAACCCGGTGCGCTCGGGCTACAACGCGGTGGCCGACGACTGGTTCGGCGTCACCCCCGGCACAGACGGGCTGTTCATCCTCTCGGTGGTCCACTGCCTCCTGAAGGCGGGCCGCGTGGACCTGCCCTACCTGCGCGACTTCACCGACGCCCCCGTGCTGATCGACGCGCGCGAGGGGCCGACGAAGGGCTTGCCGCTGAAGGACGACGACGGCCACGCGCTGGTCTGGTGCCGCCGGGAGCAGCGCCCCCGCTGCTTCGACGGCGACGGCGTGGACCCCGACCTCAACGGCGCGTGGGAGGACGGCGGCGTCACCCACCGCACCGTGTTCCACCACATGGCCCACAAGTATCTGCGCGCCGACTATGCCCCCGAGGCGGTGGCCGAGCGCGTCGGCATCCCCGCCCCCCGCATCCGCGCCTTCGCCGCCGAGATCGCCCGCGTGGCCTTCGACGAGGCCTTCGAGCTGGAGCGCGAGTGGACCGACTTCCGGGGCCGCGTCCACAAGACGATGCAGGGCAGGCCCGTCAGCTTCCACGCCATGCGCGGCATCTCGGCCCACGCCAACGGCTTCCAGACCTGCCGCGCGCTGCACATGCTGCAGGTGCTGATCGGCAGCGTGGAGGCGCCCGGCGGCTTCCGCTTCAAGCCGCCCTATCCCAAGCCGGCCACGGCGCACCCGAAGCCCCACGCGGGCTTCAACCCCGGCGCGCCGCTGAACGGCCCGCATCTCGGCTTCGTGCATGGCCCCGACGACCTCGCCCTGATGGAGGACGGCACGCCCGCGCGCATCGACAAGGCGTTCTCCTGGGAGAACCCCATGTCGGCCCACGGGCTGATGCACATGGTGATCTCGAATGCCCACGCGGGCGATCCCTACCGGATCGACACGCTGTTCCTCTACATGGCGAACATGGCGTGGAACTCGTCCATGAACACGTCCGGCACCATGGCGATGCTGGCCGACACGAACCCCGACGGCTCCTACGTGATCCCGAACATCATCTACTCCGACGCCTACTCGTCGGAGATGGTGGCCTACGCCGACCTCGTGCTGCCCGACACCACGTATCTCGAGCGCCACGACTGCATCTCGCTCCTCGACCGCCCCATCTGCGAGGCCGAGGCCGCCGCCGACGCGATCCGCTGGCCCGTGGTCGAGCCGGACCGCGACGTGCGGGGCTTCCAGTCCGCGATGATCGACATCGGCGCCCGCCTTGGCCTGCCTGGCTTCGTCAAAGACGACGGCAGCCAGAAGTTCGCGGACTTCGCCGACTACATGGTCCGCCACGAGCGGCGCCCCGGCGTCGGCCCCCTCATGGGCTGGCGCGGCGAGGACGGCGCGCAGACCGGGCGCGGGGCGCCGAACCCGGACCAGCTCGCCCGCTACATCGAGAACGGAGGCTTCGCGGTCGCGGACATCCCCGACGAGGCGCAGTTCATGAAGCCGTGGAACAAGGCCTATCAGGACTGGGCCGTGCGGATCGGCCTCTACGACAAGCCGACCCCTTACCTCTTCACCCTATGGTGCGAGCCCCTGCGCCGCTTCCAGCTCGCCGCCGAGGGCTTTGGGGAGCGCCAGCCGCCCGACCACCTGCGCGCGCGCATCCGCGAGACCTTCGACCCCCTGCCGATCTGGTGGGACCCGACCGAGGCGCACGGGACCGAAGCGCGCTTCGACACCGTGGCGCTGACCCAGCGCCCCATGGCGATGTACCACTCCTGGGGCACCCAGAACGCCTGGCTGCGCCAGATCCACGGCCGCAACCCGCTCTACGTCCCCACCGCGATCTGGGAGCGCGAAGGGTTCCGCGAAGGCGACTGGGCCCGCGTCGCCTCGCCCCACGGCGAGATCGTCGTGCCCGTGGCCCACATGCCCGCCCTGAACGCCCGCACGGTCTGGACCTGGAACGCCATCGGCAAGCGCAAGGGCGCCTGGGCGCTCCACGACGACGCTCCGGAAGTGAACAAGGGGTTCCTCCTGAACCACCTCATCCACGAACTGATGCCCCCCCGGGCCGACGGGATGCGCTGGTCGAACTCCGATCCGATCACCGGCCAGGCCGCCTGGTTCGACCTCAAGGTCGAGGTGCGCCACTGTCCCGCCCCCGCGGACGCCCGCAGCCAGCCCCACGTCGCGCCGCAGGCCAGCCCGGTGGGCAAAGGTCCGGAGGTCGTCGCATGGAAGGTCTGACCCCGATGCGCCCCTCATTTTGCCCGAAATACCTCGGGGGCCCGGGGGCGGAGCCCCCGGCGCTTCCCATATGCGGGACCAAGCCATGACCGCCCTGCCCCCGCCGTCCCAGAAGAAGCTCGGCCTCGTCATCGACCTCGACACCTGCGTCGGCTGCCACGCCTGCGTGATCGCCTGCAAAGGCTGGAACACGCAGAACTACGGCGCGCCCCTCAGCGACCGGAACGCCTACGGCGACAGCGAGGGCACCTTCCTCAACCGCATCCACGCCTACGAGGTGCAGCCCGACCCCACCCTCGCCGAGGCCGTCCCCCCGCGCCTCGCGCAGACCGTCCACTTCCCGAAGTCCTGCCTCCACTGCGAGGACGCGCCCTGCGTCACGGTCTGCCCCACGGGCGCCTCCTACAAGCGCGCCGAGGACGGCATCGTGCTGGTGAACGAGGACGCCTGCATGGGCTGCGGCCTGTGCGCCTGGGCCTGCCCCTACGGCGCGCGCGAGGTCGACGAGCTGGCCGGCGTCATGAAGAAGTGCACCCTGTGCGTGGACCGCATCTACAATGAGACGCTGGAGGAGGTGGACCGCGTCCCCGCCTGCGTCCGCACCTGCCCCGCCGGCGCCCGCCACTTCGGCGACCTTGGCGACGCGGAGTCGGACGTCTCGAAGCTGGTCGCGGCGCGCGGCGGCGTCGACCTCATGCCCGAGCAGGGCACGCGCCCCGTGAACAAGTACCTCCCCCCGCGCCCCAAGGACACGCTCGGCGCCCCCGTGATGGAGGGCGACGAGGACGTCCTCGCCCCGTTCCTGGCCCCCGTCTACGCCGAGACCGGCGATGCCGAGCCGGCGGGCTTCCTCGGCTGGCTCGACCGGGCGCTGGAGCGGATCTGAGATGCACCCCGCGCCTTCCGTCATCCTCTTCTCGTCGCTCTCGGGCGCCGGCTTCGGCCTCCTGTTCTTCCTCGGCCTCATGCCCGACCCGCCGCGCGGCTGGGTGGCCTTCGTGTTCTTCCTGGTCGCCTACGCCCTCGCCGTGGGCGGCCTGCTGGCGGCCACCTTCCACCTCAAGAACCCCCGCAACGCCTGGAAGGCCTACCGCGAGTGGCGCACCTCGTGGCTCAGCCGCGAGATGTGGGCCGCCATCGCCGCGCTGCTGACCATGGGCCTCTACGCCGCCGCCCTCGTGTTCCTCGACCTGCACGTCGCCCCCTTGGGCTGGCTCGGCGCCGCGCTCTCGATGCTGACCGTGTTCACCACCTCGATGATCTACGCCCAGCTCCGCGCCGTGCCGCGCTGGAACCAGCCCGCGACCCCGGCGATGTTCCTCGCCTACAGCCTCGCCGGCGGCGCGCTGCTCGCCGGTCAGGCCACGCTGGCGGGCGTGCTCCTGCTCCTCGCCGGCGCGATAAACGTTTGGCATTGGTGGAAGGGCGACCGGCGCTTCGCCGAGGCCGGCACCACGATCCGCACCGCGACGCGCCTCGACGGCACCGTCACCCTGTTCGAGAAGCCCCACACCGGCGACAACTACCTGACCCGCGAGATGGTCTTCACCGTCGCCCGCCGCCACGCCGCCAAGCTGCGGATCATTGCGATCCTCCTCGCCTCGCTGATCCCGGCGGCCATGATGCTGCTGACCCTGCACCACTGGACGGCGGCGGTGGCCGTCCTCCTCCACATCGCCGGCGTCGGCGTCGCCCGCTGGCTGTTCTTCGCCGAGGCCGAGCACGTGGTGGGCCTCTACTACGGCGCGCATCTGGACCGGCAGGCGGCGTAAGGCGCGACGCCGCTTTCGCGCAGACCTCTTTGAACGGACGGCCTTGGAATGCGCTGCGCGTGACAATGTCACCCGCTCCGCGCCGTCCTTCCCGGCGCCACGCGGACGGTGTGCCATTAGGCACCGCCGGCCAAATTCCTCCCGCAGCGCAAAGAGATCACCATAGCCGTACCTTGTTGCGGACAGAAAGGCGATCTAGTCCGCCGATGCCGGTTTCGCTCTCGCGACGCGTCCAGGAGGATTGCCGAATGCTCAACGACCATGGCTTCGGTCAGGACTCCCGTCGCGCACCCGCCGATTCCGCGGTCACCGAGCTGGGTGGCACCCGCGTCCTCGAAATCGCCGCCCAGAGCTCGCACGACTTTCTCGACGCGGCGTTCGCAGCCTATGCGCGCCGGCAAGTCTTCGCGATCTCGCGGCCCGACACGTCGCTCCGCGGCATGGTGGGTTCGGTCGAGCGGCTGGAGCTTCCCGAACGGCCCCGCCTCGGATGGGGCCATCCCTCCCACGAGCCGTCCGACGCGACGGACGCCGCGCAGATCGTCTTCACCTCGGGCACCGAAGGCCCGCCGAAGGCCATCGTGCTTAGCCACCGCAATCTCGCCGACGTGGTGGAACGCCTCAACGCCATCATGGAACTGACCGGGGAGGTACGCGAGTACGTCGGCGTTCCGGTGACCTACTCCTTCGGCCTTGGGCGCGCGCGCGCCGTGGCGGCGGTGGGCGGCCAGATCTATCTGCCCGAACGGTTCGACCCAGCGGAGATCGGCCGGATGCTCGCGCGCGGCGAGATCAACGCCGCCTCGGCCGTGCCCTCGCTTTGGCGGCTCGTGCTCGCGAACCGCGATGCGATCGGCGCCGCGGGTTCGCAGATGCGCTGGATCGAGATCGGCAGCCAGTACATGTCCGGCCCGGACAAGTCGGCGATGCGCGAACTCTTCCCCAACGCGCGGATCGTCCAGCATTACGGCCTGACCGAGGCTTCGCGCTCGACCTTCCTCGACGTCTCGCGTGCGCCCGAGATGCTTCTGGACTCGGTGGGCCGTGCGGCGGGATCGGTCGCGCTGAAGATCGCGCAGGACGGCGCCGTGCACATCCGCGGCGACCACATCGCCCTTGGACGCCTCGGACCGGGCGGCACGGTCGTTCCGCTGACCGAAGGAGAAGGTTGGCTGGCCACACGCGATCGCGGCGAGATCCGCGAGGACCACCTCTGGTACCTCGGCCGCCTCG